>NZ_JAMYRV010000005.1:0-167285 GCF_040321555.1 Mesorhizobium sp. M0317 | reverse complement strand
CCCCACCACAACACGCACCCCCCGGCACATTCGGCGCAGCCGCCCCCCGCCGCCGCGCCCGCCACCCGGCCCGCGCTGAAAAAACGCCCCAAATGCCGCGCCCCGCCCGACCCGGGCGCCGCCGCCCCCCCCAGGGCTGTGCCTTATTATGAGCGTGCCGCGGCGACAGGGCTTGCCGACGCCCAGTATGCGATGGCGCAGGTCTATGCCAATGGCGTCGGCGGCAAGACCCGCGACGATGCAAAGGCCCGCAGCTTGCTGGCACAGGCTGCCAGGCAGAACTACGACACCGCGCAGATCGATCTTGCCGCCTGGATGATCGAGGGCCGGGGCGGTGTTCGCGACCTGAAATCCGGCTTCAACTGGATGAAGCAGGCAGCTGAAGGCGGCAATGTCGCTGCCCAGAACCGGTTGGCAAAGCTCTATATGGGCGGCATCGGAACCGACCCCGACCTGATCCTGGCCGGGGCCTGGTATGTGGTCGCCCGCCGCGCCGGCCTTATCGATCCGGAGATGGACGATTTCCTGCAAGGGCTGACCGACGATCAGACAAAGCAAGCCTTGCAGAAGGCCAACCGCCTGCCCTGACACGCAACGTCACTGTGTATGATCCAGCACGACCTTGCCGAAGGGAGAGCCGTGTTCGAGATGGCGAAAGGCCTGCGCTGCCTCTGCCCATGGGAAGACCCGGTCGATCACCGGCCGCAGCCGATTGACGGCGAGCGCCCGGTTCATCGCTTCGAAGGACTCGCGCGAGCCGACCGGTATGCCGCGTGCTTTCACCTGGCGGCGGAAGATGTCGAGCGGATTAATCACCCCTTCGCTGCCGCCGAGATAGCCGATGACGTTGATCTGGGCGCCGCGCGCCGACGCCTTGAGCGACTGCGCGAAACTTTGGGGACCACCGACTTCGATGATGTGGTCCGCGCCGCGGCCATCGGTCAGCGCCAGCACGGCCGACGACCAATCCGGATTGTCGCGGTAGTTGACGCCATCATGCGCGCCAAGCCCCTTCGCCCGGGCAAGCTTCTCATCGCTGCTCGACGTAACAATGACGCGCGCGCCGGCCGCCCTTGCCAACTGCACGGCAAACAGCGACACGCCGCCGGTGCCGAGGCTGAGCACGGTTTCGCCTGGCTTGAGCTTGCCCTCGGTGAACAACGCATGCCAGGCAGTGACCGCGGCGCAAGGCAACGTCGCCGCCTCGACATCGCTGAGCTGCGCCGGGGCGATGACCGCCGCCTGTTCGTCCAGCCGGGCGAATTCGCTTAGCAGCCCATCGATGGGGCCACCGCGCTGGTATGAGGGTTCGGCCATGGCGAAGCTGCCGCCGACCCATCGCTGCCAGAACGTGCCGCAGACCCGGTCGCCGACCTTGAAGCGGCTGACCTCGGAGCCAAGCGCAACGACCTCGCCGACGCCGTCGGAAAGCGGCACCAGCGGCAAGGGGAATGTCGTGTGATAGCTGCCGCGCGCGATCTCGACATCGCGGTAGTTGAGCGCCGTGGCCCTGACCTTGACGATCATCTCCTGGCGGCCGGGTTCCGGCATTGGCCGTTCGACCATCTTGAGATTGTCGATGCCGCCTGGGCTCTGCAGTTCGATTGCCTTCATTGTCGTCCTCCTTTCGTTTGAAAGGAAAATTGCTTGCCAGGCGATGGATTTCAAATTCATAATGTTTACAATGATTATGCCTACGAGACATGGTTCTGGCTATGCTTGAGGAATTGCGCACGCTCGCCCTGTTTGCCGAGGAGGGCTCGATCCAGAAGGTCGCCCGGCGCCTGCCGCTGACCCAGCCGGCTGTGACCCGGCAAATCCAGCGGCTGGAGGACATGCTTGGCACGACGCTGCTCGACCGCCGGCAAAAGCCGCCGCGACTGACGCCGACGGGGCTGGAAGTGCTGGCGCGCGGCCGCGATATCATCGCTTCCGTAGAAGCGCTGAAATCCTTCGCCGGAAAGACCGAGCCGGAAGGACTGTTCCGCCTGGGTCTCGCCCATGGCCTCTCGGACCGCGACATCGCCGGGGCCATCGCCAACGCCGCGGCGGCGTTCCCGAAAGTGTCGCTACGGCTCAAGACCGGCTGGAGCGCCGAACTGATCGATCAATTCGAACGCGGCGAGCTCGATGTGACGATTGTTCTGCGATCGTCGGATAAGCCAGGTCCGGAAGCGCTTGGCACTGAACGTCTTGGCGTCATAGCTGCGTCCACCGTCCCCGATCCGGAAGACGGTGGCCGGACACCCATGCCGTGGGTGCTTAGTCCGGCCCCTTGCGACGCGCGCCAGAAACTCATGTCCGTTCTGGTCGGCGGAAGGCGTTATTTCGAGATCGCGGCGGAGATACAGGATCCGGCCTTGCAGATGGAATGGGTCCGTCGGGGGCACGGCCTTGGGCTAGTGCCGTTGCGTCTTGCAAGGCGCGGACTTCCCGACGGCCTCATGCTGGTCAACACGGAAGATGTCGACCTTTCCTTGCAGGTCGCCGCACTTCGTTCGCCTCATCTCAACCGGCTGACTGAGGCTGCGGATGCCATAGTCGAGGCCGTCGGCAAAGTCATTGCAGCCCAGGTTTGAGGCTACCAGCCGCTGTCGGGCGATCTGGCATCCCTTGCCTCTCCTGCCGATTTGTGGTCTTGGGGGCCCGAAATCGCTTGTCCAGCGACCATCCCCATACCAACGGCCAAGCCGTTGGTAGCATCCCGGATCAATCTCATCATGGCCAAGATCAATGGCAACGAAATCCGTCCCGGCTATGTCATCGAGCACGATGGCGGCCTTTGGGTGGCGGTCAGGACCAACACCGTCAAGCCCGGCAAGGGCGGTGCCTACAACCAGGTCGAACTGAAGAACCTGATCAACGGCACCAAGCTCAACGAGCGCTTCCGCTCGGCCGAGACCGTCGAGCAGATCCGGCTCGATCTGAAGGATTTTTCCTTCCTCTACGCCCAGGACGACGCGCTGGTGTTCATGGACACGCAGAGCTACGAGCAGCTCGAGCTGGCGAAGGATTTCGTCGGCGACCGCGCCGCCTTCCTGCAGGACGGCATGATGGTGACGGTCCAGCTCTATGAGGACAGGCCGATCGGCATTTCGCTGCCCGACCAGGTGACGCTGACCATCACCGAGGCCGACCCGGTGGTGAAGGGCCAGACGGCCGCGTCCTCGTACAAGCCGGCGGTGCTGGAAAACGGCATCCGCGTGCTGGTGCCGCCATTCATCGGCGCCGGCGAACGCATCGTCGTCGACACCAACGAACTCACCTACATGCGCCGCGCAGACTGACGCGTAGGCAGGAACAGATACGATGGCACGCTCCGCACTTCTCAATGTCATGGTCCAGGCCGCCATGAAGGCCGGCCGCTCGCTGTCGCGCGATTTCGGCGAGGTGCAGAACCTGCAGGTGTCGATGAAGGGACCGGGCGACTATGTCAGCCAAGCCGACCGCAAGGCCGAGGACATCCTGTTTGCCGAACTGTCGAAGGCACGGCCGGGCTATGCCTTCCTTATGGAAGAGCGCGGCATGATCGCAGGGGACGACGACCAGCACCGTTGGATCGTCGACCCGCTCGACGGCACCACCAATTTCCTGCACGGCATTCCGATCTTTTCCATCTCGATCGCGCTGGAGCGACAGGGCCAGTTGGTCGCCGCCGTCATCTACAATCCGGCAATGGATGAGCTCTACACCGCCGAGCGCGGCGGCGGCGCCTTCATGAACGATCGCCGGCTGCGCGTTGCCGGCCGCAGCAAGCTCACCGACTGCGTCATCGGCTGCGGCGTGCCGCATCTCGGCCGCGGCCAGCACGGCAATTTCCTCGTCGAGTTGCGCAATGTGATGGCCGAGGTCTCGGGCGTGCGCCGCCTGGGTTCCGCCGCGCTCGATCTCGCTTATGTCGCCGCAGGCCGCATGGACGGCTTTTGGGAAACCGGCCTGTCGGCCTGGGACATTGCCGCCGGCCTGCTGCTGATCCGCGAGGCCGGTGGCTTCGTCTCCGACATGGATGGCGGCCAGGATATGCTCGAGGCGGGTTCGCTCGTCGCTGGCAACGAGGTCATCCAGCGCGCGCTGCTCAAGGCGGTGAAGAAGCCGCTTTCGGCGCGCTGATCACTTGGCATGCCGGCGCGGCGCGCTGAAGCGCCGCAGTCGCAAAACCGCAATCAAAGCTTGAAATACTGCCCGGCGGCCGCCCAGATAAGGGTGACGCAGGATCTTTTATGACGAGCATACCTTCACTATCCTCGCGAGAAGCGCAGCCAGACCAGCCAATTGAAATCCCTTTTGTCGGGCGTTGGCACTATTCGCGTGCGGAGATGATCGCCGATGGCATCGTCCACGCGGTCGGCATCGTGCTGGCGATAGCCGCCGGCTCGGCGTTGCTGGCGCTGGCCGCCTTCCATGCCGGTCCCGGCGAATACATCGCCGCCGCCTTCTTCGTGGTGTCGCTGCTGACTGTGCTGTCGATTTCGCTGACCTACAATCTGTGGCCGGTGACGTCGCCGGCGAAGTGGATCTTGCGGCGCTTCGATCATGCGGCGATCTATCTCCTGATCGCCGCGACCTACACGCCCTTTCTGGCCCAGCTCGACGGCTCGCCGCTGGCGCTGCCGATGATTGTCCTTGTCTGGACCGCTGCTTTGACCGGCATTGCCATGAAAGTGTTCCTGCCCGGCCGCTTCGATCGTCTGGCCATTGTCTTCTATCTCGCCACCGGCTGGAGCGGCGTCGTCCTGGTCAAGCCGCTGGTGGCGACGTTGCCGACGACCTCGATCGCGCTGATTGTCGCCGGCGGCATCGTGTACTCCTGCGGCGTCATCTTCTTCGCCTGGAAACGCCTGCGCTTTCACAATGCCCTCTGGCACGGCTTTGTCGTCACCGGCGCCGGGCTGCATCTTGCCGCCATGGTCGACTGCCTGGTCGTCAACCGCCTCTGAACGGCGTGGTGCGGCCCGACAGTCGGGCAATATTGCCAAGCGCCATTCAATTTGGTCACAATTCCGTTTAGAGTCGCGAATTACGTGATCGGCGGCACTGGAGCAGTTCCAGGGAAGTATGAGCGGCTTCCCGTTCGGAATTGCGTCAAGGCAAATAGAGCATCGGAAACGGGGCACGGATGGCTTTTCTCAGATCCTTCGGCGTGGGCAGGCGTTCTGATGTCCTGATGTACGATCCGCACAAACTGTCGAGCCCGCAGGTCTTCCTCCTGACCATGGTCATCTTCCTGGTCATCGTCGCCTTCATCGCCGCCATCCTCACCCGCCAGATCTCGACCGCTTTCGGGAGCAATCCCGGCCTCAACGGCCTGATCGTCGGCGTCCTTGTGGTCGGCATCCTGCTCGCCTTCGCCCAGGTCGGACGACTGTTTCGCGAAGTGCGCTGGGTCAATTCCTTCCGCGCCGGTTCCGAAACCACCGAGCCGGTGCTGCTGGCGCCGATGAAGGCGATGATCGGCCGCTCCTCGACGGTGGCCTTCTCGACGTCTTCGATGCGCACCATGCTGGATTCGATCGCCACCCGCCTCGACGAAAGCCGCGACACGTCGCGCTATCTTGTCGGCCTGCTGGTGTTCCTCGGTTTGCTCGGCACCTTCTGGGGCCTGCTCAACACCATCGGCTCGATCCGCGAAACCATCGAATCGCTCGATCCCGGCACCGGCGACGCCGCCGCCGTGCTCGATTCGCTGAAGCAGGGGCTGTCGGCGCCGCTGGCCGGCATGGGTACGGCCTTTTCGTCCTCGCTGTTCGGCCTTTCCGGGTCGCTGGTGCTAGGCTTCCTCGACCTGCAGGCCGGCCGCGCCCAGACCCGCTTCTATACCGAGCTTGAAAACTGGCTGTCCTCGGTCACCGATCTCTCCTCCGACATCGCCGTCGCCGACCCGGCCAAGACTGAATCCTCCGACGAGATCCGGGTCCTGTCGGAACGGCTGCGCAGCATGCAGGAAAGCGGCGGCGGCTCCAATCCGCGCGTCGCCACCGCCATGGCCAATCTCGCCGACGGCATTTCCGGCCTGGTCAAGAACATGCGCTCCGAGCAGCAGATCATGCGCGACTGGGTCGAGGCCCAGTCGGACGAGCAGAAGGCGATGCGCAACACGCTGGAAAAGATCGCCGACGCGCTGAAGAAACCCGGGGTCCACTAGCATGGCTCTCGCCAGGGGCCGGCGCACCGATCGCCGGATCGACTATTGGCCGGGCTTCGTCGACGCGCTGTCGACGCTGCTGCTCGCCATCATGTTCCTGCTCACCGTTTTCGTGCTGGCGCAGTTCCTGCTCGGACGCGAACTCTCCGGCAAGGATACGGCGCTCACGCGCCTCAACTCGCAGATCAACGAACTGACGCAGTTGCTGGCGCTGGAGCGCTCGAGCGCGCAGGACAAGGACGATTCGCTGGCCAATCTGCAGGCGTCGCTGTCGGCCGCCGAAGCTGAGAAGAGCCGGCTCGAGCAGCTGCTGGCGCAAGGTGCCGGCGCCGGCGACGCCGCCACCCAGCGCGCCGCGGAACTCGGCGGCGAACTCGACAGCCAGCGCCAGATCAGCCAGCAGGCGCTGAGCCAGGTCGAGATCCTCAACCAGCAGATCGCGGCGCTGCGCAAGCAGATCGGCGCGCTCGAGGATGCCCTCAACGTCTCTGAAACGCGCGACCGCGATTCCAACACCAAGATCGCCGATCTCGGCCGTCGGCTCAACGTCGCGCTGGCGCAGCGCGTGCAGGAGCTGAACCGCTATCGCTCCGACTTCTTCGGCCGCCTGCGCGAAATCCTCGCCGACCGCGAGAACATCCGCATCGTCGGCGACCGCTTCGTCTTCCAGTCGGAAGTTCTGTTCCCGACCGGGTCGGAAGTGATCAACGATGCCGGCAAAGTCGAGATGAAGAAGCTCGCCGATGCCATCATCGAGTTGCAAAAGGAAATCCCGCCCGAGATCAACTGGGTGCTGCGCGTCGACGGCCACACCGACAACAAGCCGCTGTCCGGCGCCGGCCGCTATCGCGACAATTGGGAATTGTCGACGGCGCGTTCGACCTCGGTGGTCAAGTTCCTGATCGAGAACGGCGTGCCCGCCAACCGGCTGGTTGCGGCCGGCTTCGGCGAATTCCAGCCGCTCGACCCCGCCGACACCGAAGACGCCCGCAACAAGAACCGACGCATTGAACTGAAGCTCACCGAACGGTGATTTTCAGTCCCGCGAAATTGTTTGCCGGCTCAACTCTAGGGCGCAACGCCAGGTCGGCAAGGCCTGAAAACATTATCTTTCTTTAATTACACTTCGCGTTTCCGGGCTCCTACTTTGACGCGCAGGGCCGAGAACCGCCGGCGATGCCTCCCATCGCGACGCGACGGAACCGGACGGCCCGCTTCCGGAAGGCGGAGCGAAAGCGCTTGCCCCTTCCATAGCAGGAGGAGACGCACATCATGCGCTCTTTGAAGACTCTCAGGACCGCAACCCTCACGACACTTCTGATCACTGTTCCACTCGCCGGCGCCTATGCCGCCGGACATCACAAGGGCGCCCTCGACGCCAGCGACCCGACCGACATGACCGGTCCGCGTGTGACCGGCCTGATCGAGCAGGTGCGGGGCGTCGAACAGGGCATCACGGATGCGCGCGAGACGAAGGGCATCTCGACCTCGGAAGCGCAGTGGCTGCATCTGCGTGCGGCGCATATCGGCCAGGCCGCCGAAGGGGTCGCCGCTTCGGACCATGGCCGGATCCCGGCCGCGCAATATCACGATCTGCTGCGCCGCCTCGACAATGTCGATCAGAGGCTGATGTCCGACACCGGCAGCGGCTTCATGATCGGTGATGGCTCCGACGGCGGGAATTATCCGAACGGCTGAGGTCCGTTCTGATATCTCCAGGAATGAGGAAGGGACTGTCTGACGCCCGCGGGATCTGGTTCCGAGGGCGTCTTTTTTGTCACCAGCCCAGCCACAGCGCAGCGAGGGCCAGCACCGCCGGCACGGTCTGAACATACAGGATCTTCCGGCTGGCAGTCGCCGCGCCATAGAGCCCGGCGACGGCGATGCAAAGCAGGAAGAACACCTTGATCTGGAATCCCGCCGCGCCGAGATAGAGGCCCCAGATCAGCCCGGCGGCAAGGAAGGCGTTGTAGAGCCCCTGATTGGCGGCGAGCACCTTCGATGCGCTGGCGAAGTCCGGCTTGAGGTTGAACGCCCTGTGCCCGCGCGGTGTGTCCCACGCCACCATCTCCAGATAGACGATGTAGAGGTGGATCAGGGCCACCAGCCCGACCAGGATATTGCCGATCATCTTAGTCTCCCCTGCATGGCGGTGTTCCACCGCCAGCCAGCATTCCACGCACAAGCTCATCGGCGCAAGCTGCATAGCCACCTTTGAGGGTTGCCAATCCTGGCGCGTTGGTATCTTTTCCCGCGGTCCAAAACGCGGAACCTGCCATGTCTTTTCAGAAGCTCGATGATCTCGGCCACAAGCTCGAAGCGCTGGAACATGCGCTCGCTATCCTCGGCGCCGACGAGGCGACCCACATGGCCGTCGGCGGCGGCGAGAAGCGCGCCGAAGCGATGGCTTCCCTTGCCGGCATGCTGCATATCAGGGCAACGGCGCCGGAGATCGCCGACTGGCTCGCCGCTGCAGAAGCTGAAGCGCTCAACGAGGAGCAGCAAGCCGCGGTCCGGGAGTTGCGCCGGCAATACACCAACCTGACCTGCCTGCCGGTCGAATTCGTCGAGCGCCAGACGGTGGCGCGTATGCGCTCCGAGCAGCTCTGGCGCGACCTGCGCGGCAAGAATGACTGGGCCGGATTCCTGCCGGCGCTCGAAGGTGTCATCGCGCTGGTGCGCGAGGAAGCCGCCCTGCGCGCCGACGCGCTCGGCCTCGATCCCTACGACGCACTGATGGAGCAATACGATCCTGGCAACCGCGCCGCCGACATCACGCCGGTCTTCACCGAGCTGAAGACATTCCTGAAGGGCTTCGTGCCGGAAGCGCTGGCCGTACAGGAAGCGCGACTGGCCAAGCGCCCGCTGAAGCCGCTCTCCGGCAGCTATGCGATCGACAAACAGCGCGAGCTTGGTCTCGCCATGATGGCTTCGGTCGGCTTCGACCTCACCCATGGTTCTCTGTCGGTATCGCACCATCCCTTCTGCGGCGGGGTGCCGAGCGACGTTCGCATCACCACCCGCTACAAAACGTCCGATTTCCTGTCGGCTTTGATGGGCGTGCTGCACGAGACCGGCCATGCGCTCTACGAGCAGAACCTGCCGAAGGCCTGGGCGCACTGGCCGCTCGGCAAGGCGCGCGGCATGGCGGTGCATGAAAGCCAGAGTCTGTTCGTCGAGAAACAGGTCGGCCGCAACCCCGAATTCTGGCGCTGGGCGCTGCCCGTGGTCGAAAAGCATCTCGGCGAAGCCTGGTCGCTCGACGACATCCTGCCGCATGTGCACCGGGTCGAGCGCGGCCTGATCCGCGTCGACGCCGACGAGGTCACCTACCCGCTGCATGTCATCCTGCGCTACGAGTTGGAGCAGGAGCTGGTCTCGGGGCGGCTGCAGGCGGCCGACCTGCCCGAAGCCTGGGACGCCAAGATGCGGGAGTATCTTGGCCTTTCGACGATCGACAACCCAGCCGACGGACCGATGCAGGACGTGCATTGGCCGGGCGCCGCCTTCGGCTATTTCCCGTCCTATACGCTGGGCGCTATGATGGCGGCGCAGCAATGGGCTGCGCTGACGCGCGACCATCCTTCAGCCGACAGCGACCTCGCCAAGGGCAATTTCGCCGCCATCAATGACTGGCGCCGCGACAATATCTGGTCGCAGGGATCGCGCTGGTCGACGCCCGAACTGCTTGAGCGCGCCACCGGGGAAAAGCTCAACGCCGCGTATTTCACCGAGCATCTCCGCAAGCGGTATGGTCCCGCCTGATTGCGGGTTGCTACTCCGCGGCACCCCTGAAGGCGCTTGCTCCGGTTTCGAACTGCAGCTTGGCCAGCCTTGCATAGATGCCGCCCTTGGCGACCAGGCTCTGGTGCGTGCCTTCCTCGACGATGCGGCCGCCATCCATGACCAGGATGCGGTCGGCCTTCAGCACGGTCGCCAGCCGGTGGGCGATGACGATGGTGGTGCGGCCCTGCATCAGCCGTTCCAGCGCCGTCTGCACCAGCGTTTCGCTTTCGGCGTCGAGCGCCGACGTGGCTTCGTCGAGCAGCAGGATCGGCGCGTCGCGCAGGATGGCGCGGGCGATCGCCACGCGCTGACGTTGGCCGCCGGACAAGGTGACGCCGCGCTCGCCGACCTGGCTATCGTAGCCCTTGTCGAGCCGCAGGATGAATTCGTCGGCCAGCGCATCCCTGGCGGCGGCCTCGATCTCGGCATTCGTCGCGCCCGGCCGGCCAAAGCCGATATTGTCGCGCGCGCTTGCCGCAAAGATGGTGACATCCTGGGGCACGATGGCAATGCGCTCCCGCACTTCAGCCGGATCGGCTTTGCGCACGTCGACACCGTCAATGGCGATGCGGCCGGTTTCGGGATCGTAGAAGCGCAGGATCAGCGAAAAGACGGTGCTCTTTCCGGCGCCCGACGGGCCGACGATCGCCACCGTCTCGCCGGGCTTGACCTGAAAACTCAAGCCGTGGACGGCGGCACGGTCCGGCCTTGCCGGGTAGGAGAAGGAGACGTCGTCGAAACTGATCGCGCCTGTCGCCTTGGCGGGCAGCGGCAGCGGATTGGCCGGCGGTTGAATCGCCGGCGTCTCGTCGAGTATCTCGGTCAGCCTTTCGGCCGCACCCGCCGCCTGGGCAAGCTCGCCCCAGACTTCCGACAGTGCGCCCAGCGCGCCTGCGGCAAACACGGAGTAAAGCAGGAACTGGCCGAGCGTGCCGGGCGACATCGTGCCGGCAAGCACGTCACGCGAGCCGAACCACAACACCGCCACGACCGAGGAAAAGATCATGAAGATGGCAAAGAAGGTGAGCAGCGAGCGGGAGAAGATCGACGAGCGCGCCGCCTGGAAGGCGGCTTCCACCGCGGCCGAGAACCGCCCGGTGACCAGCGTCTCGTTGGTGAACGCCTGCAGCGTGCGCACCGCGCCGATCTGCTCGCTGGCATAGGCGGTCGCTTGCGCCAGCGTGTCCTGCGCCTGCCGTGACCGGCGCCTCACCGAACGGCCGAACGCGACCAGCGGCAGCACGATGAGCGGAATGGCCGCGATCACCAGGCCCGACAGTTTCGGGCTGGTGACGACCATCATCGCCACCGCGCCAAGGCCGAGGATGACGTTGCGCAACGCCACCGAGGCGGTGGCGCCGACGGCGGATTTCACCTGCGTGGTGTCGGCGGCAAGCCGCGAGACGATCTCGCCCGATTGCGCGGTGTCGAAGAAGGACGGCGAAAGCGTCGTGACATGCGAAAACACGTCGCTGCGGATGTCGGCAACGACCCGCTCGCCGAGCGTGATGACGAAGTAGTAGCGTCCGGCCGATGCCGCCGCCAGAATGGCTGCCATCGCCACCAAAGCAGCGAAATATTCGGCGATGAAGACGGTGCCGGAAGCGCTGAAACCGTGGTCGATCATGCGCCGCACGGCCAGCGGCAGCGCCAGCGTCGTCGCTGCGGCGATGGCGAGCGAAATGAGGGCGCCTATGACCAGTTTGCGGTAGCGGAATATGTAGGGATATAGGCGCCTGAGCGGCCCGAGCGAGCGCCTGCGCCCGTCTTGCTCGCCGCTGATGTCCGCCATGACCGTTTCCTCTGGCCGCTCCAGGTGGGCGCGTTCAATATGCGCCTGCCGTGGCCTTGTGATTCAATTCCGGCTGATGTATAGGCTCGCCGACCGTTTTAGAAGCCGTGGCTTTTCAATAGCTGCGGCTTCGAGTTTTAAAAAGGGGCGCATCGACGCAGGCCGCGGGCCCGTCTGTAGCGCCGCAAGCCAGGAAGCACGACAATGAAGGCCGATATCCATCCCGACTACCACACCATCAAGGTCGTCATGACCGATGGCACCGAATACTCGACCCGTTCGACCTGGGGCAAGGAAGGCGATACGATGAACCTCGATATCGACCCGACCACGCACCCGGCCTGGACCGGCGGCCAGCAGACCCTGCTCGACCGCGGCGGCCGCCTGTCGAAGTTCAAGAAGCGCTTCGAAGGCTTCGGCCTTTAAAGTTTACCTGTATCGCTGAATAAAGAACCCGCCTTTGTGGCGGGTTTTTTGTTGCCGTCAAAGTCAGTCGCTTCAAGCTAACGCGCCGATACCTCCCGCTTGTGGGGAGGTCGGCCCAAGGGTCGGGTGCGGTCCGACGCCTCCACCCTGCTGCTTCGAAGCGACCCTTCCCAGAGTGGTGCGAGCCTACCCGTCCACTAATTCCCGCAGCGCCATACGCTTGTAGGCGGCGACCAGCCTGTCGCCCTCCTGCCGGTCGACCGAGATCGCCAGCCGCACGGCAGCCTCGCCCATCTGCCAGACCAGAAACGCTGTGGTCTCCAGCGCCACCGGATCGGCGCCGGGATGCAGCCGCTTCAGCACCATGGTCAGGAATTCGGCATTCGCCCGGCTGTCGGCGAGTTCGAGCTGGCGCAGCGCCTTGTCGGCCTGCGTGCCCGACCAGATGTCGCGCATCACCGGCTCGGCCAGGAACAGCTGATAGTAGATATCCACCAGCTCCGAAAACGCCTGCCGCAGGCCCTCGGCGTCGACGACATCCTTGAGCGCCGAGGAGATGCAGGCCTGGCTTTCGGCGGTGTAGCGCTCGGCCAGCGCCCAGACGATCGCCCGCTTGTCGGGAAAGAACTGGTAGAGCGAACCGATCGACACCGCGGCCCGTTCCGCCACCTCGCCCATGCGCATGGCGTCGCTGCCTTGCTCGGCAATCAGCGCCGAGGCTGCGGCCAGCATGCGCTCGACGCGCTCGCGGCTGCGCTGCTGGGTGGGCGCCCGTCGCGGCGATGCGACCTGCTCCTGGGCAGATGCGGGCGTTGCTGTGTCTTCCATGACGGCCTCCGGCCTCGACAAAATCTGCCAACAAACGGATTGACTCGCAAAATACGAGGGTTTATCACGTTTTGCAAATGTGAGGATTACTCATATTGTAAACAGAGGAAAACCACAATGACCGATACCAAACCAGTCCTGATCCTCGGTGGCACTGGCAAGACCAGCCGTCGCCTCGCCGAGCGGCTGACCTTACAGGGCATTCCCGTGCGCATCGGCTCGCGTTCCGGCAGCCCCCGCTTCGACTGGGAGGTTCCGGCGACCTGGGAGCCTGCCATGCAGGGCGTGGGCGCCGTCTACATCAGTTACTATCCCGACATCGCCGTGCCGGGCGCCGCCGAGACCGTCCGCGCCTTCGCCAGGCTTGCGGTGGCAAATGGCGTCACCCGCATGGTGCTGCTCTCCGGCCGCGGCGAGACCGAAGCCCAGCGCGCCGAAGAGATGGTCAAAGCCTCGGGAGCTGACTGGACGATCCTGCGTTGCGCTTGGTTTTCGCAGAATTTCAGCGAAGGTTTTCTCGTCGAGTCCTTGCGGCAAGGCGAAGTGGCTTTGCCCGTCGGCCCTGTTGGCGAGCCCTTCGTCGATGTCGACGACATCGCTGATGCTGCCTTCGTTGCGCTGACCGAACCGGGTCATGTCGGCCAGCTCTATGAGTTGACCGGGCCGCGGCTGCTAAGCTTCGCCGACGCGGTTGCCGAGATCGCCAAGGCGACCGGCCGCGACATCCGCTATATCAAGATCTCGCATGACGAATTCACCGCCGCGACGGCGGCATACGAACTGCCGCCCGAAATCGCCTGGCTGCTCAACGAGCTGTTCACCGAAGTGCTTGACGGCCGCAACGAGACGCTGACCGACGGCGTCCAGCGTGTGCTCGGCCGCGCGCCGAAAGACTTTTCCGCCTACGCAAATGAAACCGCTGCAACCGGCATCTAGAGCAACTGAGATGATCAAGCTTTTTCCCACCCTCACCATCATCGCTGCAATCGGCTCGGGCGTCGTCGGCGGCGTGTTCTTCGCCTTTTCCAACTTTATCATGGCGGCGCTTGCCCGGCTGCCGGTCCCCCAAGGCATCGCGGCGATGAATTCGATCAACATCACGGTGATCACGCCCACCTTCATGACGGCGCTGTTCGGCACCGGCCTGCTCTGTCTGGTGCTTATCGCCGCCGTTCTCATGGGGTGGAGCCAGTCCGGCTTATACTGGCTGCTTGCCGGTGCCGTGATCTATTTGATCGGCAACCCGATCGTGACCATGGTCTTCAATGTGCCGCTCAACGATGCGCTCGCCGCCGTCGACCCGGCCAGCGCCAATGGCGCAGCCGTGTGGGCGAACCATCTGAACCATTGGGTGATGTGGAACCACGTCCGCACCATCACCGCCATCGTGTCGATGGCCTGTTTCATCTTCGCATTGCTATGAAAAATGGCACTTCGCAAACGCAAGGACCTCGCCTCAAGCGGGGTCCTTTTGCGTGTGACCCTTGCGGTCGGAATGACCGAGATCGCGGCCCGGATCGATGACGTCGCGCACCAGCTGCTTGAGCTTGGCGGCATCGGGAAAGCCGCCGTCGCGCTTGCGGTCCCAGACCAGCACATCGTTGCAGGAAACGGTGAAGATGCCGCCTGTGCCCGGCACCAGCGTCACTTCACCAAGATCCGTGCCGAAGGTGGAGAGCAGTTCCTGCGCCATCCAGCCGGCCCGCAACAGCCACTGGCACTGCGTGCAATAGATGATGACGATCCGAGGTTTATCAGGGAGGCTCATTCATGTGTCTCGCGGGTGCGAACGGTTGTGCCGGCAACCCGATCATGGATCGGCTCATTGCCCAACGCTATCGTTATTCCGATCCAGACCGGCCAGACCAAAGACAAGCGATCGCGACCAAGGCGGGCACGAATTCCAACCAAGCATTGCTCGGCGCAGGTCGCGGAAAGCTCCCCCAGGTCTGAAAGGCAAACCAGGCCCCTGTCAGTACGACGGGGAAAGTGCCGAGAACTTGATCACCTGTCGACGAAACGCCTTTCGCAAGGGCAAGCCTCTTCTCTGCCAGTCATTCTCGTCATAAACGACGAGCACCAAAGCCCGCATCGCAGCGGCAAGTGGAATCCCTTCGCCGGTCATCTCCCCTCCCGTCGATCACTGACTGATCTATACGTTGGGTGGGGAGTCCTTGGCTACGGCGTTCGCCTACACTTCCGTGTGACGGTCAGAAACTCATGCCGCGCTTAGCTTGGCCATGGTCTCGTCGTCGACCTCGAAATTGGCGTAGACGCTCTGCACGTCGTCATCGTCCTCGAGCGTTGCGACCAGTTTCATCAGCGATTGCGCCCGCTCTTCGTCGACCGGGACATTGTTCTGCGGCTGCCAGATCGGCTTCACCGATTCGGCCTCGCCAAGCGAGGCTTCCAGCGCCTTAGACACTTCGCCCATACTCTCGAACGCACAGTAGATGGTGTGGCCTTCCTCGTCGGACTCGACGTCATCGGCGCCGGCCTCGATCGCCGCGTCCATCACCTTGTCGGCGCTGCCGGCGGAGGCCGGATAGTAAATCTCGCCGGCGCGGTTCCACATGAACGACACCGAGCCGGTTTCACCAAGCGCACCCCCGGCTTTGGTGAAGGCGGCGCGCACGTTCGAGGCCGAGCGGTTGCGGTTGTCGGTCAGCGCCTCGACGATCAGCGCCACGCCGCCTGGCCCATAGCCTTCATAGCGCACCGCTTCGTAATTCTCGGCATCGCCCATCGATGCCTTGTTGATGGCGCGCTGGATGTTGTCCTTCGGCATCGACACCGCCTTGGCGTTCTGAATGGCCAGGCGCAAACGCGGGTTCATCGACGGATCCGGTGTTCCGCTCTTGGCGGCGACGGTGATTTCGCGCGCCAGCTTGGAAAACATTTTCGACCGCACCGCGTCCTGCCGGCCCTTGCGGTGCATGATGTTCTTGAACTGTGAATGGCCGGCCATGGCACCCCTGTCGTCTTCGGCTAGAGCATCCCGAAGCGAGGTGGTCTCACCTCGTCCTCCCGGGTACTCGAATTCAAATTTTCAGAGCCGTCCAAGGTGCAACGCGATGGATGCACGGCGTTCTCTGTCGGAATGGCCGGCTTATAGATAAATCGGCTCAATTCGTCCAGCCGCGCCGGTTCAGCCCTCCAGATCGGACTTCAGCCGGTCGATAATGCTGAGCGCATGGCCGGCATACTGGCTGATCCAGCGGTCGTGGATGTGCTTGATCGGCAGCGCGTTGAGATGGTTCCAGCGCTCTCGCCCTTGGCGCTTTGCCACCACCAGTTCGGCTTCTTCCAGCACCTTGAGATGCAGCATGACGGTGCAGCGATCGATGTCGGGAAACGCCTCGCACAACATGCCGGTCGTCTGCGGCGCATCCTTCAGCCGATCCAGCAATTCGCGACGGCGCGGATGCGCCAACGCCTTGAAAACGTGATCGTCTGCGGTTTGGCTTGACATGTTATGTTTCTATAACATATCGTCGAGCCAATCAAGGAGGAGCTGTGGATATGTCTCTTGGATTCAGAGTTTCCGGGCGCATCGGCAAACCGGTCGCCGAAGTCTTCGACGCCGTCGTCAATCCCAAAAAGCTGAGTGGCTATTTCACCACCATCGGCGGCGCCAGCGCGCCGCTGAAGGCCGGCACCGGGGTGGTCTGGTGGGGCAAGGTGCCCGTCGAAGTCGATGAGGTGATCAAGGACCGCCATATCGTGCTGCGCTGGGATGCCACCGATGCCGAAGGCAAGCCCGCCTACAAGACACGCATCGAGATGAACTTCGAGCCGCTGGACGATGGCGGCACCCTTGTGACCATTGCTGAATCCGGCTGGCCGGAAGGCGTGGTCGGCCTGCAGAAATCCTACCTCAATTGCGAGGGCTGGTCGCAGATGCTGGCCTGCATGAAGGCCTATGTCGAATACGGCATCAATCTGCGCGACGGCTACTACCGCGGCGAGATGAGGGGCGAGCCGGCCAACGAGACAAACAGATGAACAGCGCAACGGAGCCCGCAATGACCGCGAAAATGACAGGTGGAATCAACATCGCCATGAAAGTCCCGTCACATCAGTACGAGGCGACGATCGCCTTCTATCGCGACGTCGTCGGCTTGAATCCATTCACCGCCAAGACGCCGGCCATCGGCTTCGAGCTTGGCCCAAACCGTCTGTGGATCGACGAGGCGCCGATGCTGAGCCAGGCCGAAGTCTGGCTTGAGCTTTTCACCGACAATTCTGCAGCCATTGCGGATCATCTCGCCAAGGCCGGCGTCGTCCGTTGCGACGCGGTCGAGCCCCTGGGCGAAGGCTTTCGCGGCTTCTGGATCGCCAACCCGGCCAGCATCGTTCACATGGTGCGCGAGCCTGACGCCTGGTGAGCGCAAACCGGACAAGGAAAGGAGCATCGATGGAAATTCACAAAACGCCGACTGCCGAAGCCGGCATGCTGATCAGGCGGCCGGTCGCCGAGGTCTTCGAGGCGATCGTCGACCCGGCCATCACCACGAAATTCTGGTTTACCCACAGTAGCGGCCGGCTGGATAGCCGCAAAGAGGTTCGCTGGGAGTGGCGCATGTACGGGGCCTCGGCGATGGTCAATGTCAGCGAGATCGTCGAGAACAAGAAGATCGTCATGCAATGGAGCGATCCGCCGACCACTGTGGTCTGGACATTCACGGAGATGCCCGGCGCCGAAACGGCTGACGGTGCGACCTTTCTTGAGGTCAGCAATTTCGGCTTCGCCGGCACCGCCGACGAGCAGGTCAAGCAGGCGGTCGGCTCGACCGACGGCTTCGCACTGGTTCTTGCCGGCGCAAAGGCATGGCTGGAACAGGGCCTGTCGCTTGGCCTGATCGGCGACCGTTATCCGAAGGGCGTGCCGGGGCGCTAGGATCGCCCCGATCGCCCAGCCTCAATGCCCACCGCTGGATTTCTTCCTTCGCCGCGCCAGCATGTTGAGGCCCTCGACCAGGGCGGAAAAGCCCATCGCGGCGTAGATGTAGCCCTTCGGCACATGATAGCCCATGCCGTCGGCGATCAGCGTCATGCCGATCATCAGCAGGAAGCCCAGCGCCAGCATGACGATGCTCGGGTTCTTGGCGATGAAATTGGCCAGCGGCCCGGCCGCCAGCATCATCACGCTCACCGCCACGATCACGGCGATGTACATGATGGCAATCTCGTCGGTCATGCCGACGGCGGTGATGATCGAATCGATCGAAAAGACGAGATCGAGCAGCAGGATCTGGAAGATGGCGCCGGCAAGCGAGATCTGCAGCGTCTCGCCCATCATCGTATCCTTGTGGTCGTCGGGATCGACGGTGTGGTGGATTTCCTTGGTCGCCTTCCAGACCAGGAACAGGCCGCCGGCAATCAGGATCAGGTCGCGCCAGGAAAAGCCATGGCCGAACGCTGTGAACACCGGCGTCGTCAGCTGCACGATGATGGAGATGGTTGCGAGCAGCACCAGCCGCATGATCAACGCCGCCGAGATGCCGAGACGGCGGGCGCGGGCGCGCTGCGCCTCAGGCAATTTGTTGGTCAGGATCGAGATGAAGATCAGATTGTCGATGCCGAGCACGACCTCGAGGACGATCAGCGTCAGCAACGCGACCCACGCGGTTGGATCGGAAACAAATTGAAAATGCGGCGCAAAGAACTCGATCAGCTGCATGGAGGTCGTCCCCTCTTTAACGATCTAGAGCAGTTTCGTCGCCAGTTAGGTACTTTACTCGACTATATCAATGTCAAGACCAGAAGGATGGCGCGGTTTCTTCGAGCCGCGGCCCGCGACGAAAAGGCGCGATCTTCTCGGTCAGGCCGGTGCGGTCGGAAATAGTGACGCCGACGCCGCACAATGTCGCCGGTCCGGTCGCCGCCTCGAAGCGGCCTTTCGGCACTTTCGACAGGAAGCGGTTGAGCGGCTCTTCCTTGTCCATGCCGAGCGAGGAATCATAGTCGCCGCACATGCCGGCATCGGACATGTAGCCGGTGCCGCCGTTGAGGATCTGGTGGTCGGCCGTCGGCTGGTGCGTATGGGTGCCGATGACGAGGCTGGCGCGGCCGTCGACGAAATGCGCGAAGCACATTTTCTCCGAGGTCGCTTCGGCATGGAAGTCGATGACCACGGCATCGGCCTGCTCGCCCAGCGGACAGGCGGCCAGCTCGCGCTCGCCGGCCTGGAACGGATCGTCGAGCTCGGGATGCATGAACACCCGGCCCATGATGTTGGCGACCAGCACGCGCGCGCCGTTTTTGGCGATATAGACGCCGGAACCGCGCCCCGGCGTGCCCTTGGGGAAGTTGGACGGACGCAAGAAGCGCTCCTCGCGCGGCGCGAAGATCAGTGCGTCGCGCTGGTCCCAGACATGGTTGCCGGTGGTGACGACATCGGCACCGGCGGCGATGGTGTCGCGAAAAATGTCTTCGGTGATGCCGAAGCCGCCGGCGGCGTTCTCGCCATTGACGATGACGAAGTCGAGTTTGAAATCCGAGATCAGGCCGGGCAGTTGTTCCCACACCGCCGTACGTCCCGATTTGCCCACCATGTCGCCGAGGAAGAGAAGTCTCATGCCCACTTCTATCCAGAGGCACGGACGCTAGGCAAGCGCTACCCGGGCGATTGGCGCTAACGCCGGCCGAAAGTACCACGCTGCTGTTGAGGCGGCTTGGCGCTCGCGCCCGCGACGCGAACTGCCGAAGGCATCATCGGTGACGCCGGCGGCGCGGTGCGTCCGCGCAGCCAGAAGAACCACACGTAAAAAACAGTGAACCCACCAGTAGCGGCCAGGAGCAACAGCCCGCCGCGCCAGCCCTTCATCGCCGCGGTATCGAGGATCGATGGATTGGCAGGGTTGTAATACAACTTCACCGCGTCGCCTTTGGACGCCGTGTAGAGGCCGATGTCCTTTCCCTTGCCGGACCACGTCATCGGTGCATCGTTCGCGACATAGGTGACAGCGACGTTGATGCCTTTCGCGGTGAGGCCATTACCCTGGGCTTCGCTGTAGGAACTGACATCCGTCACTGTGGCAACCGTCTGATGCCAGGCGAACTGGTGGTGCAGGGCCGTTCCGGAAATGTGCAATGCCATCGCGAACAGCGTTACCGCGATGAGGACGAACGGCATCAGCAGGAAGCGTGCGAAGACAAACATGATGGCCGCCATCGGCTCGGACTGTGTTGCCGGAATACTATCCGGCACGTCTTGGAAACGCGTTAAGCGGGATCGCGGTCTTTTAAGCGATGTCGAAGCGGCGCAAACCGCTCTCGGTGAGTATTTCCGGGATGATGACGTCGTGCGCCTCATCCGGCACGAGACCCACCTCCTGGCAATCGAAAGCGATGCCGATCAGTCGTGGCGGCTGGCCCTTGTCGATCAGCCTGGCGATGGCGCGGTCGTAATAGCCGGCGCCATACCCGATGCGATGACCGCGGCTGTCGAAGGCCGCGAGCGGCACCAGCATCACCGCGGGATCGAGAACCTCGGCCTCCGCATGCGGACCGACCGTGCCAAAACCCATCTCGACCATCGGCGCGCCGCGCACCAGTTCGCGAAAGACGATGGTGGTCTTGTCGAGGATGGCCGGCAGGCAAAGCCTGGCCCCCTTCTCGCGCAAGGCGAACATCAGCGGCCTGATGTCGACTTCCGATCGCATCGGCCAGAAAGCTGAAACGATCTGACCCGGCTCGATGGCGAGGTGGTCGCGCGCCGTCTCGGCCATCTCAAGCGCGATCTCCACCCGCCACAGCGGATCGAGCGCATCGCGGCGGCCGAGTGCCTCGAGGCGCAGCTGCTTTTTCAGGGCTTTGGGAGATGTCATCCGCGGACGATAGAAAAGGTCGGATCTGGGTGACGTTTCATGAGCGACGTTTTCTACCACATCATCCGCCAAACTGGGCGGATACAGGTAAGTGACGATCCACACAACCGGTGGAGAGAGCGATCCCGGGAACCTACAAAGTAGGTGGGCGCCGTATGAGAAAACCCACGGGTCTTCCCAGGGACAGCTCCCTAAGGATCGTTAAGGCCCCGGGGAAAATGTTCTCCTGCCGGGAAGCGCAGACCGCCAAGCCCAATATAGGCGGCTGGTCGGTCAAGCGCTAGTGACATGAGCCGATGTTTCCATTTCGATCTCACACGCTTTCGTCGCAGCCGGCTCGCCCTTGCACAGGTCAAGCAGCGTCCTTACGGTCGCGCTCATCAACCGAGGAGCAAGTATGCGTTTCGAAGGCACGGCGGCCTATGTCGCCGACAAGGATCTGATGGTGGCGGTGAACGCCGCGATCGCGCTGGAGCGGCCATTGCTGGTCAAGGGCGAGCCGGGCACCGGCAAGACCGAGCTTGCCCGCCAGGTGGCATCGGCGCTCGGCCTCGACCTGATCGAATGGCACGTCAAGTCGACCACCCGTGCGCAGCAGGGACTTTATGAGTACGACGCCGTCTCGCGGCTGCGCGACAGCCAGCTTGGGGATGCCAGGTTCAACGACATCAAAAACTACATCAAGCGCGGCAAGCTCTGGGACGCCTTCGCGGCCGGCAAGAAGGTCGTGCTGTTGATCGACGAGATCGACAAGGCCGATATCGAATTCCCCAACGACCTTTTGCAGGAACTCGATCGGATGGAGTTCTTCGTCTACGAAACCGGCGAAACGATCCGCGCCGCTGTGCGCCCCATCGTCATCATCACTTCCAACAATGAGAAGGAACTGCCCGACGCCTTCCTGCGCCGGTGCTTCTTCCACTACATCCGCTTTCCCGATGTCGACACGCTGCACAAAATCGTCGACGTGCACTATCCCGGCATAAAGCAGAATTTGGTGCGTGCTGCCCTGACCCAGTTCTACGAGATCCGCGATATGCAGGGGTTGAAGAAGAAGCCGTCGACCTCCGAGGTGCTCGACTGGATCCGCCTGCTGGTCGCCGACGACATCGCACCCGAGGATCTGCGCGCCGACCCCAGGAACGCGCTGCCGAAACTGCACGGCGCGCTGCTGAAGAACGAGCAGGACGTGCATCTGTTTGAGCGCCTTGCTTTCATGGCCAGGCGGCAGGGATAAGGATCGGCGGGCGGGCTGAGCGCTATGAGCGGGCTTCGGCCGATCACTCGGCCGCCGCAAGCCCTGTCTCCTGCGGCGCGACGCGCTTCGGCCCGAAGATGACGAAGCCGATGACCGACAGGGCGAGAACGCCGATCCCGCAATAGAGCATGACCCAGCCGAAACCGTTGACCAGCGCGGCATGCACGATGGCGCCGGATGGGTCGAGGGCTGCGAGCTTCGGCGTCCCCTGCGCAAGGCCCTCCAGATTGCCGGTGGCGACCCTTTCCGCCAGTGCCCGCAACTCATCCGGCTCCAAAGCCGCGCCGAGTGTGGCCCGCAGGTGGGAAACGATACCTTGCGTCAGCAGCAGGCCGAGCACCGCGATGTTGATAGCGAGCGTGATCAGGCGTGCGCTGATGTCGATGCCGGACGCCATGCCGGCACGATCCGGCGATACCGCGCCGGTCGTGGTATTGGTGGTCGGCGAATTGGTGAGACCGATGCCGATGCCGGCAATCAGCGTGCCGGGCAGCATGGTCAGCCAGGTGGCGCCCTCGAGCCTGGAGCCGATCCACATGGCGATGAAACCGATCCCTAGCGTCAGCAGACCGAGCGGGATGGCAATTCGTGCCTGATAGCGCGCGCGAATGCGCTCGGCGATCGGCGGCATCACCATGAAGGGCAGCGTGTAGACGAGCAATAGCAGGCCGGTCGTCGTGCTGTCGTAGCCGAGAACGCCGGAATAATAGATCGGCAGATAGATGATGAACGGCCAGTAGCTGAAATTCATGCCGATGGCGCCCATGATCGCGCCGGAAAACTGGCGGATGCGGAACACGGAGAAATCGAACATCGGATAGGGATTGACCCTCTCGGCGACAAGGAAAGCGATGAACGCAGCCACGGAGGCTGATATCACGCCGATGCGGGCGCTGTTCCCGAGATCCGCACCCTGCGTAATCAGATAGGAGAAGCCGAACACAGAAGCCGACAGCGTCAGCATGCCGGCCCAGTCAAGCTTCTGGGCGTTGTGATCGCGCGATTGCGTGACACCGGCGCCGATAAAGGCGAGCGCCAGGATCGCCAGCGGCACGTGGATGAGGAACACCCATTGCCAGTTCGACAGCGCCACGATCAAGCCACCGATGGCGGGCCCGAAACCGAGCCCGATGCCTGAGACGACGCTCCAGGCGACGAAAGCCTTGCCGCGTTCGCGGCCGTCCTGGAACTGATGCGACAGCACGGCGACGCTGCAGGTCAGCATCGCGCCGCCGGCGAGACCTTGCAGGAAGCGGGCGGCGATCAGCAGCGCCGCACTCGGCGCCAGGCCGCACAGCAGCGAGGCGAGGCCGAAGGCGACGGTGGTGATCACCATCACGCTCTTGCGGCCGAAACGGTCGGCCAATGTCCCTGTCGCCATCAGCACCGTGGTGCAGGCAATGGTGTAGGCGTTCATGATCCATTGCAGGTCTTTGAAATCGGCGGCGAGCACGCTTTCCAGTTTCGGCAGGATCACCGGCACGCTGGAGATTTCGAGCCCGAACAGCAGCGACGCCAGGCACACGCCGGTGAGCGCTATGGTGTTTCGTTGAATTGGCATATCGAACTCTTTCCATCCGAGCATGAGGCGCTCTTCAAACCGCGACCGGTTTGAGATAGAGGAGACTCGACCATGAAAAAAGGCTATGCTCGGCTATATCAGAAATGACAAAACGGAATGATTGGCCCAATGGAGTGCTGCGATGACCAGTCTTGATGTGGACGCCGTACGAACCTTTGTGATGGTGGCCGATCTGCAGAGCTTCACCCAGGCGGCATCGGCGCTGGGCAGCACGCAGGCGACGATCAGCGTCAAGCTGCGCCGCCTTGAGGAGAAGCTCGGCGCGCGATTGATCGAAAGAACGCCGCGCCGCGTCAGCCTGTCGGCACGAGGCGCCGTCTTCCTCCCCGCCGCGCGCGACTTCCTTGCCGCGCACGAGCGCGCCATGGCGGAGTTTGCGTCAGCACCGTGCCGGCTTGCGCTCGGCTTTGTCGATCATGCCGCCGGTCCGGCGCTGTCCATTCTGATTGCCCAGCTCCATGCGCACGATCCATCGCTGACGCTCAGTTTGAGGATCGATACCAGCACGGTGCTCAAGGAAGCTTTCGATCACGGCGAGCTCGACGCGGTTATCGTGCACCGCGAAGGCGACAGCCGTCCTGGCCGGACCTTGTCGCGCAACCACTATGGCTGGTTCGCCGCACCTTCCTTCGAGTGGCAGCGCGGAACGCCGTTGCGCCTCGCGCTCTTAAGCACCGTGTGCAACTGTCCGGATCGTGTGCGGGCGGTCGAGGCGCTGGACAAAGCAGGCATCGCCTGGGAGGAGGCCTTCGTCGGCGGCGGCGGCGCGGCCGTCAACATTGCGATATCGGCGGGCTTTGCCGTTTCGGCGCTGGCTCACTGCGTCGCTCCGCCCGGCCTGATCGAGGTTGGCCGCAAGCTCGGCCTGCCGTCGCTTGACCCCTCCGAAGTGGTCCTGCATTCGCACAATCTGGCGCCGCGGGCGCGTGACGCGCTGCAAATGCTGGCGACCGCATTTCGCGAGTACAATTCGCCGGTGGATTAGGCGATGGTGTTTCCGATCTGATTCCGCCGGAATCCGATAAGGCCTTGGAGGAACCGAAATGACCGAGATCACCGTCCGCCCGCTGGCGCTGGCCGACCATGCCGACTGGCGGCGGCTGTGGACTGCCTACCTCACCTTCTACGAGACCAAGCTGCCGGACGAGGTCTACGACATCACCTGGAAACGACTGTTCACGGAAGGTGAATTCGAACCGAAGGGGTTTATCGCCACGCTCGACGGCAAGGCGGTCGGCCTGACCCATTATCTCTATCACCGCTCCGGCTGGTCGGAGAAAAACAACTGCTACCTGCAGGACCTGTTCGCCGACCCTGATGTGCGCGGCAAGGGCATCGGTGCGGCCCTCATTGAAGCGGTCAAGCAGGAAGCCGGCAAGATCGGCGTCAAGAACGTCTATTGGATGACCCACGAAACCAACGCCACAGCGCGCAAGCTCTACGACCATGTCGCGCGGCGGACAGGTTTTATCGAGTATGATCTGCTATGATGCGAGCGCGGTCGAAATAACGCGGAAGGAGCCGAATGATCCGCTATGTCGGAATCCTGGATGGCAGTGACGGCGTTTGGGGAGTGCGGATGCCCGATCTCGCCGGCTGCCACGGGGCCGGCGCAAACCCGGCGGAAGCGATAGCCGATGCCGCCTCGGCTATGCGCGAATGGGCGGAAGCCCGCATCGCAAAGCACTTGCCCATGCCCAACCCACGACTGTGGCAAATCTTCTGCAATCCGGCGAAATCGACAGTGCCCGTGGCGACTCCGCCGTGACCGTTCGGCATAGATAACGGCAAACCATGTTCCTCCCCTTCTTTCTCGAACTAAAGGCCGCGCGCGTTCCCGTTTCGCTCAGGGAATATCTGTCGCTGCTGGAAGGGCTAGAGGCCGGGCTGGTCGACTATGACGTCGAGGGTTTTTACTACCTCGCCCGCGCCGCGCTTGTGAAGGACGAACGCCATATCGACCGCTTCGACCAGGTGTTTGCGCATGTCTTCAAGGGGATCGAGGCGCTCACCGGCCCCGATGCCGTCGGTGTCGCCAACATCCCTGAGGAATGGCTGCGCCGGCTCGCCGAAAAGCACCTGACCGAGGAAGAGAAGAAACTGATCGAGGCGCTCGGCGGTTTCGACAAGCTGATGGAGAAACTGAAGCAGCGGCTGGAGGAGCAGAAAGGCCGCCACCAGGGCGGCTCGAAATGGATCGGCACCGGCGGCACTTCGCCTTTCGGCGCCTATGGCTACAATCCCGAAGGCGTGCGCATCGGCCAGCATGAAAGCCGAAATCGCCGTGCGATGAAAGTCTGGGACAAGCGCGAGTTCAAAAATTTCGACGACGCCGTCGAGCTCGGCACCCGCAACATCAAGGTGGCGCTGAAGCGCCTGCGCCGCTGGGTGCGCGAGGGTGCGGAGGAAGAGTTCGACCTGCCCGGCACCATCCATGCCACCGCCGAGCACGGCTATCTCGATGTGCAGACGCGCCCCGAACGGCGCAACGCCGTGAAGCTCTTGATGTTCTTCGATGTCGGCGGCTCGATGGACGACCACATCAAAAGCGTCGAGGAGCTGTTTTCGGCCGCCCGCGCCGAATTCCGCCAGCTCGAATATTTTTACTTCCACAACTGCCTTTACGAGGGCGTCTGGAAGGACAACCGGCGCAGGCATGCCGAGACCATCCCGACCTTCGATCTGCTTCACAAATACGGCCCCGACTACAAGGTAATCGTCGTCGGCGATGCCTCGATGAGCCCTTACGAGATCGCGCATCCCGGCGGTTCGGTCGAGCATTGGAATCCGGAAGCCGGCAGTGTCTGGCTTGGCCGCCTAATCCAGCAATGGCCGAATGCGGTCTGGCTGAACCCCGAAAATCAGAAAAACTGGGGCTTCACCCATTCGATCGCGATGATCCGCGATCTCTTCGGCGGCCGCATGTTCCCACTGACGCTGGCCGGGTTGGAAGCCGCGACGAAGCAGCTCTCACGCAAGCGTTGATATGAGAGGAAAACCGATGACCTGCTTTCTTTGCCCGCAATGCGGCGTCCAGTTCGCGGCAACGCAGACCCCTCCAGAAAATTGCCCGATCTGCGAGGACGAGCGGCAATATGTGCGCTGGGAAGGCCAGGCCTGGACCACTGGGGAAGAACTCTCTGCCGGGCATAGGCTTGTGATGAAGGACGATGCCGGCGTTCTCGCTTTCGGCATCGAGCCGCGCTTTGCTATCGGCCAGCGGGCGCTGCTGGCGCAGACGCCGCACGGCAATGTGCTGTGGGATTGCATCTCGATGGTGAGCGACGAGGCGGTAGCCGAAATCAACCGTCGCGGCGGCCTAGCCGCGATCGCCATTTCGCACTGCCACTATTATTCGGTGATGGTCGAGTGGAGCGAGGCGTTTGGCGGCGTGCCGATCTATCTCCATGCCGACGACCGCCAGTGGATCATGCGGCCGCACAACGCCATCGTCAGCTGGGCGGGCGAGACGCTGGCCATAAACCCGTCGCTGACACTCGTGCGTTGCGGTGGCCATTTTGCCGGCGGCCAGGTGCTGCATTGGAAACGCGATGACGGTAACGCCCTGCTGTCCGGCGACATATTGCAGGTGACGCCGACGCGTCGCCATGTCAGCTTCATGTACAGCTATCCGAACTACATTCCGCTCAATGCGCCGGCCGTGCGACGCATCGCGGCGGCACTTGAGCCTTTCGAATTCGACGACATCTACGGCGCGTGGTGGCAGCAGAACATCATCGGCGGCGCAAGAACGGCATTTCATGCGTCGATCGCCCGCTATCTTCAGGCGATTGGGTAGGAGCTCGGCTGAAAATGCGAGCAAAACACGTAACAAACGCCTATCTCTAAGCGAATATAGCTTGCAACCAACAACAAGCCGCCAAGGCTGAGGAGATCAAATGGACACCCACACCTACCCTATCACCCGCACCGACGCCGAATGGCGCACCCGCCTGACGCCCGAGCAATATGCGGTCATGCGCGGCCATGGCACCGAACGGCCCGGAAGCTGCGCCCTGCTCTACGAAAAGCGCGCCGGC
Source organism: Mesorhizobium sp. M0317 (assembly GCF_040321555.1). NCBI lineage: Bacteria > Pseudomonadati > Pseudomonadota > Alphaproteobacteria > Hyphomicrobiales > Phyllobacteriaceae > Mesorhizobium > Mesorhizobium sp. M0317. The sequence goes on along the minus strand of NZ_JAMYRV010000005.1, from coordinate 139,599 downwards.
ACCTTTTCCTGCGTCGGCTGCGACCAGCCGCTGTTCGAATCCAAGCTCAAGTTCGAGAGCGGCACCGGCTGGCCGAGCTTCAATGATCCGGTGCCCGGTTCGGTCGAAAACACCGTCGACCGCAGCTACGGCATGGTCCGCACCGAATGCCACTGCGCCCGCTGCGGCAGCCATCTCGGCCATGTCTTCGAGGACGGCCCGCCGCCGACCGGCCTGCGCTATTGCATCAACGGCGTGGCGCTGAAATTCGAGCCGGCGGCTTAAGCCGCGGCTTGACCACCATCTTCAAAGGGCGGCTTCGGCCGCCCTTTTTCGTGTCAATCTTCTCAGACAACCACCACCAGGATCAGCCAAAGCGTAGCCCCGAGCGTCATCAACGAAGCCTTGGCGCCACTGGATTTTTCCGTGGTTCGCCAGACGGCAAAGGTCAGAAAGATGTTGTAGGGCACGGGCGCGAAATGCACCGCCAGGACGACAGCGAGCGGCAGCTTCAAGCCGAGCAGAATGAGCGCGGCCACCGACGAGGCGATGTTGATCGTCGTGCCGACAAGGACTAGATCGCGCCAGAACAACCGCTCGACCGGCACCGCGCCTTGCCAGCGCGAGTCGAAGAAGGATCCGATGCTTTGCACCAACACCTGATAGCTATCCCTCTCCCAGCACGTCGGTGACGGCGCGCTCGAAGCGCGAGCATTCCGTCACCAGCCAGTCGGCCATGGCCGGCCAGTTGTCCTCGGCATAGCAGTTCACCCGCCACATCGAATTGATGCCGAGGCCCTCGCAGCTCTGCTCCGGCCTGAGCTTCAGCCAGTCTTCGATTGCCGGTTGGAACGGCTTCAGCCGCGACCAGACCCCGGTCGCGCCGAACTTCTCGTTACGGCCGAAAAAGACGCCAACTTGGCTTTGCGCCGGCGCGACATACATGGACAGGACCAGAGCGAAGTCAGGCAGCCCGCGCTGCCAGAACCAGGGTCCGCGCCGCGCCATGGAAGCGCGTTCCTCCGGATGCCGTTCGGCGAACAGCGCCCAGAAGCTGCGTTGGCGGAATTCAGAGGCGCGGCGGGCGCCGAAGTCGAATTCGCTCATGGTTCGATGCCCGTTCCAGCATCATTCCTTGGCCCGAGACTGTTTCGAAATTCGCTCCGGCGATATCAGCCGGAGTAGAATTTCCAGACAGCCTTACACCATGCCGAGCGCGGCCTTGTAGAGATCGAGGATGGTTTCCTCTTCCTGGCGCTCGGCCTGATCCTTCTTGCGCAGCCGGATGATCGACCGCATCGCCTTGGTGTCGAAGCCGGTGCCCTTGGCCTCGGCGAACACTTCCTTGATGTCGTCGGCGATGGTCTTCTTTTCTTCCTCGAGCCGCTCGATGCGCTCGATGAAGGCGCGCAACTGGCCGGCGGCAACAGTCTGGCTGGTATCTGTGATGTCGTCGGCCATGTTTTTTCTCCGCTACTTTTTAAGCACCGCGATTCTGGCGCGGTAAATTGGGAGCGGGTTCGATGCCCGAGCGGGCGCGGCGGGTCAAGCCATTATCGGCGCACTCGTGAACGGCTGCTGCCAGCCGTCCCCAGTGTGATGGATCCGCGCGTCAGCCAAACGCGATCAACAGATCCTTCGCATCGATCTGATCGCCGGCCTTGACCAGCACTTCGGCCACTGTGCCGTCGCGCTCGGCATGCAGGGCCGTCTCCATCTTCATGGCTTCGATCGACAACAGCACGTCGCCGGCCTTGACCGCTTGGCCGGCGGCAACCGAAAGGGCGGAGACCACGCCCGGCATCGGCGCGCCGACATGCGCCTCGTTGCCGGGCTCGGCCTTGCGCCGTGCCTTGGCTGCCGAGGCGCCATGCGCCCTGTCCGGCACCCTGACGCGGCGCGGCTGGCCGTTGAGCTCGAAGAACACGGTGACCATGCCCTTCTCATCGACATCGCCGATCGCAAGGCAGCGCACCACAAGCGTCTTGCCTTTCTCGATGTCCAGGAAGATCTCGTCTTCGGACTTCATGCCGTAGAAATAGGTCGGCGTCGGCAGCACACTGACCGGCCCGTAGGTTTCCTGCGCGGCGGCGAAGTCGGTGAACACCTTCGGATACATCAGCCAGGACGCGAATTCGTACTCCGAAAGCTTGCGCTCCAGCTTCGCCTCGATCTCCTTGCGGCTGGCCTTGAGGTCGGCCGGTTTGAGCAGCGAGCCCGGCCGCACGGTGATCGGCTTGTTTTCCTTCAGCGCCTTCTTCTGCAGCTTCTCAGGCCAGCCGCCGGGCGACTGGCCGAGATCGCCGCGCAGCATCGAGACGACCGAGTCCGGGAAGGCGATGTCCTTGGCCGGGTTTTCGACGTCGGCAACGGTCAGGTCCTGGCTCACCATCATCAGCGCCATGTCGCCGACCACCTTGGATGACGGCGTCACCTTGACGATGTCACCGAACATCAGGTTGACGTCGTGATAGGCTTGGGCCACCTCGTGCCAGCGCGTTTCCAACCCGAGCGAACGCGCCTGCTCCTTGAGGTTGGTGAACTGGCCGCCCGGCATTTCGTGCAGATAGACTTCCGAGGCTGGCCCCTTGAGATCGCTTTCGAAGGCCGCATACTGGTTGCGCACCGCTTCCCAGTAGAAGGAGATGTTGCGGATCCATTGCGGATCGAGGCCGGGATCGCGCTCGGTTCCCTTCAGCGCCTCGACGATCGAGCCCAGGCAAGGCTGCGAGGTGTTGCCGGAGAAGGAATCCATCGCCGCGTCGATGGCGTCGACGCCACTTTCCACGCCCGCCAGCACCGTCGCCGCCGACAGGCCTGACGTGTCGTGGGTGTGGAAATGGATCGGGAGGTCGGTGGCTTCGCGCAGCGCCTTGAACAGCACGCGGGCGGCGGCAGGCTTCAAAAGCCCGGCCATGTCCTTGACGGCGATGATATGGGCGCCGGCGGCCTGCAATTCCTTCGCCAGCCCGACATAATATTTGAGATCGTATTTGGCGCGCGCCGGATCGATGATGTCGCCGGTGTAGCAGATCGCTGCTTCGACCAGCTTGCCCTCGGCGCCCACCGCGTCCATGGCGACGCGCATATTCTCGACCCAGTTCAGGCAGTCGAAGACGCGGAACAGGTCGACCCCACCGGCCGCTGCCTGGCTGACGAAATGTTGCACGACATTGTCGGGATAGTTGGTGTAGCCGACGCCATTGGCGCCGCGCAGAAGCATCTGCAGCAAAAGGTTGGGGGCCGCTTCGCGCACTTTGCTCAACCGCTCCCACGGATCCTCGGTGAGGAAGCGCATGGCGACGTCGAAAGTGGCGCCGCCCCAGCATTCCAGCGACAGCAGCCGCGGCAGCGCGCGCGCATAGGTACCGGCAATGCCGGCAATGTCATGCGTGCGCATGCGGGTGGCGAGCAGCGACTGGTGACCGTCGCGCATCGTCGTGTCGGTGACAAGCACCTCTTTTTGCTCACGCATCCAGGCAGCGAATTTCTCCGGCCCCAACGCGTCTAGCTTCTGCTTGCTGCCATCAGGCACATTGCCGTTGAGATAGGGCACGACAGGCGCTGCCGCATCGGTCTTGGGCATCGGTCGGCCGCGGGTTTCGGGATGGCCGTTGACGCTGACGTCGGCCAGATAGTTGAGCAGCTTGGTGGCGCGGTCCTGCCGCTTCACCTGCGCGAACAGCTCCGGCGTCGTGTCGATGAACCTGGTCGTGTAGGAATTGTCGGCGAAGCGCGGGTGGTTGATGATTGCCTCGAGGAAGGTGAGGTTGGTGGCCACGCCGCGGATGCGGAACTCGCGCAGGGCCCGATTCATGCGGGCGATCGCCTCGGCCGGTGTCGGCGCCCAGGCAGTCACCTTCTCCAGCAGCGGATCGTAGAAGCGGGTGATGACCGCGCCCGAATAGGCGGTGCCGCCGTCGAGGCGGATGCCGAAACCGGCGGCTTCGCGATAAGCGGTGATGCGGCCGTAGTCCGGAATGAAACTATGCTCCGGATCCTCGGTCGTGATGCGGCACTGCAGCGCGTGACCGTTCAGCCTGATGTCGGCCTGCGCCGGCACGCCCGACTCTTTCGTGCCGATGGCAAAGCCGTCCAGTATGTGGATCTGCGCCTTGACGATGTCGATGCCGGTCACCTGCTCGGTGACGGTGTGCTCGACCTGGATGCGCGGATTGACCTCGATGAAGTAGAATTTGCCGGTGTCGGCGTCCTGCAGGAATTCCACCGTACCGGCGCCGATATAGCTGGTCTCGCGCGCGATCTTGAGCGCATAGCCGCAAAGCTCCTGGCGCAATGCCTCGCCAAGATAGGGCGCCGGCGCCCGTTCGACGACCTTCTGGTTGCGGCGCTGGATCGAGCAGTCGCGCTCGAACAGATGTACAGCGTTGCCATGCGTGTCGCCGAGCACCTGGACCTCGACATGGCGAGCGCGCTCGATCAGCTTTTCGAGATAGACCTCGTCCTTGCCGAAGGCGGCCTTGGCCTCGCGCTTGCCTTCCATCACCTCGCGGGAGAGGTCGGCTTCCGCGCGGATGGCGCGCATGCCGCGCCCGCCGCCGCCCCATGATGCCTTGAGCATCACAGGATAGCCGACTGTCTTGGCGAGCTGCTTGACTGCTTCCATGTCGTCCGGCAGCGGTTCGGTTGCCGGCACCACCGGCACGCCGACCTCGATGGCCAGATTGCGCGCGGCGACCTTGTTGCCGAGCCGGCGCATCGTGTCGGGCTTCGGCCCTATGAAAGTGATGCCGGCCTCGGCGCAGGCATCTGCGAATTCAGGGCTTTCCGACAGGAGGCCATAGCCCGGGTGGATGGCGTCGGCGCCGGACAGTCTGGCGACCCGGATCACTTCCTCGATCGACAGATAGCTTTCGATCGGCCCCATGTCCCTGGCCAGATGCGGCCCGCGCCCGACCTGGTAGCTTTCATCGGCCTTGAACCGATGAAGCGAATATTTGTCCTCCTCGGCCCAGATCGCCACGGTTTTGAGGCCGAGCTCGTTGGCCGCGCGAAAGACGCGGATGGCAATTTCGGACCTGTTGGCGACGAGGATCTTCGTGATGGCCAAGGAAGGAGGCTCCGGACAGGGAGGGATGGGGCAGAGGCATGATTAACGCGAAAATGCTGCAGTGCAACCAAAATCGGGGAGAGATTAAACCGATTTAATCCGATTCTAGCACCACTGCTCGAAAAGCTGCGTGCGATTGGCGTCGCGAGGTGACGCTAATTGTCGTGCCCGCACAAATTCGACCCCGGCTAGCGGCTTATCCAGCCACCCTCGCTGCCGCCCTGTCACCAAAGAAAAATGCCCGGCGCGAACGCCGGGCATTAAATAGAGCTGTGTTCCGAATTACGACTTCGGGAACCAGGAGATCTTGCCGTCCGGACCCTTCTTCCATTCGTACATGATGTAGCCCGGGAGCTTCGGATCGCCCTTCGCGTCATAGGCGAGATCGCCCAGAACGGTCTTGAACGGGCCCTTCTCGTGCAGCGCCTTGGCCACTTCCACGGGGTCGTTCGACTTGGCCACGGCAGCAGCCTCGGCGATCACCTGCATGGCGGCGTAGGAGTAGAGAGTGTACGCTTCCGGCTCGAAGCCCTGGGCGCGGAACTTCTCGACCAGTGCCTTGTTCTCGGGGATCAGACGCGGATCTGGACCGAACGTGTTGAGCGTACCGATAACCGCATCGCCGGCGATCGCAGCCAGCTCGTCGGTCACGATGCCGTCGCCCGACATCAAGGTAGCCTTGAGGCCCTGGTCGGCCGACTGGCGGATGATCAGGCCGGCTTCGGTGTGCAGGCCGCCCCAATAGATCAGGGTGACGCCGGCGTCCTTCATCTTGGCGATCAGCGCCGAGAAGTCCTTGTCGCCGACATTGACGCCTTCATACATGACTTCGGTCAGGCCGGCTGCGTTCATCGCCTTCTTGGTCTCGTCGGCAAGGCCCTGACCATAGGGGGTCTTGTCGTGGATGACGGCAACCTTGGCGTCCTTGAAGTTGGTCGCGATATAGCCGCCGGCGATGCCGCCCTGCTGGTCATCGCGTCCGCAGGTGCGGAACACGTTCCACAGGCCGCGCTCGGTGAATTTCGGGTTGGTCGCCGCAGGCGTCACTTCGACGATGTTGTTGTCGACGTAGACTTCCTGCGAAACCGGGATCGAGACGCCCGAGTTGAAGTGGCCGATCACGAATTTCACGCCGTCGCCGACGAACTTGTTGCCGACCGAAATGCCCTGCTTCGGATCCGAGACGTCGTCGCCGACTTCGAGCTTGATCTGCTCGCCGTTCATGCCGCCTGCTGCGTTGATGTCGGCAACGGCCGCTTCCGCACCCTTCTGCAGCTGCGCACCGAAGGCCGCATTCGGACCGGTGATCGGACCTGCGACGCCGACGATAACGTCAGCCCATGCATTGCCACCGAACGCGACAAGCGCGGTCAGGGCAACGGCGGACAAAAGTGATTTCTTCATTTAAACGCTCCCATTTACGAGGTGGGCGTGGATGAAACTTTCATGCGATGCCCACCCTTATCGCAGAAAGCGTACTTTGCCGATTTTCAGGCCCTTGTCACGCCGATTCATCCCCGGAACGGCGTTAATGATGAACGTCAACCTTTCGGTTTCCAGCTTAAGATCGAAGCCCGTTCGTAAAGCCAATTATACTGCGTCACCATCTGGTTCGTACGCGTGTATTGATAGCCAACAAATCCCAATATCATGAGCACGATTGTGTCCACGACATAGTATTGCAGCGAAAACATCGTGCCGCCGAACAAGGCATGATGGATGAACCTGATGCCTATGCCGAGACCCAGCAGATAGGCGAACAGCGCCGGCAGGCTGCGCCATGTCTGGGCGCTGGCCTTGCCGGTCATCCATGCCGCCCAGCCGCCGAGCAGACAGGTGACGAAGAAGAACTGCCAGATGGAAGGTTCCTCGTGAAGAATGCCTTGCATGATGAAGACTCCCTAGCATGATCCCGAAAAGTTGCAGACTTTTCGGACAAAGGTCATGCGACAAACAAACAAGTTGGAGCGGAATACCGTATGCATACATTCCGCTCCAAAATCAGTGATGGCCGCCTTCGAGATAGGCCGCCCGCACTTCCGGATTGGCGAGCAATTCCTTGCCTGTGCCGCTCATGGTCACGTTGCCGTTGACCATGACATAGCCGCGCGTGGCGAGTTTGAGCGCGCCGAAGGCGTTCTGCTCGACCAGGAACACGGTCAGCCCTTGCGTGCGGTTCAGCTCGCGGATGGCATCGAAGATCTGCTTGACGATCAGCGGCGCCAGACCCAGCGACGGCTCGTCGAGCAGCAGCAGCTTCGGCCGCGCCATCAGCGCACGTCCGATCGACAGCATCTGCTGCTCGCCGCCCGACAGCGTGCCGCCGCGCTGGGCAATGCGCTCCTTGAGGCGCGGGAACAGCGCGAACACCTTCTCGGCATCCTCGTCATAGTGCTTGAGATTGTCGAGACCGGCGCCCATCTGCAGGTTTTCCATCACCGTCATGCGCGGGAAAATGCGCCTGCCTTCCGGCGACTGCGCGATACGCATGCGGGCGATCTCGTGCGTCGGCATCTGGGTGATGTCGGTGCCGGCGAAAGTGATAGAGCCGGCACGAGCGCGCGGCGCACCGAAGATGGTCATCATCAGCGTCGACTTGCCGGCACCGTTCGCACCGATCAGCGCGACGATCTCGCCCTGGTTGACGTGGACATCGACGCCGTTCAGCGCCTTGATGTTGCCGTAGTAGGTCTCGACGCCCTTGATGTCGAGGAGCGTTGTCTCGGCCATCACTTACGCCCTCCGCGCGGCTTGCCTGTCGGGGATTTGGTGGCCGCCGGCTTGGACTTGGCCGTCAGACGCTCGGACGGTGCTCTTGGCGCGGAGTTGGCTCTTGTATCGTATTGGGTGGCCTTTGAAGCTCCCTTCGACACTGTGACCCGCTCGCCCTGGCTGTGGCCGATCGTGTCGCTTACCGGGCCGGCGAGATAGGAAGACGATGTGCCTGGTCCGTGAGCCGAATCCGGCCCGATGTCCAGCTGCTCGATGACGTCTTCATCGCCAACCTCGGTCAGCACCGTCTCGACCTCCTCGTCGTCGACGCCGAGATAGGCGGCGATGACGCGCGGGTCGGTACGCACCGATTGCGGGCTGCCGTCGGAAATCTTGCGGCCATATTCAAGCACCACGACATGGTCGGAAATCTGCATGACCACCGACATGTCATGTTCGATCAGCAGGATCGAGGTACTGCTCTTGATGTCCATCAGAAGCGAATTCAGCGCAGCCGACTCCTTCGGATTGAGACCGGCCGCAGGCTCGTCGAGGCACAGAAGTTCGGGCCCTGTGCACATGGCGCGCGCAATCTCGAGGCGCCGCTGCGCGCCATAGGGCAGGTCGCCGGCCGGATCGTCGGCGCGATCGACAAGATCGGCCTTCTCCAGCCAGTGCTTGGCAAGCTCCACCGATTCAGCCGAGGCTCTGCGGTAGCCGCCGATCCCGAACAGGCCCAGGATCGTATAGCCGGATGCCTTCATCAGCTTGTTGTGCTGGGCAACCAGCAGATTCTCCAGCAGCGTCATGCCCGAGAACAGGCGGATGTTCTGGAAGGTGCGCGCCACCTTGGCGCGCGCCGGGATCTCATGATTGGGCAGCCGTTCGAGCAGGAAGCTCGAGCCGTCGGCCCGGTTGAGCGTAATCATGCCTTCCGACGGCTTGTAGAAGCCGGTGATGCAATTGAAGACGGTGGTCTTGCCGGCGCCATTGGGTCCGATCAGCGCGGTGATCTCGCCGCGCTTGGCCTGGAACGACAGGTCGCCGATGGCGATCAGGCCGCCGAACTTCATCGAAAGATGCTCGACCTGGAGGATGGCGTCTTTCATACCCGGATTGGTCTTCTGAATGGAGGTCGCGCTCATCAGCCGTGCCCTTCCTTGGTGAAGGAGGAGGAGACCGCTTTTCGTTCACTGAGGAAGGCCGTCGGTTCACGGCTGCCGACAAAGCCGCGCGGCTTCCACAGCATGACGATGACCATCGCCATGCCGAACAAAAGCATCCGGTAAAGCTCCGGCGTGAAATCTTTTCCGAAGACACTTTTCAGGAAATCGAGTTCGCGCAGCGCCTCGGTGCCGCCGATCATCACCAGCGCGGCGACCGCGATGCCGACCAGCGAGCCCATGCCGCCGAGCACCACGATGGCCAGGATGATCGCCGATTCGAGGAAGACGAAGGATTCAGGGCTGACGAAGCCTTGCCGTGCGGCGAAGAAGGCGCCTGCAAATCCGCCGAACATGGCGCCGGTGGCAAAGGCGGTGAGCTTGGTGGTGGTGGTGTTGATGCCAAGCGAGCGGCAGGCAATCTCGTCCTCGCGCAGCGCCTCCCAAGCGCGGCCGACAGGCATGCGCCTGAGCCTGATGGTGACGAAGGCGGTCAGCAGCGCCAGCCCGAGAATGAGATAGTAGAGGAAGATCTTGTAGTAGGCGCTCGACTGGGCGATGTGCAGCACCTTGCCGATGTAGTTCGGGTCCGTCGAATTGAACGTCATCAGGCCGAAGAAGGTGACCTTCGGAATGCCGGAGATGCCGGCCGAGCCGTTGGTGACTTCACGCCAGTTGATCAGCACCAGGCGGATGATCTCGCCGAAGGCCAGGGTCACGATCGCCAGGTAATCGCCACGAAGCCTGAGCACCGGAAATCCGAGCATAACGCCCCAGAAGGCGGCCATGGCGCCGGCGGCCGGCAGCAGGATCCAGAACGACAGGCCGTATTGCGAACCGAGCAACGCATAGGCATAGGCGCCGACCGCGTAAAAGGCGACGTAGCCGAGATCGAGCAGGCCGGCGAGGCCGACGACGATGTTCAGCCCCCAGGCCAGCATCACATAGATCAGGATCTGGATGCCGAAATTGTCGACCCACTTCAACGAGCCCTGCAGGCCGCCGGTTATCGACCACGCGTAGATCGACAGCACCACGACGACGAGGATCGGGTATAGCACCAGCGCCGCAATGCCGAGCTTGGTGAAATTGGCGTGGATGAAGGAGCGGAAATAGAAGATCACGCAAGCGAGCGCGTAAATGACGGCCAATGCGCGCAGGAACTGAAGGTAGCCGGCCAGATCGGGTCCCACCAACGCCGGCAGGGCGCTGCCGAACGCAACCAGGACAACCGCCAGCACGACGGCGACGATGAAGGCCGGAAGCAGGAAGAAGCGCGACGCGACGCTCGCCGGCAACAGGCCGGTGGCGACATTGGTGATCTTCTGATTGGCCATGAACGGCTGGCCATAGGCAATGTAGAAGAAGCGGCCAAGCATGGTCAGCACGACCACGGTGATGAGCAGCAACCAGCGCTGCACCAGGATCAGCTGGTTGCTGATGTTCTGGTCGGTCTTCAGGCCGACGAAGAGAATGAACAACCCCAGCGAGATGGCGCCGGCATAGAACGCTTCGCGCAATGCACGCTGCACGGGGGAGGCGACGGTGTCGCGCTCCGAGGATACGGAAACCGCCATTGTCTCAGACCTTTTCGACTTCTGGCCGGCCCAAAATGCCGGAAGGCAGGAAGATCAGCACGATCGCCAGGATCGAGAACGCCGCGACGTCCTTGTAGTCGATCGAGAAATACGCCGACCACATGCTCTCGATGAAGCCGATCAAAAGCCCGCCAAGCACCGCGCCCGGCAGAGACCCGATGCCGCCGAGAACGGCCGCGGTGAAGGCCTTGACCCCCGGCACAAAGCCGTCGGAAAAGGCGATGACGCCGTAATACATCAGGAACAACGTGCCCGCGACGGCCGCAAGCGCTGCACCCATGATGAAGGTGATCGAGATCGTACGGTCGACATCGACGCCGAGCAGCGCCGCCATCTTGCGGTCCTGCTCGCACGCCCTTTGCGCCCGGCCGAGGGAAGTCCTGTTGACCAGGTACCAGAACAGCGCCAGCAGCAGGGCGGTGACGACGACGATGATGATCTGCTTCAGCGACACGCTGATGCCATTGATGTTGTAGACTTGGCTGACCATCGGCGGGATCGGCTTGTTGCGCGGACCTTGCGTCACCTGGATGAAGTTCGACAGCGCGATCGACATGCCGATGGCGGTGATCAGCGGCGCCAGCCGGAACGAACCGCGCAGCGGCCGGTAGGCCACCTTCTCGATCGTCCAGTTGTAGAGGCTGGTGAGCAGCATCGCCACGATCATCATGATCAGCAGCGCCAGGACGACCGGGACCGAATAGAACAAGGAGCCGAGGATGAGGAAGACGACGAGGGCGGCGAATGCCCCGACCATGAAAATGTCGCCGTGGGCGAAGTTGATCATGCCGATGATGCCGTAGACCATCGTGTAGCCGATTGCGATCAGCCCATAGATCGATCCCAGCGTCAGCCCATTGATAAGCTGCTGGACAAAGTACTGCATGTGTACATGGCTCCCCTGGAATGTCGCCCATGCAGACGCATTCCTTTTCGTATTTCCCCTAGTCGTAAAGTTTCGAGCCCGGATTGCAACGTGATTTTTCAAACGTCGAGCGTGTTTTGCCGGCACGCCTTCCGATTGCCCGTTTTTTTGCTCCCGACCCCTGGACTATCGCGGACCCTATCATTGGCATAACGCAATGTCTTTGACGATTCAGCCGGACCAGCGACCTCATTTCGAAGAAATCCCGGTCAAAATTAGGTTTTGAGACGAATCCTTGCGTTGTTGGCGGGCTTCGTTTTTTAGCCACATTCCGTACTGACCAGCTGCAACATGGGTTACTTCCGACTACGGCGGTGGATGCCTCGCCCAACGCGCTAACCTTTCGCTGACTGGTTTCGCCAAGAGGTCCCGCCCTGGGTCCAAGTCCTGGTCTCGGTGGATGATCGGCAGCCTACCGTATCACTTAACCACAAAACCGTGCGCGAACGGATCGCGGTCGTCGATGAAGATGGTGTTCAGGCCGGTCATCCGCGCCCAGCCGCCGATCGAGGGAATGATGGCCGGCTTGCCGGCAACAGTGACGTCCTTCTCGACCTTGCCCTTGAACAGCGAGCCGATGATCGATTCGTGGACAAAACTGTCGCCGGCCTTGAGCTTGCCCTTGGCATGGAGCTGCGCCATGCGCGCCGAGGTGCCGGTGCCGCAAGGTGAGCGGTCGATCGCCTTGTCGCCATAGAAGACCGCGTTGCGCGCATCCGCGCCCGCCACTGTCGGCTCGCCCGTCCACAGCATGTGGGACAGCCGGTTGATGCCGGGGTTTTCCGGATGCACGAACGAGTACTTCTCGTTGAGCCGCTGCCGCACCACGGGGCTCCAGGCGATGAAATCGCTGGCGGAATAATCAGCCATGTCGCGAAAATTCGCCTGCGGCTCGACGATTGCGTAGAAATTGCCGCCATAGGCGACATCGACAGTGATCTCGCCAAGCTGCGGGCAGTCGACCGTCAGTCCCTCGGCATAAAGGAAGGACGGCACATTCGTGATGCGCACCTCCTCGACATAGTCGCCGACTTGTTTGTATTCGGCGATAACCAGCCCGGCCGGTGTGTCGAGCCGGAGCACGCCGGGTGTCTTCGGCTTGATCAGCCCATGTTCGATGGCCATCGTCACCGTGCCGATCGTGCCGTGGCCGCACATCGGCAGGCAGCCCGACGTCTCGATGAACAGGATGGCTATGTCGCAATCCTCGCGCGTCGGCGGATAGAGGATCGAGCCCGACATGACGTCGTGGCCGCGTGGCTCGAACATCAGCCCGGTGCGGATCCAGTCATACTCCGCCAGGAAATGCGCCCGCCGCTCCATCATCGTCGAACCCTCGAGCAAGGGACCGCCGCCGGCGACCAGCCGCACCGGATTGCCGCAGGTATGGCCGTCGATGCAAAAGAAGGATTTTTTGGCCATGATTTCCTCGAACTCAAAACCGTTGCGGGCTGAAGGGAGCAAGATCGATCGGCGAAGTTTGCCCGAGAACAAGATCGCGGATCAAGCGGCCGCTGGCCGCCGCCTGGGTCAGGCCGAGATGGCCATGGCCAAAGGCGTAGACGACGTTGGACGCGGTGCGCGCCGTGCCGATGACGGGCAGCGAATCCGGCAGCGACGGGCGACACCCCATCCACTCGCGGCCACCTGACGCGTCCAGCCCCGGAAGGAATTGTCTGGCTTTTTCCAGCATGGCCTTCGAACGCGCAAAATTCGGCGGCCGGTCGAGACCGCCCAACTCGACGGCGCCGCCGACGCGCAAGCCCGTCTCGAGTGGCGTGATGACGAAGCCATGGCCGGAAAAGATCAGCATCCGCTGCACGTCGAAAGCGGTCTTCGGCAGTGTCGTGTTGTAGCCGCGCTCGGTTTCGAGCGGGATGGTGTCGCCAAGCGCCTTCGTCAGCAGATGCGACCATGCCCCGGCGGCCACGACAAGATGTCTTGCCTGCCTGGTCGTGCCGTCCGTCAGCGTCAGCGTCGCGCCATCAGGATTGGCGGCGACGCGCTCTATGCGCGCCTTTTCGAAACGCGCGCCCAGCCTTTCGGCATAGGCCCACACCCCCTTGCCGAGCAGTTTCGGATCGGCGACGGTCTTCCAGCCCGGCACGAAGGTGCCCTTGATGAAGCGCGGCGACAGTCCCGGCTGCAGCCGCGCCAGTTCGTCGCCTTCGACATGGCGAAAGCCGATGCCGAAGCGCTCGCGCGCCGCCCAGCCCGGCAGCCCGGCCTGAAATTCGGCCTCGCTTTCATAAAGCTCCAGCGAGCCGTCCTCGCGCAGCATCGGCCGCGTGCCGGAACGGTCGAGCAGGCCCATCCATTCGGCCTCGGCGAGCTTCATCATGCCTGCCTGAGCAGCAAGGCTCGCCTCATATTTTTCTGGTGCGCCAGCGCGCCAGAAGCGCAACAGCCAAGGCAACAGCTTCGGCAAGTAGGCCGGCGGGATGCTGAGTGGCCCGAGCGGATCGGCAAGCCATTTCGGCAAGTGCCGCATCATGCCCTTATGCGCCAGCGGCAGCACGTCGGAGAAGGCGAAGGCGGCGGCATTGCCGGAGCTCGTCTCCTCGCAGATGCCGGTGCGGTCGAAGACCGTGACGCTGCGCCCGGCCTCGGCCAGCATGGCCGCCGCGCAGATGCCGACAATGCCGCCACCGACAATGGCGATATCTACCCTCTCTCCCCGTTCACGGGGAGAAGGGGCCCGAAGGGCGGATGAGGGGCGGCGGCCCTCCTCTGTGTCCCTGGAATTTCCTAGCACGTCGGCGCTGCCCCTCATCCGGCTGCCGCCATCTTCTCCCCGTGAATGGGGAGAAGAAAGCCTTCAGAACTGCGGCAGCTTCGGCCGTACCGCCAGCGCGTCATTGATGATCTTCTCGACCGACTTGCGGCGCTCGCCCGACAGCGGCTGGCGCGGCATGCGCACGCGGTCATTTGTGTCGATCGCGAGCACTTCGGCAAGCTTGATGTTTTGGACCAGATAGGTCGAGACATCGAGATCGAGCAGCGGCCGGAACCAGCGGTAGATCGAAAGCGCCTCCTCACGGCGGCCCTGCTTCATCAGCTGGTAGATGGCGACGGTCTCGCGCGGGAAGGCGACGACCAGACCCGCCACCCAGCCGATGGCGCCGACCGACAGCGCCTCGAAGGCGAGATTGTCGACGCCGGTGAACAGATCGTAGCGGTCGCCGAAGCGGTTGATGATCTCGGTCGAGCGGCGGATGTCGTCGGAGGACTCCTTGATAGCGACGAAGCGCTTGTCCGCAGCCAGATCCTCCATCTGGTCGACAGTGACATCGACACGGTAGGCCAGCCGGTTGGAGTAGATCATCACCGGCAGGTCGCCGGCCTGAGCGACGGCGCGCAAGGCGGCGACCGTCTCTTCCGGGTTGGTGTGATAGATCGGGCTCGGCACCACCATCAGGCCGTTGGCACCCTCCTTTGCGGCGCGCCTGGCGATGCTTGCGGCTTCACGGGTGCCCGCCTCGTTGACCGTCAGCAGCACCGGCTTGTTGCCTGCAACTTTCTGCGCCGTCTTCAGCACCTCGATCTTCTCGTCATGCGACAGCATCGGCCCTTCGCCGAGCGAACCGCAGACGATGATACCGTCGCAGCCTGCCTCCATCTGCAACGCAAAGCAGCGCTCCATTTCGGCATGGTCGAGGCGGTCGTCTTCGGTGAATTTGGTCGTGACGGCGGGGAAAACTCCGGTCCACATGATCGTCTCTCCATCTGATATATCAGCCGTATATCTATTTGAAAACCGGCTGTCAACGCGGAATTAGTTATGATATATGTAAGATATATCAGGAGCCCACCTTTGATATCCAGTGAGACAGCATACCCCGAGCCGGCCGCTGCCAAGGCCTACCATGTACTCGAGCATATGATCGTGACGTTGGAACTGGCGCCGGCGAGCTTTGTCACCGAAGGCGCCCTCATCGAGAAGCTGGCGCTAGGACGCACGCCGGTGCGCGAAGCGATCCAGCGCCTCGCCTGGGAAGGACTGCTGGATGTCAGGCCACGCGCCGGCATCGCCATTGCCCCGCTACATCCCGGCGACTGGCTGCGCGTGCTGGATGCCAGGCGCGGCGTCGAGGTGGTGCTGGCGCGCTCGGCCGCCCGCTTCGTCACCCGTGAGGCCGCCGACCTGTTTCATGAGGCAGCCCTTGCCATGCAGAAGGCCGTCATCTCGGGCAATGTGCTGGCCTTCATCCAGGCCGACAAGGCGCTCGACGAGGCCTTGGCGATGGCCGCCGACAACCCTTTTGCGGCCCGTCTGGCCGCGCCCCTGCAGACCCACAGCCGCCGCTTCTGGTTTCGCTACAAGGCCGACACAGGGCTGGCCGAATCGGCCGAACACCACGTCGCGCTAATCCGCTCGATCCTGGCCGGTGACGAAGAGGCTGCCGCCAAGGACGCCAAACGCCTTATGGCACTGCTGCGCGGCCATGCCGAAGTGGCCGCCACACGCTGAACTCCGTCTCTGCTCCAGACTTCCGACCGGTCTTTATCAGGTGCCCGGCAAGACTGCGGCCATGGTCGCCCCGTCCCAGCCTTCGCCAGCCGTGATGATGCAGCTTTGGCCGTGTGTGTCGGTGGCCAGGATGGTCCAGGTGCCCTGGTCGGAGACGAATATCTCAAGCACCACATCTGGGTTCACCAGGCCACGAGCGGCTTGGTTTTCGTGGAACTTCTCGCCGAGCGCCTTGACCAAGTCGGTCCGCGCCGTGCATTGATCGGCTTTAGCCTGGGCGATGCCGGACATCGCGAACACCGCAAAGAACATCGCCGCCACAAGACGTCGTGTCATCTGACACCTCCTTGCGCCAGACGAGAACCCCGGCTGCTACCGGCGCTATTTTGATGGCCTGCACCACGGCAGGAATGCAATTTAAGGCAGATGACCGGCTCTTGGTTCCATCGCTTAAACGTGATGGCCAATGTCGGTTTCGTACAAAGAAAGGCCCGGGACGTTGAACCCAGGCCTTCTTGCCGATCTTCGAAATCGTCCGGTCAGTTCATCGTCGGGATGACGAACTCGGCACCGTCCTTGACGCCTGAGGGCCAGCGCGAGGTCACCGTCTTGGTCTTGGTGTAGAAGCGGAACGCGTCCGGGCCGTGCTGGTTGAGGTCGCCGAAGGACGACGCCTTCCAGCCGCCGAACGTGTAGTAAGCGATCGGAACCGGGATCGGCACGTTGATGCCGACCATGCCGACCTGGACGCGCGAAGCAAAATCACGAGCAGCATCACCGTCACGGGTGAAGATGGCGACGCCATTGCCCATCTCATGATCGTTGGCGAGCTTGATGGCGCTCTCATAGGTCGGCGCACGCACCACCGACAGCACCGGGCCAAAAATCTCTTCCTTGTAGATGCGCATGTCGGCGGTCACATTGTCGAACAGGCAGCCGCCCATATAGTAGCCATCCTCGTAGCCCTGCATGGAGAAGCCGCGGCCATCGACGACCAGCTTGGCGCCTTCCTTGACGCCGGTGTCGACATAACCCTTGACGCGTTCCAATGCCTGCGCCGTGACCAGCGGGCCGAAATCGGCGGACGAATCCGTCGACGGGCCGACTTTGAGGCTTTCGACACGCGGGATCAGCTTTTCCATCAGGCGGTTGGCGGTGTCGTTGCCGACGGGAACGGCAACCGAGATCGCCATGCAGCGCTCGCCGGCCGAGCCGTAGCCCGCGCCGATCAGCGCATCGACGGTCTGGTCCATGTCGGCATCGGGCATGATGACCATGTGGTTCTTGGCACCGCCGAAGCACTGCACGCGTTTTCCCGCCGCCGTGCCGCGCGAATAGATGTAATGCGCGATCGGCGTCGAGCCGACAAAGCCGATGGCCTTGATATCAGGATCGTCGAGGATGGCGTCGACGACATCCTTGTCGCCATTGACGACGTTGAGGACGCCAGCCGGCAGGCCAGCCTCGAGGAACAGTTCGGCGATGCGCATCGGCACGCCAGGGTCACGCTCGGAAGGCTTCAGGATAAAGGCGTTGCCGCAGGCCAGCGCCGGGGCAATCTTCCACAGCGGGATCATCGCCGGGAAATTGAACGGGGTGATGCCGGCAACGACGCCGAGGGGCTGGCGCATCGAATAGACATCGATGCCGGGGCCGGCGCCGTCGGTGAACTCGCCCTTCATCATGTGCGGCGCACCGATGCAGACTTCGACCACTTCGAGGCCGCGCTGGATGTCGCCCTTGGCGTCGGCAATGGTCTTGCCGTGCTCGCGCGCCAGGAGATCGGCCAGTTCGTCATAGTCGCGAGCAACCAGTTCAAGAAACTTCATCAGCACGCGCACGCGCCGCTGCGGGTTGGTCGCAGCCCATTTGATCTGTGCTTCCTTGGCATTCAGGACAGCCGCACGCAGTTCAGCCGGCGAAGCCAGCGCCACCGTGCCGCGCACCGAGCCGTCCATGGGCTGCATGACGTCCTGCTTGCGCCCGCTGGTCCCGGCGACATGCTTGCCGCCAATGAAATGACCGTATTCGATCATGGTTTCTCTCCCTGAGTTTGTGATGAAGCATTCAACGCCTTTGCAGGCGCGAAGGCAACGCGAGGGGAAACGCAACCGTTGTGCGGGAAATAGACAACGAAGGACGAGTGTGCATTAATTGCCGCAAATTACAGATTGCTGAAAGGCCCGAAGGTTGCGCTCCGTCACACCCCCCTCTGTCCTGCCGGACATCTCCCCCGCAAGGGGGGATATCAGATGTGGTTGTTGCCTTCGCAAATCTTCAACGCTGCAAAAAAGGTGCCGTCGGCGGAGCTGCCAATCTCCCCCCTTGCGGGGGAGATGGCCGGCAGGCCAGAGGGGGGTGGGCGGGAACGCCGCGTTCGCCGCTAGCCCGGATCACCCCCATGAACTGGGATGACGTCCGCATCTTCCTCGCCGTGGCCCGCGCCGGGCAGATCCTTGGCGCCGCCAAGCGGCTGGAACTCAATCACGCCACCGTCTCGCGCCGCATCGCAGCGCTTGAGGATGCGTTACGGACAAAACTGTTTCGCCGGCTTACCACCGGCAGCGAGCTGACGCCGGCCGGCCAGCGCTTTCTCGACATTGCCGAGCGCATGGAAGCCGACATGATCGCCGCACGCTCCACCGTGTCGGGCGAAGGCGACGATATCTCAGGCACGGTGCGCATCGGCGCCCCCGACGGGTTTGGCGTTGCATTCCTCGCCACGCGTCTTGGCGCGCTGACCGCGCTGCACCGCGAACTCACCATCCAGCTGGTGCCGGTGCCGCGTTCCTTCTCGCTGTCGCGGCGCGAGGCCGACATCGCCATCACCGTCGAGCGGCCGACCGAAGGCAGGCTGGTGGCGGGAAAGCTGGTCGACTACACCCTCGGCCTGTTTGCCTCGCGCGACTATGCGCAGGCGCACGGCTTACCCGAGACCGCTGCCGAACTCGGCCAGCATACGCTGATCGGCTATGTCCCAGACCTGATCGTCAGCCCGTCGCTCGACTATGCGGCGGAGTTCAGCCCGGACTGGCGCACCAGCTTCGCCATCTCCTCAGCGCTGGGCCAGGCCGAAGCGGTGCGCTCGGGCGCCGGCATCGGCATCTTGCACACCTTTGTCGCCCGCTCGATGCCGGAGCTGATCCCCGTCAACATCGTGACGCCGATCCGCCGCGCCTACTGGCTGGTCTATCATGAATCGGTCCGGCCGCTGCGCCGCGTGCAGATCGTCGCCAACTTCATCACCAAGGCGGTCGAGAGAGAGCGCGGGCTGTTTGTCTGATGGCCGCGCCGCCTTGCCTTCGCCACAAAATCGGCCAGTGTGGCAACAAGCGCGATGTCGCCTATCATTAAGGATTGGCTGCGCCGGGTGGGACACTTTTTTGCAAAGCTGGTGCGGATCAAAATGCGAGCGGTGCTCGCCATCTTGCCGCTTGTCGCGCTTTCCGCCTGCGCCAATCCATGGACCGAAGTTCCGGAAGCCGAATTGCCCAAGCCGGTCCGCATCGCAATGGCCCGCCCGTCGCCTTTCGTCTTCGGCAATTACTGCGGTCCCGGCACCCGCACCGGCGACCTCTCGGCTCGCCCTGTCAATCGCCTCGACAGCGCCTGCCAAATCCATGACGCCTGCTACATCGCGCGCCATAATCATTGCGACTGCGACGGCGCGCTCGTCGCCTCGGCAAAGGCGATCCGTGATGACAAGACAGCGCCGAAAAAGGAGCGCGGCGAGGCCGAGCTTTTGATCGCCACTTTCGCACTTCCCGTCTGCAAGGTCTTTCCGCAAGGCTTTATGCCGCCGCGCGACCCGGCTGAGCTGAAGACGATGAACGGGGCCACGGGATGAACCGCGCCATCTGCCTGGCTCTGGCCGGGCTGGGGCTGGCGGCCCTTGCCGCTTGCGCCGCCCCGATTCGGCACAGCTGCGATTTCTTCCCCGATGCGAAGGATTGCGGCCGGCCGTCGGTATCGGCCGGCACGCCCGGACCGCAGACTGCAGCAGCAGCGTTTTTCGGCGATGCCGGTGCCAGCGACTATGAAAGGCAGTTTCTGGCGCTGCTCGCCCACAACCAGATCGGCGCCATCGACAGGGCGAACGGCACCGGTCCGTTCGGCCATGACCGCCACGCCATCGCCAACCGCGATTTCCAAGCCACCTACCGGACACTGGAACAGCTGGCGAAGCCGGTTGCCGCCGAACAGATGCCGGCAGTGAGCGGCACAGCCGGCGAAGGCCATTTCGACGGCCGCTGGCGGGTGTCGCGGCAGACGCTCTATGTCGCCGCCGCCGCGCGGCCCTCCGCGCCAAAGACGTTCAGCTTTTCCGGCCTGCAGGCGCGCTCGGTCGAGATCGTGATGCGCCAGCCGGGAAAGCAGCCGGTTGAGATATCGGGCGCCTGCGACGGCGCGCTGGCGATTCGCGCCGGCGGTGGCTCGCGCAGCGTGGCGAGCGGTGCCGCCTTCCGGCTCCGCCTGTCGGCCGAGCAAACCGCCAGCCTGTTCCCCAGCGATGGTTTGAACCGCTGCAGTCTCAAGCTCAGCTCCAGTCTGGCGCCGGCAGGCGCCCCGCTCACCATCCTGCGCGAAGAGGTTGCCTATCCGGCGATAGCCGCGCTCGACAGCCGCTACGAGCGTTGTCCAGTGCCCGATCCATCCGGCCTGGATAAGCTTGCCAGCGTCTTCTACGCCGGCCGCTGGCTGTCGCAGACCTGTTCGCTGCCGCTCGGGTCACCGCGCCTGTTACGCAAGTCGCGCGACGGTTTCAACGCCAAGGTCGAAGCGCTGCTCGGCGCGCCTTTACCCGACAGCGCCTTCGACAAGGCCGACCCCGAACTGCCGCTCGATTTCTCGCGCGCGCCGAAACTCAAGCTGGTCTATCTGTCGTCGCTGGAGTTCAAGGCCGACTTTTCCGGCCGCGTCATCGAGCGGCTGATCCGCCATCACGCAGCCCTCGGCACCAAAGTGCGCATCATGGTCACAGACGTGCTGGAGCGCGACAAGGACGATGCCCTGCTGCACCGGCTGGCGGCCGATTATCCCAATGTCGAGTTGCAGGAATACCGCTGGCGGGCCGACCACGGCGCGCCGATAGACGAGCAGCTGTCGCAGCTGCACAAGACCCATCACGTCAAGATGCTGGCGACACTTGCCGAGGATCCCGCCCGCTCGCGCGTCATCATCGGCGGCCGCAACATTCATGACGGCTTCCTGTTCCACAAGCCGATCGACTTGTCGCGCTATCCGAACCTGGAGCAATACGGCAAGACCGACGGCCTCTCGCTCAACTACTATTCGAACTGGAGCGATTTCGACATCGAGTTTGCCGACCCGGCCACGGTCGAGACGCTGGCCGCGCATCTCTCGACATTATGGCTGCGCGACGCCGACACCAACATCGCAAGACCCTTCTCCATTCCGGTGCGCTCCGACAGCCGGCGCCCGCCGGGCACGGTGCGCCATTTCATTTCCGTGCCCTATGAGGACAACCATGCGCTCGAGACCTACTTCGTCGAGTTGATCGACACTGCCCGGCACCATATCGAGATCGTCAATCCCTACCTCAATCTGACGCCGAAGCTCAGCCTGGCCATCGAGCGGGCGCTGGCGCGCGGCGTCAGGATCGACATTGTCGGCCGCATCGACCTCAAGGGCGATATTGGCGGCAAGCTGCTGACCGCGCTCAACAAGCTGTTCGTCGAGAAATATGGGAATCGCATCAACATCCGCGAATTCAAGGCGCCCGATGTCGTGCTGCACTCCAAGATCATGATGATCGACGAAAGGCTGGTGACGATCTCGTCGGTCAATCTCAACAACCGCAGTTTCTTCCACGATCTGGAGAACGGCATGACGGTGCTCGACCCTGCCTTCTACGCCAGGATGCAGCCGGTCTATGACGACTATGTCGCCCATTCGAACCAGGTATCGACCGAGGTGACGATACCGTGGGCCTACCGATGGCTGTTCTCGAAGGGTTGGGTGAAGGAGGCGTTTTGAAGGGCTGGCGAGGCTGAAGGAATGCCGTTCTGTAGCGATCCTTTACACCCCCTCTGTCCGGTACGACAGAGGGGTGCTGGCCGCGAGCTTTAAAAAGCACCCCTACCTCAAATACCGCTCCGGCCCCAGCTCCCTCACATCGATATCAGGCACCTTGCTGGAGATGATGTCGGACAGCACCTTGGCCGAGCCGCAGGCCATGGTCCAGCCAAGCGTGCCGTGCCCGGTGTTGAGATAGAGGTTGGAGAACTCGGTGCGGCCGACCAACGGCGGCCCGTCCGGCGTCATCGGCCGCAGCCCGCACCAGAAGGATGCCGCCTTGAGGTCGCCGCCATCCGGGAACAGATCGCCGACCGAATGTTCGAGGGTGCGCCGGCGCGATTCATGCAGCCTGAGATCGAAGCCGGAAATCTCCGCCGTGCCGCCGACGCGGATGCGGTCGCCGAGCCTGGTGATCGCCACCTTGTAGGTTTCGTCCATCACCGTCGACACCGGGGCGGCGACCGCGTCCTTGATAGGAACGGTGATCGAATAGCCCTTGACCGGATAGACCGGGATCGGGCGCCTGAGCAGGCGCATGAAGCGCGCCGAATAGCTGCCCAGCGCCAGCACATAAGCGTCGGCCGCGCGCGAGCGCTGGTCGGTGCCGACGCTGACGATGCGATTGCGGTTCTTGGAGAAGCGCCGGATCTGCGTGCCGTACTCGAACGTGACGCCGCGCGCCACGCAGAGCTCGGCCAGCCGATCGGTGAACATCTTGCAGTCGCCAGTTTCGTCGCCGGGCAATCTCAGCCCCCCGACAAACTTTTCCCGCACGCCGGCCAGCGCCGGCTCGGCCCCAATGCAGCCTTCGGGATCGAGCAACTCGTAGGGAACGCCATATTTCTTCAGCACTTCGACATCGCCGCCGGTGCCGTCGAGCTGCTTTTGCGTACGAAACAGCTGCAGCGTGCCCTTGGTCCGCTCGTCATAAGCGATGCCGGTCGCCTCGCGCAGCGCCTTCAGCGTGTCGCGGCTGTATTCGGCGAGCGGCACCATGCGCGCCTTGTTGATGGCGTAGCGATCCGCGGTGCAATTGCGCAGCATCTTGATGAGCCATGTCCACATATACGGATCGAAGGCCGGCCGCACCACCAGCGGGCCGTGCTTCATCAACAGCCACTTGATTGCCTTCAGCGGAATGCCGGGGCCGGCCCAGGGCGAGGCATAGCCCGGCGAGATCTCGCCGGCATTGGCGAAGCTGGTTTCCAGCGCCGGCCCTTTCTGGCGGTCGAACACCGTCACCTCGTGGCCGGCCTCGGCGAGATAGTAGGCAGTGGTGACCCCGATAACGCCGCCGCCCAACACGAAGATCTTCATCGCATCACTCTCCACGACGACTTCCGTCAGAGGGCCGCCGCCTCCTGTCTGCCGGATTCTGCGGCGTCCGCCAAGGGGCGGCGTGTCGCGGCTCTATTCGTTGACATAGCGCCGGTGGAAGCGAGGTCCGAGACTGGTCAGGATTTCATAACCGATCGTGCCGGCATGACCAGCGGCGTCATCGACGCTCTGCGAGGGACCCAGGAGTTCGACAAGGTCGCCCTCTCGCAGCCGGCCGGCCGGCAGGGCCGAGATGTCGAGGATGATCGAATCCATCGACACCCGCCCGACAAAGGGCAGCCGCACGCCGTTGAGCCAGGCAGCCGAAGCCGCGCGCCGGTGCCAGCCATCGGCATAGCCGAGCGAGATCGTGGCCGCTCGCAAGGGACCACTGGCCAGAAACGCATGTCCGTAGCCGACGCCCGCGCCCTTATCGATGCCGCGTGTCTGGATAATCTTTGCCTCGAGCCGCACCACCGGCAGCATCGGGTTCGCCTCATCAGGTGTCGGATTGATGCCGTAGAGCGCAGCGCCCGGACGCGCGAGGTCGTACTGATAGCGCGGCCCAAGAAAGATGCCGGAGGAATTGTCGAGCGACGCCGGCGCCCTGGGCAGCATTTTGCGCAGCCGTTCGAATTCCCGAAGTTGCGCGTCATTGGCCGCATTGGTCGGTTCGTCGGCGCGGGCCAGATGGCTCATGACGAGGACGACATCGACGCCGGCGAAAGCATCGGCCGAAAGCGCCTCGACCTCTGCCGGCGCCATGCCCAGCCGCGACATGCCGCTGTCGACCTGGATGGCGGCCTTGAGCTTGCGGCCGGCCTTTTGGCCTGCCTCGCTCCACGCCTTCAGTTGCCCGGTGCTGTTGATGACGGGAACAAGGTCGGCGGCCACCGCTTCGGGTTCCGAGCCCGGCGGCAGGCCGTTCAGCACATGGATTTCCAGCTTCGGTCCGAGTGCGTCGCGCAGCGCGACACCCTCGGTGAGATGAGCGACAAAGAAGCTGTCGCAGCCTTCGGCAACCAGTGCCGCCGCCACTTGCCGCGCGCCGAGCCCGTAACCGTCGGCCTTGACGACGCCGGCGCAGCGTACGCCGCCGAGCTTTGCCTTGAGCCGCCGGTAATTCTCCCTGACCGCGCCGAGATCGATGGTGAGAATGGCGCCGGCCGCCGCTTCGCTGATCGTATCTTTGGCTTTATGCATTGCAGACCCGCTGAAGTCGGCGCTGCCCCTCATTGTCCTGCCGGATATTTCTCCCCGGCCCTATACGGGGAGTTGAGGAGCGGTCCGCGTAAGGCGGACGAAAAGCCAACTGCTTGGCTTTTCGTGTGACGAAAGCCGGCAGGCAGGTGAGGGGCAGCCCAGACGCTGCGCTAAGAGGCCATTGCCCGGCGTCGTTCATATGGGTCTCGTGGCTGCGGGTGTCCCGATCAATAAAGCACGAATCAGGTGCCGTGCGAACCGTCACATCAGCTAGGCTAGATGACGGAACGCCGCCACCACATCCTCATAGACCTTCCGTTTGAACGGCACGATCAGATCGGGCAGGTCCTGCATCGGCCGCCATGCCCATTCATCGAATTCGGCGGTGTGGCCGCCCGGCGGCGGATTGATTTGGATCTCTCTGGTCTCGCCGTGAAAGCGGTAGGCGAACCATTTCTGCGTCTGGCCGCGATAGCGGCCCTTGAGGGCGATGCCGACCAGATCGGGCGGCAGGTCGTAGTTGATCCAGTGCGGCGCCTCGGCCAGCAGCGTGACCGAGCGCATGCCGGTCTCTTCATAGAGCTCGCGCCCGGCCGCCTGCAGCGGCTCCTCGCCCTCGTCGATGCCGCCTTGCGGCATCTGCCAGAGCTGCGTGGTCCCGGCAAATTCGCTGTCCGGTTCGGCGATGCGGTGCCCGACCCAGACCAGCCCGTCGCCATTGAGGATCATCAGTCCTACGCAAGGGCGGTAAGGCAGCGTCTCGGGGTCGACAGGTTTCTTCGTCATGATCAGCCTTTTTCCGGGTCGATGGCCACCGCCGAGATCGGCACGATCTCGATGCCGCGCTTTTTTGCTTCGACCACCCAGGACGCCACGGTATCGACGGTGAGGTCGAAGGCCGAGCCGATGCCGACGGCGGAGCCTTTGGCACGCGCGGTCGCTTCCAGCGCGTCGAGCTTTTTCAGGATGGCGCCGCGGTCCTGCACGGCGTCGATTGCCGTATCGCCGGCGACGAACGGCACACCGTCCTTCAAGGCGAGATCGGACGCCAGGCTCCGCGCGGACGAGCCGTCATCGACATAGGCAAGGCCGCGCTTGCCAAGCTCGGCCATGAACGGCCCCATCGCTGTCGCGTCGGCCGAAAAGCGCGCCCCCATATAGTTCATGACGCCGGTATAGTTGGTGGTCCGCGACAGCGCCCAGCGCAGATTCTTCAGATTGTCGTCCGGGCTTGCCGCCACTGTCAGCGTGTTGCGGCCGGGATTGACGTTGGGATAGTCGAACGGTTCGAGCGGCACCTGCATGACCACCTCATGCCCGCTCTGCCGTGCCGCCTGCATCCAGCGGCCGATGCTGTTGCCTTGCGGCGCAAAAGCCAGCGTCACTTCGGCCGGCAGCTTGGCCATCGCGGCCTGCGTGCCGGTCTGCGACACGGCAAGCCCGCCGATGACGATTGCCACTCGAGCGCCACGCGAACCCGACCACGGCCGCGCATAGACATCGAACGGCCGCCGGCCGTCAGCGGCGCGAACCGGCAGCGGGCCGGTGTCGCTGGCCTCGATCAGCGCCCTGTCGGGGATATGCGCGATCTTCAGGTTCTGGCCGATCGTCGACGGGTCATGGATGACAATGGCTGCATTGGGCGGGCCGTCACCCTCCTGGGTTTGCACATGGATGATCTGCGGACCGCTGGCCTTGGGCGTTTCCGCCTTCGGCGCTGCCGCCGTCGCTTGAGCAGTGGGCGCTGCGGCCGCGGGCTCGGCCGCCGCCGTCACCCTCGGCGTCGAGACCGCGATTGCTTCCGGTTTGCGGAACGGCTTCTCGCGCAGCGCGATCGCGCCGGAGATGCCGACCGCGGCCAGCACGACCAGCATCGCCGCGACGGCGCCAGCGCTGATCCCGCGCGACGCGGCACGCGGTCGGACGGTCTGTCCGAGCGGGCGTTCGATGTCCTTGCCGACGTCAGCCAAGCCGCATCCCCCGGCGCGTGATCAGCGAAATCTTCGCCATGCGCAGATCCAAAACTGACGGCGCGTCCCCTGCGCCTTTTGAGGCACAGCGCCCAGCTGCCCCCGAATCAAACTGCCGGAACCTCACGGTCCCGGCAGCATTGCATCGCTTCGATTGGGCAGCCAGAGCTACCAGTCGATTCACTGGTTAAGCACTGCCTTCTCCGGATTCGGCGGGAATGCCGGATCGGTCTTTTGGCCGCGCAGCAGCTGTTCGGCATAGATCAGCTGCAGATCGTCCTTCGGATCCGGCGGCACATAGGCAGCCGAGCCCGAGCCGGTATCGCTCTCGTCGGCGCCCTTGATATGGCCCTTGAGGTCCGATTCGCCGCGCGTCAGGTCCCTGCCCTGCAGTTCGGGCGGCAGCGGCTGGTCGACCTTGATATCGGGCGTGATGCCCTTGCCCTGGATCGACTTGCCGGACGGCGTGTAATAGAGCGCCGTCGTCAGGCGCAGCGCGCCGTTCTCGCCAAGCGGGATGATGGTCTGCACCGAGCCCTTGCCGAACGACTGCGTGCCGACCACTGTGGCGCGGCGCAGATCCTGCAGCGCGCCGGCGACGATCTCGGAGGCGCTGGCCGAACCGCCATTGACGAGCACGATCAGCGGCTTGGCGCCGATGTCGTCGCCTGCCTTGGCGTCGAAGCGTGTGACGTCCTTCGGGTCGCGGCCGCGGGTCGAGACGATCTCGCCACGGTCGAGGAAGGCGTCGGACACGCTCACCGCCTGGTCGAGCAGGCCGCCCGGGTTGAGCCTGAGATCGAGCACATAGCCCTTGAGCTTGTCGTTCGGCACCTGCTTCTTGATCGTGTCGATGGCGTTCTCGAGGTCGTCATAGGTCTTTTCGGTGAAGGAGGTGATCTTCATGTAGCCGATGTCGTTCTCGACCCGGAACTTGACCGCCTTGACCTTGATGATATCGCGCACCACCGTCAGCTCGATCGGCTTGTCGGCGCCTTGGCGCAGGATGGTCAGCTTGATCGGCGTGTTGACCAGGCCGCGCATCTTTTCGACCGCATCGTTGAGCGTCAGGCCGCGAACCTCTTGGCCGTCGATCTTGGCGATATAGTCGCCGGCCAGCACGCCTGCCTTGGCAGCCGGGGTGTCGTCGATCGGCGTGATCACCTTGACCAGATCGTTCTCCATGGTGACCTCGATGCCGAGGCCGCCGAACTCACCCTTGGTCTGCACACGCATGTCCTGCGCCTGCTCGGCATTCATGTAGGAGGAGTGCGGATCGAGCGAGGTGAGCATGCCATTGATGGCGTTTTCGACCAGCGACTTGTCGTCCGGCGGCGTCACATACTGCGCCCGTACGCGCTCGAAGATGTCGCCGAAGATCGCCAGTTGCTTATAGGTCTCGGAGCCTGCAGCGTTCGCCGTCGACCCGGGCGCGCCATAGACCAGGCTCATCGCTGACGCGCCCATCAGCGCACCGGCAATAAGAAGCGACAGTTTCCGCATCATTTCACGTCCTTCCAGAGAAGCGGTCCGCCCACCATGGGGTCGGATCGACGGGTTTTCCATCCTTGCGGAACTCGACATAGAGTTCCGGCGTGGCATTTCCATTCTTCGAGGCCGAGGTGCTTGCCACCCGGGCCTCTCCCATCGCGCCGACCGGCTCTCCTGCGAGCACCGACTGGCCAGACGCGACGCTGATTCTGCTCATCCCCGCCAGGACGACATGATAGCCGTCTCCCGCATTGAGGATCAAGAGTTGACCATAAGAGCGAAAAGGCCCCGCATAAAGCACATTTCCGTCCGCTGGTGCCGTGACGATGGCTCCCGATTGTGTCGCAACCATGTCGCCAAGCATCACCGCGCCGTTACCGTCATCGGCCCCGAAACGCAGCTTGATCTTGCCGGTGACCGGCAGCGAGACCTGTCCCTGAAGTGCCGAAAACGGCGCGGCGGCGGTGAGGCGGTTGCCTTCCGGCACGGGCAGCGAAGCCAGTTCCGTCGACGCGGTTGTGCCTGCATCGGCGTTATCGGCGTCGGGCTTATCGCTGTCGGCCGCTTTCTGCTCGCCTGCCTTGACGGCATCCGCCGCCTTGCGGCTCTTGTCGGCTTCAAGCGAAGCGATCAGCTCTTTCAGGCTGCCGGCCTTGGCCGCAAGCGTCTGGGACCGCTCCTTTTCAGCGGCCATCGCCGTCCAGGTGTCCGCCTCGAGCTTCCGCTTGGCTTCGAGCAGCATGGAGAGGCGTTTCTTTTCCGCCGTCTGCTCGCCGACCGCCGCCGTCAGCCGCGTCCGCTCGGCCTCGATCGAGGCCGTCACCCGGGTCTGTTCCCTGAGGTCGGCCAGCAATTTGTCGGTCTGCTGGCGCAGTTCGGGCACCACTGCGCCGAGCAGGATGGCGCTGCGCACCGACGACAGTGCGTCTTCCGGCTTGACCAGGATCGCCGGCGGCGGATTGAGCCCCATGCGCTGCAGCGCGCCCAGCACCTCGGCCAGCACGTCGCGCCGCGCCGCCAGCGAGACACGGATCTTCTGTTCCTCGCCCTTCAGTCCTTCGAGCCTGGCGCCGATATCCTCGATGTCCTGGCCGAGCTTCTGCTCGGTCATCGCCGACTGGATAAGCGCCGCGGTGATCGAGGCATGGTCCTTCTTGACCGAAGCAATGTCGGCGGCGAGCTTGGCCAGCCGTTCGGACGACAGCGTGATCTCGGCCGACACCTTCTCATATTCGGCACGGCTCAGATCGGGGTCGGGCGCCACGTCCAGCGTGTTTTCGGCCCGCGCAAGCCCGAGCGACAGCAAAACCACCGCTGCAGCGATGCCGCAGCGCGCGTGCCGGAAGCCCGTTCGTGATTTCCCGTTGTCAGCCATTGAAGCCCGACTCTATGCGTGGCTTCGTTAACGAACCATCAACCATGATCGAACCGAAGCCTAGCACAAAACAGCCGCGCATTGGGGCGGAAATC
The DNA here is from genome assembly GCF_040321555.1 of Mesorhizobium sp. M0317. Classification (NCBI taxonomy): domain Bacteria; kingdom Pseudomonadati; phylum Pseudomonadota; class Alphaproteobacteria; order Hyphomicrobiales; family Phyllobacteriaceae; genus Mesorhizobium; species Mesorhizobium sp. M0317. Next base: position 110,190 of record NZ_JAMYRV010000005.1, on the reverse strand, counting down.
CGGACGATTGACCCTCGACCCACTGATTTACGAACGGTGGTAGGGATGTCCCGAAAGAATCGTTGCCGCCCGATAGAGCTGCTCGCCCAGCATGACACGCACCAGTTGGTGCGGCCAGGTCGCCGCGCCGAACGAGACCATCAGCTCAGCCTGATCGCGAATCGACTGGTCGTGCCCGTCGGCGCCGCCAATGGCGATGACCAACGCCTTGCGTCCGCCGTCGCGCAGCTGGCCGATACGGCTGGCGAAATCGTCTGAGGACAGGTTTTTGCCGCGTTCGTCGAGCAGGAACAGCGCCGTGCCCGGCTGCAGCTGTGCCTGCAGCTTCTGGCCTTCCTCGCGGCGGCGCTCATTGGCGTTCTGGGCTCGTCCCTCGGCGATCTCGGCGACACCAGAGAATTCGAACCCGATCGCCGGGCCGCTCTTGGCGAAACGCTCGAAATAGCGGTCGGCGAGCTCTCTCTCGGGGCCGGCCTTCATCCGGCCCACGGCATGAACTGCTATCTTCATCCCTGCCTCGGCGAGCTTTCAATCCATGTCGCACCCAGGATGGTTACGACATGAGACGAAGCTCAGTGCAAGGTCTCTTCCTCGAGGTCCGGCGCCTGCCACATCTTTTCAAGATTGTAGAATTCGCGGACTTCTGGGCGGAAGACATGGACGATGATGTCGCCTGAATCGATCAGGACCCAGTCGGCGCCGGACAGCCCCTCGACGCGCGCCGTGCCGAGACCGGCATCCTTGAGCGCCTTGAGCAGGTGGTCGGCGACAGCCGAGACATGACGGTGCGACCGGCCCGACGCGATGACCATATAGTCGCCGAGGCTCGATTTCCGCTGAATGTCGATTGAGACAATATTTTCGGCCTTGGAGTCTTCCAGACTGGCAAGGACTGTCTTGATGGCACGGGACACGGCGTCATCTACGCTGATCCTGGCCGGCGAAGGCATGATGTCAGCCTTCTTCCGCAATGCTGTTCTCAGTGTATTTCCTTTCGCAGCAAGAACAACCAAATCACCCACGAAATCAGGTGACACCCTATAGATAGGCAGAGTTCCCTTGCAGTTTCAAGACGGGAGGCCCTGCCACCGCGAACGCAGTGCACGACTTCCGGTTCCGGAGCCTTGAGAAAAATCGGAACCCATGGCCGCGGCAGGGGTTATCGACACACCCCCCAAACGGATTTTCCTGATGCCAATCGACCCCCAGAACACGCTGCTCACCGTGCAGGCTGGCCTTGCGCAACTCAGCACACTGATCGTTTCCTATTCCTTCTCCGCCATCGGCGCCATCATCCTGCTGGTCGTCGGCTATCTCGTCGCCGGGCTCGCAGAACGATCGATCTCAGCCGGCCTCGGCCATATCCATGGTTTCGACGCGACGCTGCGCCATTTCTTCTCGAAGATCGTGCGCTACGCCATCCTGATCCTGGTGGTCATCATGGTGCTCGGCCAGTTCGGCGTTCAGACGGCCTCGATCATCGCCGCCATCGGCGCCATCGGGCTGGCAATCGGCCTGGCGCTGCAAGGCACGCTGCAGAACATCGCCGCAGGCATCATGCTTCTGGCGCTCAGGCCATTCCGCATCGGCGAATATGTCGAGGTCGGCGCCATTTCCGGCACCGTCGAGGAAATCGGCCTGTTCGCCACCAAGCTCCGCACGACAGACGGCGTCTATGTGCTGGCGCCCAATTCGACGCTGTGGAACCAGCCGGTGCGCAATTTTACCCGCAACGGTGTGCGCCGCGGAGACATCACGCTGAGCATCGGCTCCTGGAACGACATCGACCTGGCGCAGAAAACCATGCTGGGCGTTGCCGGCGGCGAGCGCCGCGTCAAGCGAGAGCCGGCGCCGATCGCCTTCGTCGCCACGGTGGGCGATGCCAGCGTCGCCATCACCTTGCGCTACTGGACCACGGCGGCGGATTTCTTCGCCACCCAGATCGATCTCACCAAACGCGTCAAGCAGGCGTTCGACGCCGAAGCCATTTCGGTTCCCGCACCTCCGCCGGAGGCTCGACAGGAAACTGCCGCCACCAGGCAGTAGGAGCTGTGAAACCGTTCAGCGCTTATCTTCCGGGGCGTAGGCGAGCTCCACCGGCAGCGGCGCCTGCGCCGACATCGGCGCGAAACTGCTGGTCTCCGTAGCGGGGACGGCGCGCGTGGTGGCCACTCGCCACAGCACGAACAGGCAGAAGACAGTGGCGATGACGATGGCCACATAAATGAAGGCCTGCGTGCCATAGACAGCCGACAGGGCCGTCACGATACCCGGCACGATGAACCCCGACAGCGACCAGGCAAACAGCAACGAACTCGACAGCGCCACCATGTCGTCCTTGCCGGCGCGGTCGGCGGCATGCGCGCTGGCCAGCGAATAGATCGATTCCGAGGCGCCGTCCCAGACGATGTAGATCACCACGAGCACCATCAGCGCGCCGCGGTCGAAGCCGATGGCCAGAATACCGGCGACGATGGCCAGTGCCGCAGCGCCGGCCAGCACGTAACGGCGATCGGTACGGTCGGAAATCCAGCCGAGCGGTATCTGCAGGATCAGCGTGCCGACGGGCATCGCCGACAAAAGCAGCGCCACATCGGCCTGGCTATAGCCTTTGGCCGTGGCATGGATCGGTGCGAACCCGGCGATCGCCATCGACAGACCGCCGACGGCCAGCATGCCGGCCACGCCGACCGGCGAGATCCGCCAGGCGCGGCCAAGCGCCACGGAGGCTGCGCGAGGTGGCGGCGGTTGAGCCAACCGCGTCATGCCGACCGGCAGGATCGACACTGCGGTGAAGGCAATGCCGATCAGCGGCGCCTGCGCCGTCGCGATGTCGACCGCCGCCAGCAGGGCATAGCCGACGCCAAGTCCGGCGACATAGGCGACGTAAAACACCGCCATCACCCGGCCGCGAATGGCGTTTGCGACGGCATCGTTGAGCCAGCTCTGGGCGACGATGAACAGGCCGCATATTGCAAAACCGTAAAGCGCGCGCGCCGCGATCCACAGCAGCGGGTAGGTGCCGGCGCCAATGGCAGCATTCGACAGCGCTATCAGCGCCGACAGCACCATGAAGGCGCGGGCGTGCCCGACGCGGCGCACCAGCGGCCCGGTCAGGATACAGCCGGCAAGTCCGCCGGCAGACAGGCCGGTGATGATCAGCCCGGCCCAGGTCGGATCGAAGCGCTCGACGCCAAGCCGGACCGGGATATAGGCGAACATCAACCCGTTGCCGACCGCGATCAGCGCCATCGACACGATTACGCTGGCAATGGCGATCACGGGCGCCGGCGGGGCGCCATGATTGGGGCCGATATCGGTCTGGTTCACTGAAGTGGCCATATCCAGCGCAGCATCGCCCAGCCAATCGCGAAAGGCCGCCGTAAAAGCGACATCGGCGATCTGGTCTTACGGAGTTACCCCTTGGCTTGCTGGCGAATAGCACTCGATGACAGCGACGAACGCGGGCCGTGAATAAAAGTCCAGGCCGGCGCCTTCATGCGGGCGAGCCGGGGCGCGTCACCCTCGTCGACGCGGGCATAGTCGAAGGTCTTGGCCACGACCGAGGACAGGAAGGACAGCGTCGCGCCCGGGCGGTCGATGACCGCGATGGGGAAGGTCATGACGATCTGGCGCCAGCGCTGCCAACGGTGGAAATCGCGGAGTGAGTCGGCGCCCATGATCCAGACGAAGTCGACGCCGGGATTGCGTGCCTTGACCAGCGCCAGCGTGTCGGCGGTGAAGCGAATATGATACGCCGCCTCGAAGGCGGTGACCTTGATCTTCGGGTTCTTGGCGATCTGCTCCGACTGGAGCAGCCGGTCGCTCAGCGGCGCCAGTTCCCTGGTGCTCTTCAGCGGATTGCCAGGCGTCACTATCCACCACAATTGGTCGAGCGCGAGGCGCCGCAAGGCAATTTCCGCCACCAGCGCATGGCCGGCATGCGGCGGGTTGAACGATCCGCCGAACAGACCGACGGCGAGGCCTTTCTCGGCATGCGGCATACGGAGGTAGTGCGAGGGGATGGCGGGCTGAAGGGACGACAGCATGGTGCTAGGCACCCCCCTCTGCCCCACCGGGCATCTCCCCCGCAAGGGGGGAGATCAGCAGCTTCGGCAAAGGCACTTTTCTTGCAACGTTAGTGATTGGCGAAAGCGGAAGAAAAACCTGATCTCCCCCCTTGCGGGGGAGATGTCCGGCAGGACAGAGGGGGGTGTCTGGGCTCAATGCCTCAAGCCCTGACGCGAATGATTCAAGGCCTCACCTGTCCCGACCCGCGCACGCGGTATTTGAACGAGGTCAGCTGCTCGACACCAACCGGTCCGCGCGCGTGCATCTTGCCGGTGGCGATGCCGATCTCGGCTCCCATGCCGAATTCGCCGCCATCGGCGAACTGCGTCGAGGCATTGTGCAAAAGGATCGCCGAGTCGATCTCGTTGAAGAACCGCTCGACCGCTTTGGTATCCTCGGCGATGATCGCCTCGGTGTGGTGTGAGGAGAACGTCTCGATATGGTCGATGGCACCGGCAATTCCGTCTACCAGCTTTACCGCGATGATGGCCTCGAGATATTCGGTCATCCAGTCGGCATCGGTCGCCGGCTTGGCGTCGAAGAACAGCTTCATCACTTCCTGATCGGCATGGATCTCGCAGCCGGCGGCGCGTAGCGCGTCGAGGATCGGCACCAGATGTGTGGAGGCCACCGCGCGGTCGACCAGCAAAGTCTCTGCAGCGCCACAGACACCGGTGCGCCGCATCTTGGCGTTGACGGCGATCCTGACCGCCATGTCGAGATCGGCCGAGCGGTCGATGTAGAGATGGCAGATGCCTTCAAGATGGGCAAAGACCGGCACCCGCGCCTCGCTCTGGACGCGCCCGACCAGGCTCTTGCCGCCCCGCGGAATGATGACGTCGAGATTGCCGGAAAGCCCCTTCAGCATCTCGCCGACGGCGGCGCGGTCGGTGGTCGGCACCAGCTGAATGGCGTCTTCCGGCAGGCCGGCGGCCTTCAGCCCCTCGACCAGGCAGGCATGAATGGCGGCGGACGAATTGAGCGAGTCCGAGCCGCCGCGCAGGATCACCGGATTGCCGGCCTTGAGGCAGAGCGCGCCGGCATCCGCCGTCACATTCGGCCGGCTTTCATAAATGACGCCGACAACGCCGAGCGGCGTGCGCACGCGCTCGATCTGCAGGCCGTTGGGGCGATCCCAGGCCGCGATCACATCGCCGACCGGGTCCCTGAGCTCGGCGATTTCACGGATGCCATCCGCCATGGCACGGGTGCGCGCCGGATCGAGCTTCAACCGGTCCATGAAGGAGCCGGACAAGCCCGATTCGTGTCCGTTAGAGACATCGATGGCGTTGGCATCGAGAATCTGCTGCTGGCGCGCGATGATCGCGTCGGCCATGGCGAGAAGTGCGGCATCCTTGGCGGCGGCGGTCGCAATCGCCAACGGTCGGGCGGCCGCGCGGGCGCGGCGGCCGATATCAGCCATCAGCGCGACGGTGTCATCCCCGGATTGTTCATGCAACTTCAGCATGTCTCATCCTCCGCTTACCTCGCCCCCGGCCCATACCTGGCCGGCAGCCCGTATCTGGTCACCCGGATCGCTCACCACCAGATCGTCGCGGTGGATCATCGCCGAGCGCGCCTCGTAGCCGAGCACGGTTTCGATCTCGGCGGTCTTCAGGCCTGCGATCCTTACGGCATCGGCGGCATCGTAGGCAACAAGCCCGCGCGCGATCTCGCGCCCTTCCGGCGACAGGATCGCCACCGTGTCGCCGCGCGAGAAATTGCCGCTGACCAGCCTGACGCCGGCCGGCAGCAAAGATTTGCCGGACAGCAGCGCACCGATGGCGCCGGCATCGACGGTGAGCCGCCCCGCCGGTTCGAGCTGGCCGGCGATCCAGCTCTTGTAGCCCTTCACCGGATTGGCGCTCGGCCTGAAGAAGGTGGCGCGCTCGCCACGCTCGATCGCCATCAGTGGCGACAGCCTTGTGCCCGAGGTGATGATCATGGCGGTGCCGGCGGCGGTGGCGATCTTGCCGGCATCGAGCTTGGTGCGCATGCCGCCGCGCGACAGTTCGGAAGCGGCCGCCCCCGCCATCGCCTCGATATCGGGCGTGATGCGGTCGACCACCGGAATGAATTTCGCATCGGGATCGCGCGCCGGCGGCGCCGTATAGAGCCCGTCAATGTCGGAGAGCAGCACAAGCAGGTCGGCGCCCATCATCGTCGCCACCCGGGCCGCCAGCCGGTCATTGTCGCCATAGCGGATTTCGGAGGTCGCCACCGTGTCGTTCTCATTGATGACCGGCACCGCCTTCATCTTGAGCAGCGTCGAGATCGTCGCGCGGGCATTCAGATAGCGGCGGCGCTCTTCGGTGTCGCCCAGCGTCAGCAGGATCTGGCCCGATTTCAGCGAACCCTTGCCCAGCGCATCCGACCACGCGCCGGCCAGCGCGATCTGGCCGACGGCCGCAGCCGCCTGGCTTTCTTCCAGCTTCAGCGCCCGTTTGCCGAGACCGAGAATGGTGCGGCCGAGCGCAATGGCGCCGGACGATACGACCAGGATCTCGGCGCCGCCATTGGCGAGCACCGCAATATCCTCAGCAAGCGAGGCAAGCCAGTCGCGCTTCAGGCCGCTGGTGCGGTCGACCAGCAAGGCCGAACCGATCTTGACCGTGATGCGCCGGTATTTTGTCAGCGACTGCGCCGTCATCGCTATCGGTCCCAGCGGGTCTCGACGGGAGCGTCAGCCCTGTCGCGCGCTTCGCCGACAACCGCCATCAGCGCCCGCAGCACCGCTTCGACGCCCTCGCCGGTGGCCGCCGACAGCAGCATCGGCGCGCGGCCGGCAGCGCGTTTGAGCGACGCAACCTTCTTCTTGCGCTCATCGGCGTCGAGGATATCGACCTGGCTCAGCGCCACGATCTCGACCTTCTCGATCAGCCCATTGCCATAGGCATCCAGCTCGGCGCGCACGGTCTTGTAGGCCTTTCCAGGATTTTCCTCCTGCGCCGAGACCAGGTGCAAAAGCACACGCGTGCGCTCGACATGGCCGAGGAACCGGTCGCCGATGCCGACACCCTCATGCGCGCCCTCGATGAGGCCCGGAATGTCGGCGATGACGAATTCGCGCGCATCGATGCGGGCAACGCCGAGACCTGGATGCAGCGTGGTGAAGGGGTAGTCGGCGATCTTTGGCTTGGCTGCGGTGACGGTTGCCAGAAAAGTCGACTTGCCGGCATTTGGCAGCCCGACCAGGCCGGCGTCGGCAATCAGCTTCAGCCGCAGCCAGACATTCATCTCTTCGCCGGGCTGGCCCGGATTGGCGCGGCGAGGCGCCTGGTTGGTCGAGGTCTTGAAATGCTGGTTGCCGAAACCGCCATTGCCGCCCTTGGCCAGCAGGAAGCGCTGGCCGACCACGGTCAGGTCGCAGATCAGCGTCTCATTGTCCTCGGCAAACACCTGGGTTCCGGCCGGCACCTTGAGCGTCACATCGGCGCCCTTGGCGCCGGTCATGTTGCGGCCCATGCCGTGGACACCGGTCTTGGCCTTGAAGTGCTGCTGGTAGCGATAGTCGATCAGCGTGTTCAGCCCATTGACCGCTTCCAGCCAGACATCGCCGCCGCGGCCACCGTCGCCGCCATCCGGGCCGCCGAACTCGATGAATTTTTCGCGCCGGAACGACACAGAGCCGGCGCCACCGTCGCCGGAGCGGATATAAACCTTGGCTTGATCGAGAAATTTCATTGGACTACGCAGTTTCTGTTGGCCTTGCGGCTTTGCTTTAGATCTTGCGCCTTGCTCTAAACCAAGGCGCGGCCAAGGGCGAGGCCGTTTTGCGACTAAAGCGCCGGATGCCCTTTTGCCGGGGACGCGGTAGCAGTGTTCGCGGACGGAGCTTGAGGGGCGCGGGAATGAAGGTTGTAAGCTACAACATCCAGTACGGTATCGGTCTGGATGGCCGCTACGATCTCGGCCGCATCACCGCGGCGGTTCGCGGCGCCGACGTGATCGCGCTGCAGGAAGTGACCCGCAACAATCCGAGGAACGGCAACCGCGACATGGTCGCCGAGATCGGCGAGGCGCTGCCCCAATATTTTGCCGCCTACGGCAGCAATTTCGAGGTCAATGTAGGCTCGCGCCTGGAGGCCGGCCGCGCCATCACCACCACTTTCCAGCTCGGCAACATGGTGCTGTCGAAGACGCCGATCCATCTGTCGCGCAATCTGCTTTTGCCGCGCAGCCGCAGCCTTGAGGCGATGAACTTCCAGCGCGGCGCGCTCGAGGCGCTGGTCGAGACCCCGCTCGGCTTCATCCGCTTCTATTCCACGCATCTCGACCATCGCAGTCCGGTTGAACGCGCCAGCCAGATCCGGTTCCTGCGCCAGCGCCTGTTGAACTATGCCTTCGAGGGCGGCGGCCTCTCCGGCATTCCCGAGATCGGCCTGCCGGACCTGCCCTATCCCGAAGCCTTCATCGTCATGGGCGACTTCAACATGCTGCCCGGCTCGCCCGAATATGTCGAACTCGTCGGCCGCCCGGACCATGAATTCGGTATGCCGCTGACCGCCGATCTCGCCGTCGACGTCGCCCAGCGCCTGAACACACCAGACGTCGTCACCTGGGTCGATCCCACGCGACCCGAAGACACAAGCCGCCACAAGCGCATAGACTACATCTTCACCTCGGCCTCGCTCGCCGGATCGCTGAAGCGCCTGTGGGTCGACCGTCAAGCGGTCGGTTCGGACCATCTCCCGATTTGGGTCGAGATGGGCTGAGTTGAGTCCGATCCACAACCAACGTTGCCAAACCTGTCGTTTGGAGGCACGCGCTAGGTGTGTTGAGATTCAGGTCAGGCCGAGCCGAAAACACTGGTTTTCGAGAACCGGAGCGGAGCGTACTTAAGTACGTGCACCGGAAGCGCATAAACCCGCGTTTGCAGGCCGGCCTCACCTGAATATCAAAACACCTAGAAATGCACCCAGTTTCGAAGACTGATCCAGGTCTTTCTGTCCAGCCGGTACCGCTCGACCGGCACCTGGCCGGCGACGATCGAGTTCAGCATGCCCTGGCCGGCATACTGGAAGCCGCATTTGTGGATGACGCGGCGCGAGGCCGGATTGATCACCCGCGTCGAAGCCTGCAGCACCTGGATCGACGTCCGTTGGAAGGCGAGGTCGACCAACGCATGCGCGGCCTCCGTCGCATAGCCGCGCTTCCAATAGAGCTCGCCGATCCAGTAGCCGAGTTCCAGCCCGCGATCGGTCATGTTGAGGCCGGCGCAGCCGACGAAAATGTCGGTGCCGGCGAGCGTCAGGGCGTAGGCGATGCCGGCCCGGCGCGACCTGGTCATGGCCAGGAAGGCGCGTGCCTCGGCCTCGCCATAGGGGTGCGGCATGCGGGCCAGCATCTCGGCGACGTGACGGTTGCCGGCAAGCTCGACCAGTTGCGCGATGTCGGCTTCACACGGGGCGCGCATCACCAGCCGCTCCGTGGCCAGCACCGGGCAATCTATCGCGTAACTTTCGTCTTCGGTGTCTTCCGCTTCGGCAACCATTCGACGTCCTCCAGGCAAGAAAAAAGGGGAGATGGAAAACCCATCTCCCCTGATCCTTTTCCTGGCTCCATTCACTGGTTTGGCCAGACACCGGTTCCCGAGATGGGCGCCGGTTTTATAGTGCGGAACCGGCTACTCCGCGGCTTTGGTAATCGGGTTGACCGATACGTAGGTTCGGCCGTTGGCTTTTTTGTTGAAGGTGACTGCGCCGGTCTCGAGCGCAAAAAGGGTGTGGTCCGTGCCCATGCCGACATTGACGCCGGGATGCCAGGTGGTGCCGCGTTGACGGATGATGATGTTGCCCGGGATGACGGCTTCGCCGCCGAACTTCTTCACGCCCAGACGCTTGGAATGCGAGTCGCGACCGTTGCGCGACGAGCCGCCAGCTTTCTTGTGTGCCATCTAACTAACTCCGATGCGCCCTGGGGCGCTTGAATGGTCTTATGAACGCGTTCGCGTTCCGTTTCAAGTCCGATCCGGCGACCTTGTCGCCGGTTCGTTTTACTTCTTCGCCAGTTCCTTGGCCTGCTCGCGCCAGTCGTTGATCTGGTCGGTGCTGAAGGGCATGTGCGCGTCGATCTTGGCCACGTCCTTGTCCGACAGCTTGGCAAGCTGGGCGAAGGTGGTGATGCCCTGCTCGTGCAGCTGGCCGGCGGCAACCGGGCCGATGCCCTTGATCACGGCCAAATCGTCCGGCTCGCCCTTCGGCGCCTTGAACAGCGGCGCGGCGACGGCGGTCTCCGTCTTGGCTTCATCCTTCGGAGCAGCCTCGGCTTTGGCTTCCTTCTTCGCCTTGGCTTCCTTCGGCGCGGCCTCAGCCTTCGCCTCGGGCGCTACGTCAGCCTTGACTTCCTTGGCTTCCACCTTGGCTGCGGCCTTCTTGGAAGGCTTGGCGCCACCCAGCAGGATCTCGGCGATCCGCACGGTGGTCAGAAGCTGGCGGTGGCCGATCTTGCGGCGCGAATTCTGCCGGCGGCGCTTCTTGAAAGCGATGACGGTGCGGTTCTTGCCCTGCTCGACGACTTCCGCCGTGACCAGAGCGCCATCGACGAACGGGGCGCCGAAGGTGACATTTTCGCCTTCGCCATGGGCGAGGACGCTGCCGATTTCGACGATATCGCCGACATTGGCTTCGAGCTTCTCGATCTTCAGGAGATCGTTGGCGGCAACGCGATACTGCTTACCGCCCGTTTTAATGACTGCGAACATTTTTTGCCTTTCGCTGTTCGGTCGGCCTCGATGAGCCGCGTCACGCGGTTCGGCCGTCTTTTGTCAGTCTGCGGGTTCGAAAAACAAGCGGCGTGGAAGAACCCTCCACGCCGATTGCGCGCTTCCCCTAACCGAAGGTTCGGTACGAGTCAAGGCAAACGGGCGGAATCCTTGGCCACGCCGCCTCCTTGCCGCCCCCGATCTCTCCGGTCGAGGACCGGTTGGCCCCATCTGCCGACGTGGCCGCAACGCAGCCCTCCAGACAGAGCCCGCACAGGAAGCTGAATTCCCCCGCGGATTTGGCCTTGTAACCTGCCCGCCCAGCCGTTATCTAGTGCGCCGCGCCGGCAACGGCCGACCATGACCGCGGAGAGGTGGCAGAGTGGTCGAATGCACCGCACTCGAAATGCGGCATGGGTGCAAGCCCATCGGGGGTTCGAATCCCTCCCTCTCCGCCACCCTACGCCCTGCGGGCTTCGGGTGGCAGGCCACCCGGAACCGCATCTGGGCGTAGGAGTGTCGCCCGAAGCTACGAAGTAGCGTAGGGGGACCGGAACGAAGCAGGATGCCCTCCGAAGCTTCAGCGAAGGGGCTGCCGCTAGGCAACAAGGCCTTGCCTCATTTGGTTTACCTCTTCGATCGGGACTGGATGCCCGGTGAGGAAGCCCTGCATCAAATTTACCCCCAGGCGCTGCAGCAATATGTACTGCTCCTCCGTTTCGACGCCCTCGGCGAGCACGACATGGCCGAGATTGCGAAGCAGCCCGACCATGTCCCGCAACAGGCTCAAGCCGCGAGAGGTCTGGCAATCGTGGAGGAAGCTGCGATCGATCTTGACCACGTCGAATTTGAAGCGGCGGAGCCATGTCAGGCCGGCAAATCCCGTTCCGAAGTCGTCCAGCCAGATCTGAACGCCGAGTTTTCGCAACCGCTCCACGTTTCTTACCGCTTGCGCCTCCAGAAAGATGTCACTGCCTTCGGTGATTTCGATGGCCAGTTTCTGGGGCGCAAGGCCGTGCCTGCCAAGGATCTCGGTGATCCGGAGTGAAAAGTTGGGAGCCTTGAGCTGAAGAACGGAGACGTTCACCGTCACGACCGAGCCCAATCCATATTCCGCCATGTCACCGCAGGCTCGATCGATCAGCCACGTACCCAGTTCCACGATCGCTCCGGTCTGCTCGGCAACGGGTATGAATACGGACGGACTGATCATGGTGCCGTCGAAGTCGCATACCCGCATCAGACTCTCGTGGCCCAGCACGCGTCCCGACGCCAGCTCGCGAATTGGCTGGTAAGCGACGGAAACGAGCTGGTTGGAAACTGCCACCTTCAGCAGTTCTGAAAGATTTTCGCCGGAGCGATCCTGGCTGGTGGCATGCGGGTCGTAAATCGTGAACGTAGCCCGACCGGCAAACTTGGACGCGTAGAGCGCGCGGTCAGCTTCCTGCAGCAGGATTCTAAGCTCTATGCTCTGATCGGCGCGCGTCAACGACGCTCCGGCACTGATCGTGACGATGTTGAGCTTGTCGCCCCGATCAGGGTGATAGATATCCAAATCCTCTACAGCGCGACAGAATTTCTTCGTTATCTCATGAAGGTGAGCCCGCCCGGTGACCTTGCAGAGAATGACGAATTCTTCTCCGCCATAGCGGGCCGCGATGGCGTTGTTGGCAGCCGCCATCTCGGAAAGGACATGGGCGAGTTTGATCAGGCAATCGTCGCCGGCCTGATGACCAAGTCCGTCATTGAACCTTTTGAAGTAGTCGACGTCGATCAGAATGAGGCCTATCTCGTCGTCGTCCGCGGCCCAGTCTTCGCGCAGCTCCGAGAATTCTCGAATGATCGCCCTGCGGTTCTTCATTCCCGTGAGCGGATCGGTGTCGGCGATTTCAGTTAGCTTTTGCCCCTTCTTGATAGCAGCCTGCTCCTGGAATTGTGCCCGAAGCGCGTGCAGGAAAGTCTGGTACCGCTCCAGGCTCAGCCGCCAGGAAAGATAAAGCGACAAGACGAGGCAGTTCACGAAATAGGCCGACAACACGACCCGGCCGGCGATGTCGGCCTGAAGGGAGAACATCGCGGCGTACACAAAGCTTGCGGCGACCGTCGCGGAGGCAAGGGCTGAAAGCCAAAAACGGAAGTTGAAGAACAGATTCGCACCCAGGATGAACACGGTGCCAAAAACCATGAAATGGGAGAGGGCATCCTGATGCTCTGTTCCAACAGCGGAGACGAGCCACCCAAGGGCACCGGATACAATCGCCAGCGCTGCTACAAGGTGCAAGGTGGCAAGGGCAAAGCCCCGTCGGGCGACAAATTCGACAAGCGCCAGGGAAGTGATCCCTAGCGTAACGCGGGTCAAAACAAGCCGGCCGGCGATATCCGGAAAAAGAAACCAATCGAAGAGGCCATAGGCCACATAGCTGAATACAGCAGCCGCAATACCCCATCGCACGAGACTGCGATTCTCATCGGCATCCTTCTGCAGGAACAGCGCCAGCAGTTCCGGATCGGCGGAATGCCACCGCGGACGTCCAATCGCTGCCGCCACCTTGTGGGCAACGTCCTCGCTCAGTTGCATCGCAACGCTCCTCCGCGATCTGCAGTAGCGAATGCGACAGCCGACGTCGCCTGCGGTCGGGGAATGAAGACGCCCCTGTCCGCAGGAAAAGTCAGATGTCGCTAACCGAGGGTAAACGGGCGGTTCGGATTTAGCCAGTTTGCAGGATTGATGGCCGTTCCATTGATTAAAATTTTACTAAAATTTTATTAAAATTGTTAGCATTGGTCGGCGGCGCACCTATGCTGTCGGCCGGGGACCGGGGCGGTAAACCGGAGAGTAAACGGCATGCCTATCAAGCCAAAACTGCAGCTCGACCAATACAGCCTGGTCACCACCAGGCTGATGAAGAAACATGTTGCGACCTCCGAAGAGGCAGCTGACTCCGACGAGTTGAGGGACAGCACGGCCCAGCTCGCCCTGATACTGGACCTTGCTCATCAAGCCTTTGCGCGAAACAAACCGGCCGCCCCCGTCGTCCATCGTTTGGCGGGGCGACTCCACAAGCTCCGCCGGCAGGTTGCTACCGCGGTTTGGCAGAAACTCGTTCCTTTGGCTCAGCAGCATCGGGTCGCGGAATATTTGCTCCAGGACCCGTTCACGCGGTGGTCGGTCGAAAAACCGCGCGGGTATTCGGGCGATGCAGGCCTGCTGGATATTTACTACAAGCATCCGATCGCCGACGAGATCGTGGCCTCGTCGACCTTACTTGGTCGGCAAATCTATGCGTACACCAGTGAAGCTGCCAGTTCGGTGGCGGGGCGCGAGCGGCGGGATATTCTGGCCAGGACCGTGGACGAGACGGCCAGCAGTGTGGAAAAGGCTGAGGTGCTGGCGATTGCCTGCGGCCACCTCAGGGAAGCCGAACGCTCCGACGCGTTGGCCAGGCATAAACTGCAGCGTTGGATCGGCCTGGATCAGGACCCCGTCAGCGTAGCCACGGTGAACCACGACTTTGCCGGCACGGCAGTCGAGGCAGTCCAGGGTTCCGTACGCGGCATCCTGCGCCGCGCCTACGCCCTTGGCACATTCGATCTCGTCTACGCATCGGGGCTTTACGATTACCTGCCGCGTGCCATCGGCGTCCGCCTGCTTCAAAGAGCCATGGAACTCGTCAAGCCCGGTGGCGAATTCCTGTTTGCCAATTTCAGCGACGAGATAACGACGGATGGTTACATGGAGACTTTCATGGATTGGCCGCTCATCCTACGTTCGGCCGACGATATGTGGGACATCATCAATGCCGCCCTCGGCGGGAGTCCTTTCGACGCGAAAGTCTACTATGGCTCGAACCGGAATATCGTTTACGGCAAGGTGAGGAAGGGCGATTTCTAACTAGGCGCGGGAATCGCGCGCGCATCCCCGTAACAAGGTAGGTCTGCCATGACGAGGCCATGCCTTCGCCGGCTTTCCGGCGACGGGCGAGCAGGTCGTCCCGGCGGCGGGCGGCCTCTACGCCGTGTTCGTTGTGCTTGCCGCCATACACATGTGGCGGCGGTTCCAGCAGCACGACGGTGCTGCCCGCTCGGCGGGCTGCGTCTGGCCGTGTTGCTGGCACTGCCGCTGATCGCCAGGCTGTCGGTCGTGCAATGCAACGCGACTGGCCGGCCTGATCAGGCCTCGAAATAGCGGGCACGATCGAGATCGGCGATGAGCCCCGGCCCGGTCGGCTGCCATCCCAGCGCAGTGCGGGTCTGCTCACTTGACGCCGACAAGTCCCTGCCGATGAAATGCCCGAGAAAGCCGAAATGCGCAGCCGCGTCCTCAGGGCCTATGGAAACGACCGGCAGGCCGAGCCGGCGGCCGATGATCTCGGCGATCTCTTTGCTCGCCACGCCCTGTTCGGCAACCGCATGATAGCTGACGCCGCCCGCCCCCTTCTCCAGCGCCAGCCTGTACAGGGTGGCGGCGTCGAACCGGTGCACCGCCGCCCAGCGATTTGCGCCGTCGCCGACATAGGCCGAGACGCCCTTTTCACGCGCAATGGCAATCAGCATCGGCACGAAACCGTGATCGCCCTCGCCATGGACGGTCGGCGCCAGCCGCACCGTCGATGCGCGCACCCCGCGCGCTGCGAGCGCCACGGCCGTTGCTTCCGAAGCGCGCGGCATGGAGAGCGATGGAGGCGCAGGTTTGTCGTCTTCGGTTGCCGGCCTTCCCTGAGCAAAACCGGCGAGTCCGGAGGTGACAAGCAGCGGCCGCTCGGAACCCTCGAGCGCCGCGCCGAGCGTTTCGATGGCGCGCTGGTCAACTGCGCAACTGGCGGCGAATCTCGAAAAGTCGTGGTTGAAGGCCGTGTGGATGACGCCATCCGATTGGGCAGCGCCGCTGCGCAGGCTCTCGAAATCCTCGATATCGCCGCGATGCGCCTCGGCGCCCGCGGCCACGATCGACTCCGCACCTGCTTCCGACCGCGCGAGGCCAAGCACCTGATGGCCCGCCCCGAGCAATTCCCGCACAACAGCCGAACCGACAAAACCGGTAGCCCCGGTAACGAACACACGCATGATCATTTCTCCTTGGTTTTCGGCGAAGGCCGTACAGGCAGCCCGTTGCCGAAGGAGATAGAAGGTTGCGATCATACGATCTATACTGTAAAATCCGAGATATCTTCGCAATCGTCCGAGAACGCTCATGGATCCGCTGTCAGACGTGCTGTCGCTACTGAAGCCGCGCAATTACCTGTCGGCTGGGCTGGAAACCGGTGGCGACTGGGCGATCCAGTTTCCTGACCAGCAGGCCGCCATCAAATGCGGCGCCGTGGTGTCCGGCCGATGCTGGCTGTCGGTCGAGGGCGTCCCTGACGCGGTGCGGCTGGACGTGGGCGACTGTTTCCTGTTGCCGCGCGGCCGCCCTTTCCGGCTTGCCAGCGATCTCGGCCTGACGACGGTCGATGCCCGAACGATCTTTTCACCGGCACGCACCGGCGGCATCACTGTCCATAATGGCGGCGGCGATTTCCTCCTCGTCAGCAGTCGCTTCACGCTGTCCGGCGACCATGCCGGCATCCTGTTGCGGATGCTGCCGCCCATCGTCCACATCCGCGCCGAGAGCGACCATTCGGCGCTGCGCTGGCCGGTGGAGCGGATGATGCAGGAATTGCGCCAGCGGCGTCCCGGCGGCTTTCTCATCGTCGAGCACCTCGCCCACATGATCCTGATCGAGGCCTTGCGCCTGCATATGACGGCGCAAGGCAATGTCGGCTGGCTGTTCGCGCTGACCGACAGGCAGATCGGCGCGGCGATCGGCGCCATGCACGAGGACCCGGCGCATGGCTGGACATTGCAGCAACTGGCGGGGCGCGCCGGCATGTCGCGATCGACTTTTGCGCTCAGATTCAAGCAGACGGTCGGGGCCTCACCCCTGGATTATCTGACGCGCTGGCGCATGATGCTGGCCGGCGACAGGCTGATGCATTCCGGCGATCCGGTTTCCGTCATCGCGCTGGCGCTCGGCTACGAATCCGAAAGCGCATTCAGCACGGCATTCAAGCGCGTCATGGGCTGTTCGCCGCGCCAATACAGCCGCCGGGAGCCGGACCTGACTGCGCAGGCCGAACGCGATGCCGCCTGAGGCGGCGATCCGATCGCCTTGATTACCTTGCCCTTAGAGGCTGTAGCGCGAACGAAACTCGGTGAACGACATCGCCAGATGGTTCTCGTCCATGCCCTGCTCCCATAGCCAGACGGGCGCCGAAAATTCGGCGCGCCCCGTTCGTTTCATGCAAGCTGTAAACGTCGCCCGAAGCTCAGCGAACGCAATACGAATGGCGGTCTATTGCCTTCGCTGAATTCGGGCATATTAGCTGTATCTACGGCCGCCTCTGTGAAACCCTTCACCAGAACTGTCTAGGAGGCGCTTCGTGTCTTCCCACAAACGGACGGCCACTGGCCGCCCGTTTCGTTTCCAGCGACAGGATCAATAGCTGTCGACGTCGATGACGGCCTGGGCGAAAGCCTGCGGCGCTTCCTGCGGCAGATTGTGGCCGATGCCGCCCGCGATCGTCCGATGCTCATATTTGCCCGAGAACTTGTTGCGATAGGCCTTTGGGTTAAGGTGCGGCGCGCCATTGGCGTCGCCCTCCAGCGTGATTGTCGGCACGCCAATGATGGGGCCAGCGGCAAGCCGGTTTTCGAGCTCATTATATTGCGGATCGCCCGCCGCCAGCCCGCCGCGCCAGCGGTAATTGTGAATGACGATGGCGACATGGTCAGGATTGTCGAAGGCCGCGGCGCTGCGGTCGAAAGTGGTGTCGTCAAAATTCCATTTCGGTGACGCCGTCTGCCAGATCAGCTTGGCGAAATCATGCCGGTATTTGTCGTAGCCGGCCGCGCCGCGCTCGGTGGCGAAATAGAACTGGTACCACCAGTCATGCTCGGCGCTCGGCGGCAGCGGCACCTTGCCGGTCTTGATGTTGCTGACGAGATAGCCGCTCACCGAGACCAGCGCCTTTGCACGCTCCGGCCACAGCGCCGCAATGATGCAGGCGCAACGCGCGCCCCAGTCGAAACCGGCAAGGATAGCCTTGGGGATACCGAGCACATCCATCAGGGCTACAATGTCCTGGGCGACCACCGATTGCTGGCCGTTTCGCATCGTTTCAGCTGACAGGAAGCGCGTCGTGCCATAGCCGCGAAGATAGGGCACGATCACCCGGTAGCCCGCCGACGCCAGCAGCGGCGCGACTTCGACAAAGGCGTAGATATCATAGGGCCAGCCATGCAGGAGAATGACCGGCGACCCATCGGCCGGACCAGCCTCGGCATAGCCGATATCGAGGACGCCGGCCTTGATCTGCTTCAGCGCGGCGAAGGTCGTATTCGCCCCCGGCGTGGGCAGGGTCGCCGCCTTTGCCGTACTGGCCAGTGCGCCGGCCGAGCCGGCCAGGCCGGCGGCGGCGAGGGTTAGGGCCGCCGTACCGAAGAAGCGGCGGCGGTCGTGGTTGATTTCGTCGGTCATGGTTTCTCCTACTGATTTGATACCGGCTGGAAAGGATGGCCCCGGTGTATCTCGCATGTGTTCCCATGCGCCGAAATTGAAAGCTGAAGTAGCAATCCGGCACCCGGACACACTGAGATACATTTCCAGCCGATCAGCACACATTCGGGATACGTCGTGCGCCTCTTATGCGGATATCGCGGGCCTCCTGGCCTTCGACGCAACGCTATCCTCCCTCAAGGAAATGATCCCCATGACCACGATCGAAAAAGTTCTCTACACCGGCAAGACCCACACCACGGGCGGCCGCGACGGTGCATCCCGCAGCTCGGACGGCCACCTCGACATCAAGCTTTCACCGCCCGGTACCGGCGCCGGCACCAATCCGGAGCAGCTGTTTGCCGCCGGCTGGTCGGCCTGCTTCATCGGCGCCATGGGCCTGGCGGCACGCAAGATGAATGTCGCCTTGCCGTCCGATGTCGCCGTCGATGCCGAAGTCGACCTCGCGACATCGGAGGGTGGCTATCTGCTCCAGGCTCGTCTCAATGTCAGCCTTCCCGGTGTGGATCGGGAGACTGCCCGCGCTGTGGTGGAAGGGGCGCATCAGACTTGCCCCTACTCCAAGGCCACGCGTGGTAATATCGGCGTCACCATCGAGCTGGTCTAGCCAACTGGCAAAAACAACGGCATCGCAGCCGGCAGCTTATCGCGTCTCGCGGATACACTGCCGGCGGCGCTTGATGCACTTTCCCCAGGGAAAATGTACAGGTGACATCAGGCGAAGAAGACAGGAAGCATCCACGATGGATCATGTCGATCACATCCTGATCGTCGATGACGATCGCGAAATCCGCGAGCTGGTCTCGGGCTACCTCAAGAAGAACGGCCTGCGCGCCACCGCCGTGCCGGACGGCCGGCAGATGCGCGCCTTCCTCGATACTGATTCCGTCGACCTCATCATCCTCGATGTGATGATGCCCGGCGATGACGGCCTCGTTCTGTGCCGGCAATTGCGCGCCGGCAAGCACAAGGCAACGCCTATCCTGATGCTGACCGCCCGCAACGACGAAACAGACCGGATCATCGGCCTGGAGCTGGGCGCGGATGACTATCTGGTGAAACCTTTCGCCGCGCGCGAGCTTCTGGCCCGCATCAACGCGGTGCTGCGGCGAACCCGCATGCTGCCGCCAAATCTCCAGGTGACGGAGACCGGGCGTCTGCTGAAATTCGGTGCGTGGCGTCTCGACACGGTGGCACGTCACCTTCTCGACGAGGATGGCACCGCGATCGCACTCAGCGGCGCCGAATACCGGCTGCTCTGCGTCTTCGTCGACCATCCGCAGCGTGTCCTGAACCGCGACCAGCTGCTCAACCTGACGCAGGGGCGCGAAGCGGAGATCTTCGACCGCTCCATCGACCTGCTGGTCAGCCGCCTGCGCCAGCGCCTGCGCGACGATGCGCGCGAACCGGCCTACATCAAGACGGTTCGCAGCCAAGGCTATGTGCTGTCGATGCCTGTCGAAATCAGCGAGCCGGGTTGAGCCAGATGGCGACATTGCAGCGCTTCCGGCCCTGGCCGCGCACATTGCGCTCCCGGCTGTTCCTGATCCTGCTCGCCGGCCTGATCGTGGCGCAGGGTCTTTCCTTTGTGCTCCTGATCGCAGAGCGCTTCGCCTCGGCCCAGACGATCATGACCGATACGCTGGACAGGGATGTGAAGGCTGCGATCGCCATCCTCGACCGCGTTCCCGCGGCGGAACGGGCGCAATGGCTGCCGCTGCTCGACCGGAACACCTATCGCTATGTGTTGGGACCGGGAGTGCCGGGCGTGCCCGAGCTGACCGGCAGAGGCCCGTTGATAGGCGCGACCATAAGCGCTGCAGCCGGCCCGCGTTTCCTAGTGAGGGTCGAGGCCATTCCCGCTGACGGAAACCGTCTTCAGGCGCATTTGACGCTAAGCGATGGCGCACCGCTGACCATCGATGTCCACCCCTCGCTGATGCCGCTGGCGCGATGGCTGCCCTATGTGCTGGTGGCGCAGCTGCTTTTGCTCGTGCTGTGCAGCTGGTTCGCCGTCCGTCTGGTCATCCGTCCGCTGGTCGATCTGGCCAACGCCGCCGACACACTCGATCCGGGTAAGCCCACGCCGCGCTTGAGCGAATCAGGGCCTCTGGAAGTCGCGCATGCGGCGACCGCCTTCAATTCGATGCGCGAGCGCATTGCCGAGCACCTCGAAGAGCGCATGCAGATCCTTGCCGCGATCTCCCATGATCTGCAGACGCCGATCACGCGCATGAAGCTGCGCGCCGAACTGTCGGACGAGACGCCGGGGAAAGAGAAGCTGATGCACGATCTGGCCGAGATCGAGAACCTCGTGCATGAGGGCGTGGCCTATGCCCGCAGTGCCCGCGGCAGCCTCGAAAAGCCGTCGCGGATCGACCTCGGCTCCTTCGTCGAAAGCCTGGTGTACGACTACCAGGACACCGGCAAGGCCGTGTCGGCCGGTGCGGAAATCGATGCCGCGGTGGTGACGCGCCCGCAAGCGCTGCGGCGCATCCTCACCAACCTCGTCGACAATGCGCTGAAGTTTGCCGGCAAGGCGGAAGTCCTGGCGGCAAAAGGGCTTGGAGACCACGTCGTCATAAGTGTGCTCGATCGCGGCCCCGGCATTCCGCAAGACCAGCTCGAAGCGGTCCTGCAACCGTTCTTCCGCCTCGAGCAATCGCGAAACCGGGGCAGCGGAGGCGCCGGATTAGGCCTGGCAATCGCCTATCAATTGTCGCTTGCTATCGAAGGCAGGCTGGAGCTGAAAAACCGAAGCGGCGGCGGATTGATCGCCGAAATCCATTTGCCAGATCGGATGCAGGCGAGCCGCAACGCGTAGTCACCCGCCAGCTTGATGTTCGGCAATGGCGCTCAGAAAAACCTTGCCGAACTCCTTGAGCTTGGCCGCACCTACGCCGTTGACCCCGGCGAAATCGTCGAGGTCTTGCGGACGACGCTCGGCCATGTCGATCAGTGTACGATCCGAAAACACCACATAGGCTGGCACTTGGCGTTCCTTGGCCAGCCGCAGCCGCACCGTCTTGAGCGCCGCGAGCAGCGACGCATCGACATTTTCGCTCTGGGGGCTCTGCCCGGCACGAGCCGCGCGGCGCGCGGCGCGCGTGCGCATCTCGACCCGATACTGGAACGGCACCTCGCCCCGGCCGAGTGCGTGGCCCTTGTCCGCGATGGCCAACCCGCCATGGCCGGCCGGGTCCGGCATCAGGAAACCGTTCGCGACCAGCTGGCGAATCATAGATTGCCAAAAATCCTTCTTGTGCGGGGCGCCATTGCCGAAGGCTGCCAGCCTGTGATGCCCCCTTGCCGCGATCTTTTCAGTCTCGTGGCCGATCAGGATGTCGATGACATGGCCGGCGCCGAAGCGCTCGCCGCTCTGCGCCACCGCCGCCAGGATGAGGCGCGCCTCGGCGGTGCCGTCGGCGCGCGGCGCCTGTTCCAGGCAATTGTCGCAATTGCCGCAAGGGACCGCCTCTTCACCGAAATAACCGAGCAGCACCTGGCGGCGGCACTCGGCCGTCTCGCAATAGCCGATCAGCGTCTCGAGCCGGCCATGCGAACGGCGCTTGTGCTCGACAGCGGCGTCCTCGTCGTCGATGAACATGCGGCGCATGCGGATGTCGCCGAGCCCGTAAAGCATATGCGCCTCCGCCGCCCGCCCGTCACGACCGGCGCGGCCGATTTCCTGGTAATAGGCTTCGAGGCTGCCCGGCAGGTCGGTGTGGAAGACATAGGCGACGTCGGGTTTGTCGATGCCCATGCCGAAGGCGATGGTCGCCACCATGACGACGCCCGACAGCGTCATGAAGGCGTTTTGATTCGCATCGCGCGCCTCCTTGCTCATCCCGGCGTGATAGGCGAGCGCGGTCACGCCGTTCTTTTCGAGAAACGCCGCCATCTCTTCGGTCTTCTTGCGCGACAGGCAATAGACGATGCCGCTGCGCCCCTGATGGCGCCCGATGAAATTGAACAACTGCCGCTTGCTGTCCTGCTTGGGCTCGATGGCAAGCTTGATGTTGGGCCGGTCGAAGCCAAGCACCTGCGTTTCGACACGCCCGCCAAACAGCCGTCTCTCGATGTCTGCCCGCGTCGTCTCGTCCGCCGTCGCCGTCACCGCAATGATCGGTACGTCGGGAAAGATGCCACGCAGCTGCGACAGGTCTTCATATTCGCGCCGGAACGCCGGCCCCCACTGCGAAATGCAATGCGCCTCGTCGATGGCGATCAGGCTGACATCGAGCCTGGCAAGCGCATCCAGCATCCGCTCGGTCATCAGCCGTTCCGGCGCGAGGTAGAGCAGCCGCGTCTGCCCGGACGCAACGCGGCGCCATGCCGCGACATTGGCGTCACGGTCGATCGAGGAGTTGATCGTATCGGCGGCGACGCCGGCAAGGCGCAGTGCGGCAACCTGGTCCTGCATCAGCGCCACCAGCGGTGAAACGACGATGGTCAGCCCGCCCTTGACCAGCGCCGGGACCTGATAGCAGAGCGACTTGCCGGCACCCGTCGGCATGACGGCCAGCACATGACGGCCGGCAAGCAGCGCCTCCATCACCGCGGCCTGTCCGGGACGGAAATCGTCGAAGCCGAACACGTCCTTGAGGACGCGCCGTTTGGGATCGTGCGTCGGCACGCTCGTCGTCGATATCTGCATCACTGATGTTTCGATCGGCCGCCCGAAGCAGCGGCGGGACAGAACGATTAGCGCAGCCCCTGCGTGACCACAACAAGCAGCAGCAACACCCCACCGGCGATCGACCTGGTTGGCATCGTTAAACCTATCTTCACCATGTTGCGGCACCGTCCAACCCTGCGGCGATGTTTCGAGTACCGCTGCGCCACGAGCGCACAGGCAACAGCCCGCGCCTCCCCAGTAGGCGCGGGTTTCCTGTTTCTGGAATTGCCGAAAAAGGTTCAGGCCAGGAAATCGGCGCGGTGCGGGGTAAAGCTGTCGACCAGGCGCCCGGCCTCCAGCGCCTTGACGCCGTGCACCAGATTGGACGGCACGATGAAGCTGCCGCCGGTCTCGATTGTTTCGATGCGGCCGTCGATGGTCACCTCAAAGCGGCCTTCGGCGACATAGCTGGCCTGGACATGCGGGTGCGAATGCAGTGCGCCGACGCCCCCCTTGTCGAAGCCGAACTCGACCATCATCAGCTCATCGGTGGAGACGAGAACGCGGCGTCTGTTGCCGTCCGGCGTCGGCGTCCACGCGCTCTCGCCGGGTTGGGCAAAAATCTTATGCTCGATCATGACTGTTTCCTCATCGCGCCAGCCAGCCGCCATCCACCGGGATCACGGCGCCGTGCATATAGTCGGATGCGGGGGCCAGCAGGAAGACAGCGGCGTCGCCTATGTCTTCCGGTCCGCCCCAGCGCCGGGCCGGGATGCGCGCCAATATAGCCGCACTCCGGTCGGGATCGGCGCGCAGAGCCTCGGTGTTGTTGGTTTCGATATAGCCGGGAGCAATGGCGTTGACGTTGATGTCCTTGGCCGCCCATTCGCAGGCGAGCAGCCGGGTCACGCCGAGCGCGCCATGTTTCGACGCGGTATAGGACGCGACGCGGATGCCGCCCTGGAAACTCAGCACCGAGGCGATGTTGACGATCTTGCCGCGCCGCCTCGGGTCGGTCAGCACGCGCCTGGCAAAACCCTGGCTGAGAAAGAACAGCGTCTTCAGATTGACGTCGATGACGTCGTCCCAGTCGGCCTCGGAGAAATCGACCGCATCGGCGCGGCGGATGATGCCGGCATTGTTGACCAGCCCGTCGATCGGGCCGGTCTTCTCCCACACCTGGTCGAGCATGGCCTTGGCGGCAACATGATCGGCGAGATCGCATCGCACCGCCTCGAACTGGCCACCGGCTTCCGTGACTTGTCTTTCCGTGTCGTCCATCGCCGAGCGGCCGACACCTATGACGGTGCCGCCGGCGCGCGCGATCGAGACGGCGATGCCTTGGCCGATGCCGGTGTTCGCGCCGGTGACCAGGATACGCTTGCCGGCCAGGCTGAAGGAGGAAGGGCCGCTCAACGCAATTCACCCAGCGGCACCGGGTCGACATCGGTGTAGTCGACATTGTCGCCGGCCATCGCCCAGATGAAGGCATAGTTCGAGGTGCCGACCCCGGAATGGATAGACCAACCCGGCGACAGCACCGCCTCCTCGTTGGCCATCACCAGATGCCGCGTTTCGTCCGGCTCGCCCATGAAATGGAAGACGCGCGCCGTCTCCGGCAGGTCGAAATAGAGATAGGCCTCCATGCGCCGGTCATGCACATGGCAAGGCATGGTGTTCCACACCGAGCCCGGCGCCAGTTGGGTCATACCGACCACCAGTTGGCAGGTCTTGACGCCATCGGCATGGATGAACTGGAAGATGGAGCGTTCGTTGCAGGTTTCCTTGCTGCCGAGATCGAGGCGCTTGGCATCGCCAATGCGGATCAGCCGGTTGGGATGGGTGTGATGCGCAGGCGCGCCGAGCAGATAGAATTTGGCCAGTGCGCCCTCATCGGCCGATGCGAACGAAACGTCGGTGCTGCCCATGCCGAGATAGAGCATGTCGCGCGCCTGCAACTGGTGGGTCTCGCCATTTGCCGTCACCGAGCCGGCGCCGCCGATATTGACGATGATCAGCTCGCGGCGGTCGAGAAAATTCTTGGTGCCCGTCGGCTTGATCGCTTCCAGCGGCAGCGGCGCTGCCGCCGGCACGGCGCCGCCGACGATCATGCGGTCATAGTGGGTGTAGGTCAGGCTGACGCGTCCCGGCTGGAACAGGTCGTCAATATGGAAGTTGTGACGCAGTTCGTCGGTGCCCATGGAAGCAGCGGCGACCGGGTCGATGGCGAAACGCGAGGTGAAATCGGTATGCGGGTGACTTTGAGTCATTGCTGCTCCAGCTGAATGAATGGCTATTTGGTTGCCGACGCCTTGACCGAGTCGGCGTAGTAGACCTGGCGGGCGTGCAGCCGCTCGCGGTAGCGCTCTTGGCTGGCGGTGAGATGGGTGCGCATCGCCTCGCGCGCGGCTTCGGCGTCGCCTGACGTGATCGCATTCAGGATCACCAGATGCTCGCGCTGCAGCCCGCGCTGATAGCTGTCGGATTGCACAAGTTCCGTCGACCAGGGCGAGGTCACGTCGCAAGGAATGGCGCGGCGGCCCAGCACATCGAGCATCTCGACATAGAACGGGTTGTTGGTGGCGCTGGCGATCGCACGGTGGAACGCGAGATCGGCCGGGCCGGTCGGCTCGCTGTTGAGCAGCAGCCGTTCGAACTCGAAGAAGGCTTCCTGGATCGCCGCTTCCTGCGCGGCGTTGCGGCGAATGGCGGCGAGCCCGGCCGATTCGATTTCGACGGCCAGGCGCACTTCGAGCACATTGAGCGCGATGGAATCCTTGCTGCCCATGTCGGCGGCGAGCGCGCCGAACATCGTTGAGATGTGCTCGGTGACGAACACGCCTGCGCCCTGGCGCGCCTCGACCAGCCCGTCGGCGGCGAGCTTGGCCAGCGCTTCGCGGATGACGGTGCGGCTGACGCCGAAGGTCTCGGTCAGTTGTCCTTCGGTCGGCAATTTGTAGCCGGGCAGGATCTCGCCCGCCTGCAGCTGCTTGCGGATCGCTGCGACGACGGTCTCCGACAGTTTGGGTTTTCTCTCGACCCTGAGATCAACAGCGCTATCCGATGCCATATCGCACCCCTGTTTGAAGACGTCTATTTGAAGACGCCCTATTTGAACACGCTCGGCAACCAGAGCGAAATCGCCGGAATATAGGTGACCAGCCCCAGGACCACGATGCCCGCGCCATAGAACGGCCAGATCGAGCGCATCGCTTCCCAGACCGTAATCTTGCCGACGGCACAGGCGACGAACTGCACCGTGCCGACCGGTGGCGTGTTGAGCCCAATGCCGAGATTGAGGATGGTGATGACGCCGAAATGCACGGGGTCGACGCCGTAATGGGTGACCAGCGGCAGGAAGATCGGCGTGCAGATGATGATCATCGGCCCCATGTCCATGAAGGTACCGAGCAGCAGCATCAGGACGTTGAGCAGAAGCAGCACCACCAGCGGATCGGTGGAGATGGCGTTCATGCCTGCGATCAGCAGCACCGGCACTTTTAGATAGGCCATCAGCCAGCTGAACGAGGCCGCCGTGCCGATGATCAGCAGCACCATCGAGGTCGTGCGCACCGCGCCCTTTGTGGCATGGACGAAATCGCCCCAGGCCATCGACCGGTAGACGAAGACGGTGACCAGCAAAGCGTAGATGATGGCGATGCAGGAGCTTTCCGTCGCCGTGAAAATGCCCGAGCGAACGCCGCCGAAGATGATCCCGATGAGCAGAAGTCCGGGGATGGCGATGACCGCCAGCTGGCCGACACGCGAGAAGCCGGGAAAAGCCTCGACCGGGTAGCCGCGGCTGCGGGCGACGAAATAGGCGGTGACCATCAGCGAAGCGGCGAACAGCAGACCAGGCAGGATACCGGCGGTGAACAGGTCGGCGATCGAAATCTTGCCGCCGCCGGCGATCGAATAGATGATCATGTTCTGCGACGGCGGCAGAAGCAGCGCGATCAGCGCCGCCATCGAGGTGACGTTGACGGCATAGTCGGCGCCGTAGCCGCGCGCTTTCATCTGCGGGATCATCAGCCCGCCGACGGCAGCGGCTTCCGCCACAGCCGAGCCGGAAATGCCGCCGAACAACGTCGCGGCGATGATGTTGACCTGACCGAGCCCACCGCGGACATGACCGACCAGCGAGCCGGCAAAGGAAACGATGCGCTGCGCGATGCCGCCGCGCACCATCAGATCGCCCGCAAAGATGAAGAACGGGATCGCCATCAGCGAGAACGCCGACATGCCCGACTTCAATTGCTGGAACACCACCAGGGGCGGCAGGCCGAGATAAAGCACGGTGGCGAAGGACGCCGCACCCAGGCAAAAGGCGATCGGCGTGCCGGCAAACATCAAAAGCGTGAAGACGCCGAACAGGATCCAGAGTTCCATCTAGGCCTCCTGCACGGCCGGCATTTCCGGAACTTCTTCGAGATTGATATCCTTGTCGATGTCGGCGCCGGACCAGCGCAGCACGATGCGTTCGGCCGAGAACAGGCAGATCAGAAAGCCGCCGGCAACCAGCGGCAGATAGTCAAAACCGCCGGGAAGCTCGAGCGCCGGGATGATGGTCCGCCAGGTCAGCCCGACCAGCTTGCAGCCGTACCAGACCATGCCGAAGCCGAAGCCCAACGCGATCAGGTCGGACAGGGTGCGCAGCGCCCATTTGCTGCCCTTGGGCAGGATATAGAGCAGCACGTCGAAGCCCATATGGTAATTCTCGCGCACGCCGACGGCAGCGCCCAGGAAAATGAACCAGTTCATCAGCATGATGGCGGTGACTTCGGTCCAGCTCGGTGACGCGTTGAGCACGAAGCGGGAAAACACCTGGTAGGCAACAAGCGCAGTCATGGCGACCATCCCGATGCCCGCGAGATAGAGCGCACCGTCGCAAATCTTCGAAAGCACCGCACTGAAGCGCGGTGGCGCTCCGCTCCTGGCCGTTCCCGCAGTCATCCGATCCTCCCGGTCTTTCCGTCGCCTAAAAGCGATTGGCGGGGGGGCGCCATGCCGCCCCGCCAGAAAATCACTTGGTCGCCTGGATGCGCGTCGCGAGCTCCTTGAGCTCCGGCGTCTTCAGATACTTGTCGTAGACCGGCTTCATCGCATCGATCAGCGGCTGCTTGTCGATCTCGCTGACCTTGACGCCGGCCTTCTCGACGATCTCTCGCGACTTCTTCTCCTGCGCGTCCCACAATTCGCGCATCTTGACGACGCTATCCTTGGCCGCCTGCTTGACGATCGCCTGGTCTTCCGGCGTCAGTCTGTCCCAGCTCGATTTCGACATCACCAGCACTTCCGGCACGATCTGGTGCTGGTCGACGGTATAGTGCTTGGCGACTTCGTAGTGCTTGGCGGATTCGAAGCTGGGCCAGTTGTTCTCGGCGCCGTCGATGACACCGGTTTCGAGCGCCGAATAGACCTCGCCATACGCCATCGGCGTGGCATTTGCGCCAAGCGCGTTGACCATATCGACGAACACGTCGGACTGGATGACGCGGAACTTCATGCCTTTCAGATCGGCGATCGAGGTGATGTCCTTCTTGGTGTTGTAGAAGGAACGGGCGCCGGAATCGTAGAAGGCAAGGCCGACCAGATCATGCGTCTCGAAGGCCTTGAGGATCTCGTCGCCGATCGGCCCGTCCATGACATGGCGCATGTGCTCGACCGAACGGAACATGTAGGGCAGCGACGGCACCGCGGTTTCCGGCACGATGCCGTTGAACGGACCCATCGAGACGCGGTTCAGATCGATGACACCGGTCTGCGTCTGCTCGATCGTGTCCTTTTCCTCGCCGAGCTGCGCCGAATGATAGACCTCGACCGAATAGCGGCCGGCGGTGCGCTCCTTGATGAGCTCGCCGAGATATTTGACCGCCTCGACAGTCGGATACCCGTCCGGATGGGTGTCGGCCGAGCGCAGTACGGTCTGGGCGCCGGCAACGC
Source organism: Mesorhizobium sp. M0317 (assembly GCF_040321555.1). Classification (NCBI taxonomy): domain Bacteria; kingdom Pseudomonadati; phylum Pseudomonadota; class Alphaproteobacteria; order Hyphomicrobiales; family Phyllobacteriaceae; genus Mesorhizobium; species Mesorhizobium sp. M0317. The sequence continues at coordinate 81,300 of NZ_JAMYRV010000005.1, read as the reverse complement.
CGATCATCAGCGAGCCGAAGGCGAATGTGGCTGCCACCAGTTTTGAAAAATGCAACATGACTGTCTTCCTCCCTTTTAAAATTCCACGCGCCCGGCTCACAGCCGGTACGCCTTCTTGGCAAGCGTGTAGGCAAGCTCCCGCGCCAGCTCATGCGCCTCGTCCTCACGCAGCCGGTGCTCGGCGACGAGACGGGCGAGAAAGGCGCAGTCAACCCGGCGCGCCACATCGTGACGGGCGGGTATGGATGGAAAGGCACGGGTGTCATCGTTGAAGCCGACGGTGTTGTAGAAGCCGGCGGTCTCGGTGGTCATCTCGCGGAACCGGCGCATGCCTTCCGGACTGTCGTGGAACCACCAGGCCGGCCCGAGCTTCAACGCCGGATAGACGCCGGCCAGCGGCGCCAGTTCGCGCGCGTAGCTGGTCTCGTCGAGCGTGAACAGAATGATGGAGAGGTCGCGCTCCAGCCCGACGCAGTCGAGCAAGGGTTTGAGCGCCGCGGCATAGTCGGTGCGGGTCGGAATATCGAAGCCTTTGTCGCGGCCGAATTTTTGGAAAACACCAGGCGAGTGGTTGCGCCATGAGCCGGGATGGATCTGCATGACCAGCCCGTCGTCGCGGCTCATCTTGGCCATTTCGGTCAGCATCTGGGCGCGAAACAGTTTGCGCTCGCGCTCGTCGTCCGAGCCGCGGCGGATGCGGTTGAACAGCTCTTCCGCCGCCGCATCGGAAAGATTGGCGGCCTCGGCCGTCGGATGGCCGTGATCCGACGAGGTTGCGCCGAAACTTTTGAAGAAGGCGCGGCGCTGGCGATGCGCGTCGAGATAGCCGGCCCATGTGCCGGTGTCGCAGCCGGCGATCTCGCCCAGGCGATCGAGATTGGCAGAAAATCCTTCGAAGTCGGGATCGACGACGGCATCCGGCCTGTAGGCAGTGACGACGCGGCCCTGCCAGCCGCTGTCGCGGATCGTCTTGTGCCATTGGAGATCGTCGAGTGCGCCCTCGGTCGTCGCGATGACCTCGATGTTGAAGCGTTCGAACAGCGCGCGTGGACGATAATCGTCGCGCTGCAAAAGCGCCGCGATGGTGTCGTAATGGCGGCTAGCGGTGTCGGCGTTGAGCGGCTCTTCGATGCCGAACAGATGCTCGAGCACATGGTCGAGCCACAACCGCGTCGGCGTGCCGCGGAAGAGGTAATAGTGCTCGGCGAAGCGCCGCCAGATCGCCCTGGGATCGGTCTCGACCGGCGAGCCGTCGAGGGTCGGGACGCCGAGATCTTCCAGCCGCACGCCCTGGCTGAACAGCATGCGGACAATGTAGTGGTCGGGCACCACCAGCAATTGCGCCGGATCGGGGAATGGCTCGTTGAGCGCATACCAACGCGGATCGGTGTGGCCGTGCGGGCTGATGATCGGCAGGTCCTTGATGCCGGCATGGAGATCGCGCGCGATCGACAGCGCGCGCCCTTCGGCGGCAAAAAGCAGATCCGGATCGGTCAGTCCCGCCACGTCGTTCCTCCCAGGGGCGATATCGGTAGGATTGGAAAGAAATAATGTCAACATACAAAAACTGGATTGTTGTATGATGACTTTTAACCGGCGTCAGGTCATTGTGCGGCGGAAGAGCGGATGTTACGCCGCTAGCAGATCCCGCCCCGCACACCATCCAGCGACAAGCCGCGCCATGACCAGCAGACGCCTTTCCAACGCAACAGTGCAATCCTTGCCGACCTCGGTCGCGGTCCCCCCCTATGATCGCGCCAGTGTCGCCCCAGGCATCGTCCATCTCGGCGTTGGAGCCTTCCACCGTGCCCATCAGGCCGCCTATGTCGATGACTGCCTAGCGGCCGGCGAGACCGGCTGGGGCATTGTCGGCGTCTCGCTGCGCAGCCCCGACACGCGCGATGCGCTGACGCCACAGGACGGGCTCTACACGCTGGCGGTGCGCGGCAGCGATGGCGAAGCGCTGCACATTATCGGCTCGATCCAGTCGATGCTGGTCGCGCCGGAAGACCCCGGCGCGGTGCTGGCCGCGCTGACCGACCCGCGCACCCGCATCGTCACCCTGACCATCACCGAAAAGGCCTATCTCAGGGCCGCCGACGGCAGCCTCGACGAAAACCATCCCGATATCGTCCACGACCTGGGCAATCCCGGATCTCCCAGGACAGCGCATGGATTCCTGGCGGAAGCGCTGGTGCGACGCCGGGCCGCCGGCACGCCGCCCTTCACCGTGCTTTGCTGCGACAACCTGCCGGCCAATGGCGCCACGCTGCACCGGCTGCTGGTCGGGTTTGCAAAACTGCGCGATGCCGGCGCTGCTGCTTCAGGCGACGCTGCCCTCGCCGGTCATATAGCCGATGACGTTGCATTCCCATCGAGCATGGTCGACCGCATCGTGCCGGCAACCACCGATGCCGACCGGGCGCGCATCGCGGTCGAACTCGGCCTCGAGGACGCCTGGCCGGTGATGACCGAACCGTTCCGGCAATGGGTGATCGAAAACAGGTTTCCAGCCGGCCGCCCGGCCTGGGAGAAATTCGGCGTCACCATGGTCGAGGATGTCCGGCCGTTCGAGGACATGAAGCTTCGGCTGCTCAACGGCGCCCATTCGGGCATCGCCTATATCGGCCTGCTCAGCGGCCACGTCACCGTCGACCGCGCCTTCGCGGATCCCGCGATCCGCGCGTTCGTCGACCGGCTCTGGGCCGAGGCCATCCCGACATTGCCTGGGGATGCCGGGCTCGACACGTCAGCCTATACGGCCGAACTTGCCGAACGTTTCTCCAACACCGCGCTGGTCCACCGCACCGCGCAGATCGCCAATGACGGCAGCCAGAAATTGCCGCAGCGCATTGTCGCTACCGCCATCGAGTGCATCCAGGCCGGCCTGGTCCCGGAGCATCTGACGCTGGTGATCGCCGCCTGGATCGCCGCCTGCGAGGCGCGCGGCAAGGACCTGCCGGAAGCCCACTTTACCGATCCGCTCGACGCGGCACTGGCGGCGCTCGGAGCGCAGCCGACGCTGGAACGGGTGGTGACGGTGTTTGACCTCGCCGGCTTCGCCAGCGGCAGCCCCGACCGCCAGACGCTGATCGAACTGGTTGCCGCTCATCGCGAGCATATCCTGCAAGGCGGGGTGGCGCTCGCGCTCGCGGCACTGGGTATACCGGGAAAGACCAGGTGACCTGACGTCGCCCGGATACAAAAAGCCGGGCTTAAGCCCGGCCTGTTTCATACCTTTGCCCGACCATGACCCCTCGGATCACGTCCAGTCATTCTGCGGCTTACGCCGGCAGCAGCGCGCCTTCGAGCGTGGTAAGCTGGCTAAGGAACTGCTCCGCCTTGCTGCGGCTCTGGTCGTCCTTGGCGTCGGCGGCGTCTTCCTTGGCTTCCTGGATGCGGCGGGCGAGATCGGCGCGGTCGATATCGCCGACGGCGACCGCCGATTCGGCGAGCAGCGTGCAGCCGGCAGGGACGATGTCGGCAAAGCCGCCGAACACCACATAGCGCTCTTCCTTGCCGCCGGCGGTCTTCAGCGTGACGACGCCCGGCTTGATCGTGGTCATGACTGGCGCATGATGCGCCATGACTGTCATTTCACCTTCGGCGCCTGGAATGACGACGGACTCGACCTGCTCGGAAACCAGGAGGCGCTCCGGCGAGACCAGTTCGAACTTGAAAGCTTCAGCCATGTCAATTTAGTGAGTAGGGAATAGTGAGTAGGGAGTAGGGAGAGGACAGCTGTCCTGATCACCCGGCCGCTATTCACTACTGACTACTGACTACTCCCTATTGCCTTGATTACGCTGCTTCAGCCGCCAGGCGCTGAGCCTTCTCGACCGCTTCGTCGATGCCGCCGACCATGTAGAAGGCGGCTTCCGGCAGGTGATCGTAGTCGCCGTTGCAGAGGCCCTTGAAGCCCTTGATTGTGTCGGCGAGGTCGACCAGCTTGCCCGGCGCACCCGTAAACACTTCGGCGACGAAGAACGGCTGCGACAGGAAGCGCTCGATCTTGCGGGCGCGGGCCACCGTCTGCTTGTCCTCTTCCGACAGCTCATCCATGCCAAGGATGGCGATAATGTCCTGCAGCGACTTATAGCGCTGGAGGATCGACTGCACCTGGCGGGCGACGGCATAGTGCTCCTCGCCGACGACCAGCGGATCGAGCATGCGCGAGGTCGAGTCGAGCGGATCGACGGCGGGGTAGATGCCCTTTTCCGAGATCGCGCGGTTGAGCACGGTCGTCGCGTCCAGGTGGGCGAACGAGGTCGCAGGCGCCGGGTCGGTCAAATCGTCGGCCGGCACGTAGATCGCCTGCACCGAAGTGATCGAACCCTTGGTCGTTGTGGTGATGCGTTCCTGCAGCGCACCCATGTCGGTGGCCAGCGTTGGCTGGTAACCCACGGCCGAAGGAATACGGCCGAGCAGCGCCGACACTTCAGAACCGGCCTGCGTGAAGCGGAAGATGTTGTCGACGAAGAACAGCACGTCCTGGCCCTGGTCGCGGAAATATTCGGCGACCGTCAGGCCGGTCAGGCCGACGCGGGCACGCGCGCCCGGCGGCTCGTTCATCTGGCCATAGACCAGTGCCGCCTTGGAGCCTTCGCCGCCGCCCTTCTTGTTGACGCCGGACTCGATGAACTCGTGATAAAGATCGTTGCCCTCGCGGGTGCGCTCGCCGACGCCGGCGAACACTGAGAAGCCGCCATGCGCCTTGGCGACGTTGTTGATCAGCTCCTGGATCAGAACCGTCTTGCCGACGCCGGCGCCGCCGAACAGGCCGATCTTGCCTCCGCGGGCGTAGGGCGCCAGAAGGTCGAGCACCTTGATGCCGGTGATCAGGATCTGCGCTTCCGTCGACTGTTCGACATAGGTAGGCGCCGGCTGGTGGATGGCGCGCATCTCGATGCCGTCGACCGGGCCTTCTTCGTCGACCGGCTCGCCGATGACGTTGATGATGCGGCCGAGCATGCCCGGGCCGACCGGAACGGTGATCGGCGCGCCGGTGTCATAGACGTCCTGGCCGCGAACCAGGCCTTCGGTGGAATCCATGGCGATGCAGCGCACGGTGTTTTCGCCCAGATGCTGGGCAACTTCGAGCACCAGGCGGTTGCCGACATTGGAGGTTTCGATGGCGTTCAAAATGGCCGGCAGATGATCACCGAACTGCACGTCGACGACGGCGCCGATGACCTGGCGAACCTTGCCGATGGCGCCGGTCTTCTTGACGGCAACGCTCGTCGTCTTCACTGCCGGAGCCGCGGCCTTGGCGGGCGCGGCCGCCTTCTTGGCCGGAGCGGCCTTCGCCGCTGCTGCCGGAGCCTTTGCGGCCGCCTTGGGGGCCGTCTTCGCGGGGGTCGCTGCTTTCGCCATCGTCTTTACCCTTCTCGTCCTTTGTTTCTCACGCTCCATCAGAAGGTCGATGACCTCCTGGCGGTCGCGCCTAGAGCGCTTCGGCGCCCGAAATGATTTCGATCAGTTCCTTGGTGATCTGCGCCTGCCGCTGGCGGTTATAGGTGATCGACAGTTTGTTGATCATGTCGCCGGCATTGCGCGTTGCATTGTCCATGGCGCTCATTTTGGCGCCCATCTCGCCGGCTGCGTTTTCGAGCAGCGCGCGGAAGACCTGGACCGAGATGTTGCGCGGAATGAGGTCGGTGAGGATCTCGCCCGGCTCCGGCTCGTATTCGTAGACGGCATTGCCACCGGCGGCCGCTTCGGCGGGAGCGGAAGCCACGCCGGCAGGAATGATCTGCTGCGCGGTCGGAATCTGGCTGATCACCGACTTGAACTGCGAATAAAACAGCGTGCAGATATCGAAGCCGCCTTCGCCGAACAGATGGATGATCTTACGGGCGATGGCATCGGCATTGACGAAGCCGAGCTTCTTGACATCGCGCAGGTCGACGCGGTCGATAATGAGCGAGGCATAGTCTCGGCGCAGAATGTCGAAACCCTTCTTGCCGACGCAGATGATCTTGACCTGCTTGCCGTCGGCCAGAAGCCGGCGGATATGGTCGCGGGCCAGACGTGCGATCTGCGAGTTGAAGCCGCCGCACAGGCCGCGCTCGGCGGTGCAGACGACGAGCAGATGCACATCGTCCTTGCCGGTGCCGGTCATCAGCGCCGGGGCATCGCCGCCGCCGCCGATCGCCTGCGTGATATTGGCCAGCACCGCACCCATCCGCTCGGAATAGGGACGCGCCGCCTCCGCTGCTTCCTGCGCGCGGCGCAGCTTCGCCGCGGCGACCATCTGCATCGCCTTGGTGATCTTCTGCGTCGCCTTGACCGAGGCGATACGGTTACGAAGGTCTTTTAATGAAGGCATGCTTCAAACCTGATCCCGAGCGTCCGGCTTCTTCTCAAGCGAAGGTCTTGGCGAAGGCGTCGATCTCGGCCTTCAGCTTGGCGCGCAGATCGTCCGACAGCGCCTTTTCCTTGCGGATGCCGTCCAGCACGTCCTTGCCGGCCGAGCGCATATGGCTGAGCAGGCCGTGCTCGAACTTGCCGACCTGGTTCAGCGCCAGCTTGTCGAGATAGCCGCTGACGCCGGCGAAGATCACCGTGACCTGCTCCTCGACCTTGAGGGGCGAGAACTGCGGCTGCTTCAACAGTTCGGTCAGGCGCGAGCCGCGGTTGAGCAGGCGCTGCGTGGCGGCGTCGAGATCGGAGCCGAACTGCGCGAACGCAGCCATTTCGCGGTACTGCGCGAGCTCGCCCTTGATCGAGCCGGCGACCTGCTTCATCGCCTTGATTTGCGCCGACGAACCGACGCGCGACACCGACAGGCCGACGTTGACCGCCGGACGGATGCCCTGGAAGAACAGGTTGGTTTCGAGGAAGATCTGGCCGTCGGTGATCGAGATCACGTTGGTCGGGATGTAGGCCGACACGTCGTTGGCCTGCGTCTCGATGATCGGCAGCGCGGTCAGCGAACCGCCACCCAGATCGTCGTTGAGCTTGGCGGCGCGCTCGAGCAGGCGCGAATGCAGGTAGAACACGTCGCCCGGATAGGCTTCGCGACCCGGCGGGCGGCGCAGCAAGAGCGACATCTGGCGATAGGCGACGGCCTGCTTCGACAGATCGTCATAGCTGATCAGCGCATGCATGCCGTTGTCGCGGAAATATTCGCCCATGGTGGCGCCGGTGAACGGCGCCAGGAACTGCATCGGCGCCGGATCGGAAGCTGTGGCGGCGACGATGATCGAATATTCAAGGGCGCCGCGCTCTTCGAGAACCTTCACGAACTGCGCGACCGTCGAGCGCTTCTGCCCGATGGCGACGTAGACGCAGTAGAGCTTTTCCTTTTCCGGCCCGTTGTCGTGCACGGCCTTCTGGTTGAGCATCGTGTCGAGGATGATCGCGGTCTTGCCGGTCTGGCGATCGCCGATGACCAGCTCGCGCTGGCCGCGGCCAACGGGGATCAGCGCATCGATGGCCTTGAGGCCGGTCGACATCGGCTCGTTGACCGACTTGCGCGGGATGATGCCTGGCGCCTTGACGTCGACGCGCTTGCGTTCGGTCGCCTTGATCGGGCCCTTGCCGTCGATCGGATTGCCTAGCGCGTCGACGACGCGGCCGAGCAGGCCCATGCCGACAGGCGTATCGACGATGGCGCCGGTGCGCTTGACGATGTCGCCTTCCTTGATGTCGCGGTCGGCGCCGAAGATGACGACGCCGACATTGTCGGCTTCGAGGTTGAGCGCCATGCCGCGGATGCCGCCGGGGAACTCGACCATTTCGCCGGCCTGGACATTGTCGAGGCCGTAGACGCGAGCGATACCGTCACCGACGGACAGCACCTGGCCGACTTCGGAGACCTCGGCCTCCTTGCCGAAATTCTTGATCTGGTCTTTGAGAATTGCGGAAATTTCCGCGGCGCGGATGTCCATCAGCCGACCTCTTTCAGTGCAAGCTTGAGCGAATTGAGTTTGGTTTTGAGCGACGTATCGATCTGGCGCGAGCCCATCTTGACCACCAGCCCGCCGAGCAGCGACGGATCGACGGTAACAGTGATGGCCACGTCCTTGCCGGCGACGCTTTTCAGCGCGGCCTTGAGTTCCGTCTGCTGGGCAGCCGTCAGTTCATGCGCCGAAGTGACCTCGGCTGATGTCTCACCGCGCTGTTCGGCAGAGATCCGGCGAAATGCCTTGATCATGCCGGGCACCGCGAAGAGCCGGCGGTTGCGGGCGACGACGCGCAGGAAATTGCCGGTCAGGCCAGTGATGCCGGCCTTGTCGGCGATCGACGCGATTGCCTTGGCCTGGTCCTCGCTGGAGAACACCGGGCTGTTGATGAGGCGCGTCAGGTCGGCGCTGTCATCCAGCATCCTGGCGAAACTGTTGAGGTCGGCCTCGACCTTGGCCACCGAATTCGACTGCCGCGCAAGTTCGAACAGCGAACCCGCGTAGCGTTCTGCGACACCCGAGATTGGCGATGACGATTGAGCCACGGACCGTCTTTTCTCTTGTCTGAGGGGCCGCAGATTGTTGGCGCGAGCAAAAACTCTGGCTAAATCTTTGACCTTACTAAGTTTTTCCAAGCACGGAGGCGCGGCTTCCGCTATCCCCGGCCGAAAGTCGATTGCCGTCTAGCACAGGCATTTTAAGACCGCAATGCGTCGTCCCGCATGCTTTTCGGGCACTATTGTCGCATCCGGCCGCAGAGTTCAACCGAAGCCTTTGGATTGGCTGCCGATTCAGGGCAGAAAGCCGAAGACGAAGGCAAGCGGCAACGCGGCCAGGACGAGTTGGACGACGATCGACGCCCAGTTGAAAGGCGTGTTGGCGCCGTCCGACATAATCGACAGCAAACGGCCAAAAGCGGTGAACAGCCAGGAAAAGCCGAGTGCCATATAGAGCCACGGCTGCGCCAACAGAATGCAGCACAGGCTGACGCCGAGATAGAAGCCCGACATGCGGCCGCGCCCTTCCGCGATTGCCGCTGCCCTTTCGGGCCGGACCTGCAGCCGCAGAATCCGAAATGCCAGCCCTGGCGCGAGGAAAAACAGCAGACCGAGCGCCAAGGTGACGACGGCGCTGGACCAAGCCAGCCATTCGCCCTGGCTGGTCGGCCACGGAAACGCGAATTCCATCTTGCTTTCATCCCCTCACAGCAATGCCGGATGCATTGAATGTCGCTGCAAAAAGAAGTCAAGCGCGCGGCAGTTTCGGCGCGCAATTCGTGAAGGAGCGGAAGGCTGTTTAGGCCGCGCACGCGTCCGGCCAGCATCGTGGCCAACCTGTATTGTCAGGCGACGCCTCCCTCCTATCTGCAGGACCGGTTTTGCACAGCCAAAGGCCCCGACACCGGTCGCCTTTATTTCCTGACCGGGCACCTCAATCTGGCCGGCACGGAAGCAGATCGATGGAAGCTGAAAGTGGCCGGCAGCGGCAATGTCGCCGTGGCTGCCCAGCCCTGATCCTTGTTTTGACCCTTCAGGGCAGCATGAATGCGACCGCCGCCTCGGCATGGATGCGCGTGGTGTCGAACACCGGAATGTCGAAATCGCGCTCGCCAATCAACATGGTGATCTCGGTGCAGCCCATGATGACGCCATCGATCTTCTCATCGCGCCGCAGACGGGCGACCTCGTCGATATAGGCCGCCTTCGATGCCGCGTTGACGATGCCCCGGCAAAGCTCGTCGTAGATTACCTGGTGCACCATGTCGCGCCCAGCCTGGTCCGGCACCACGGGCTGCAGCCCGTATTTCTCCGTCAGCCGGCCCTTGTAGAAATCCTGCTCCATGGTGAAGCGGGTCGCCAGCAGCGCCGGCCGCTTGACGCCGGCGCCCTTGACCGCGACGGCCGTGGCGTCGGCAATGTGGATAAGCGGGATCGACACCGCCGCCTGCACCCGGTCGGCGAGCTTGTGCATGGTGTTGGTGCAGATCAAAAGCCCCTCTGCGCCGCCCGCCTCCAGCTTGCGCGCCGCATCCGCCAGCAGCACGCCCGCACTGTCCCAGTCGCCATGATGCTGCCGGTCGGCGATTTCGGCGAAGTCGAAGGAATAGAGCAACAGCTTTGCCGAATGCAGCCCGCTCAGCCGCTCGCGCACGATCTCGTTGAGCAGGCGATAATAGATCGCCGTCGATTCCCAGCTCATGCCGCCGATGAGGCCAAGGGTTTTCATGCGCTGAGCCTCCAGCAGGACCGAACGATCTCTCTCACAGAAAAGCTTTACGGGTCGATGTCAACCTTAACGCGCGCCGTACCACGCTCTTCGGCCCGCCTCCACAAACATCACCGCGCGCCCGATTCGGTCATCCTCGCATTGGCGCCGAGATGATGCAGGCTTTGTATCGTGTGCCTTGAACTCCAGGCAACCGGCGGATCGGGCAGATCGAGATCGAACTGTGCCCGCCCGAGCAGCGAATTGACGATCTTGGCGCTGCGCCAAGCCATCAGGCTGAGCTGCGGCTCGGCTATGCCATGGCTGAGCCGGCCGGCATTGAGCGCGTAGATCCGGCGGTCGTCGGGCCCGTCCCATTCGACCTCGAAGCTGGCGTTGAGCCTGTAATGACCGCGCTCGTCCAGCGCGATCCTGTTCATGAGCGGCGCCATGCAATCAGGAATGGCAAAGGCATAGCCGGTGGCCAGAACCACCGCATCGACGGTGCGCGTCTCGATGGCGCCGTCGAAGCCGTTGCGCATGATCAGCCGGTATTCGCTGCCTTCCCGCGTCACGTTCAGCACTTCGCGGTGCGGCGTCATGTTGACCGCCGTCGTTTCCTCCGAGAGGTGCCGCAGCGTGTAAAGCTGGCGATAGATCGCCTTCAGTGTGCTCGTCGATGCGCCGTCACCGGCAAGCAGTTGCTGTTCCAGGATCGTCTCACGCCGCCCTTGCGGCAGCCGATGGAAGCTTTCGACATAGCCCGGCGTGAAGAGTTCGTCGGTGAAAGGCGAGTCGTCCAGTGGCAGGAAATTCGGCCGCATCGAGATCCACTCGATTTCGCGGCCGGCGAAGCGGTCGGAGGAGATCAGATGCAGAAGCACTTCGGCGCCGCTCTGGCCACCGCCGATCACGGCGACACGCTGTCCGCTCAGGCGATCGAGGCGGTTGGCGGCCTGGGCGTTGTGGAAGCATTGATCGGAGGCCGCCGCCCGCGCCCAGGCGGGGATGTTAGGCACCAGCCCGACGGCAATGGCGAGATTGCGCGCGTTCACCTGCTCGCGGCCGATACGCAGCCTGAAATTCGTTCCGTCGAAGTCGATCCGGTCGACGGCGCTGGCGAAGCGCAGCGAAGACAAGTTCTCGCCGACCCATCCGAGATAGCGGGCGAATTCCGGCCGCGGGATGGCTGAGAAATCCGCGTTGAGGAATTCATAGAACCGCTTCTGCGCGACCAGATAGGACATGAACGACCATGGGCTGGTCGGATGCGTCGCGGTGACGAGATCCTTGAGGAAGGATGTCTGCAGTTCGACGCCCGGCAGCATCATGCCCGGATGCCATTCGAGCCGCGTCGCCCGATCGAAGAAGCGCGCTTCGACGCCGTCCACCGCATCGAGATGGGCGGCGAGGCTGAGATTGAACGGCCCGATGCCGATGCCTGCGAGGTCAAGCGTATGGGTCATGGCGAACTCCTTATGGAGCTGGCTGGGCTGATGGGAGATCGCCGGGCTGACTCGGGGTTAAGCGGATTGTCGAGCGGTGTGCCAAGGTCGGGCAGAGGGCGTTCGCCGCTGTCGCCGTAGCCGATGGCGAAGCGCACCTTGTTGATGGCGATGCGTGGGATCTTCGGAGCAAACAGATCGAAGAGCGCGAACCGTTCCGACAGATCCGGGTTCTGCGCCTGGTAGCGCCGGATGGCGGCGGCCAGGATGGCGTAGAAAGTCCTCTCGTCGAAGCGGTCATAGGCGGCCAGCGCCTCGGATAGGAAGCGCAGAACGCTGACGATGTGTCCCGTTTGCAGATGCTGGAGAAGAGGTGCCGGCGGCCGGCGCTTCAGCGTCGACAGGATTTTGGGGTCGAGGCCGGCCAGTTCGGGAAACGGCTGGTCGACGAGATCGAGGTCGCCCTGGAAATCCTTGACCGCCACGCCGAGAGGCGTCGCTCCGTCGAGGATGATGGTGACGTTCTGGCCATGGGCGATGAAGCCGACGCCGTAACGGCACATGAAGTGGTAGAGCGGCACGAAGGCCGTGGAGAACAGGCGATCGAGCCATGCCTCCGGACCAAGGCCGGACTGCTCCATCAGGGCGCTGGCGATCGGCCTGCCATGCGCGTCGCGCTGCGGCAGGGCGCCCATCATCATCGGCCGCTGGCCCGCTGTCAGATCCTTTTCGGGGCTTTCGCGCCATATGGCGCCCAGCATCTCGCAAAACTGATAGGGCGCGCCTTCAACGCCGGTATAGTGCGGATGCGGATAGAAGGCGCCGGCGACTTCCTGCAAGACCTTGACGTCCTTGAGCACCGGGTCCGCGGCCGCCACCGTGGCCAGCCAGCGCGACAGATCGGCGCCGATCGCCATGTATTTGCCCGGCACGCCGCGCCACGCTGAGGTGTTGAGGACGGTCAGCGGCAGCTTGACGTGCAGCGCCTCGGGCCGCGCCACATTGGCAAGAGTGCGCAGCGACTGCAGGGGCAGGAACGGATCGCCGAACTGGCCAAGCGGCACCAGCCGGCCGGCGGCGATCTCGCTACCATATTGCGAGGCGATCATCGCCTGCCACTGCCAGGGGTGGACCGGCAGCAGCCTATGCGTCGATCGCGAGATCCCGGCGGCGCTGAAAGCCGCTTCGAGCCTTGCGCGCTCGTAGTCGCCGAGTGCGGCCTGCAGCAGCGCCTCTTCGTCGAGCCCGCAGTCAAGCGCCAGCAGGCAGCGATCGCTGGCGGCGGCAAGCCAGAAGAGCTGGAATGCGGCAGCCGATTCTGGCGCGTAGCGCTCGAAGTCGTCCCGTCCCCAGCCGAGCCGGCCCTTGTTGGCGGGCGCCTTCGGATGGCCGTCGAGCAATGCCTGCAACTCGGTATCCGGCAGCGCGGCTAGTTCGGCGGCTGGTCGATTGCCGCGGGCTTTGGCGATCCGCATGTCGGCCATCAGCGTGTTGTAAAGCTCCTTCGCATAGGTGCAGAATGTTGCCGGCGGCATGCCGAGCGTCTCGCGCGCGTCGGCGAAGAAGGCGACCGCATCGTCGACCGGCAGCTCGATGCCGGCATCGCGGGTCAGCGTCTCCGGACGGACGGCGATCTGACCCCACAGGCGCCGCGTCGCGGCAAAGCGATAGGTCACGCCGGGGCCGAGCGTCAGTTTCCATCGGCCGGGCGAAAGCTCGCGGGGCGACAGGCACTCCTCGAAGGTCAGTTCGGAAATGGCCTTGGCGACGGCATCGCGGTTGATCGCGGCCCAGCGTGTCGCCTCGCCCGCTTTGGCAATCGGTTGCTGCACCGTCACAGCGGCACCTCGCGGAAGAAGCGTTCCCGCTCGCAGCAGACCAGTGCCGCGCGCTTGTGCGGGAAGTCGAACTCCTTGACTTTGTCGTAGGCGGCGCCGGCGCAATAGCTCAGCATCTTCTGGTGCGCTGCGCGTGGCTCGCCGACGACGCGCTGCGTGCGCGGCTCGTCGAGGAACAGATAGTGGGTGACGGAACGGAACAGAGCCAGCGTCTTCGGCCGGCCGAGATGGCGCGTATTGCCGATCAGCCCATGCCAGCCGCGATCCCAGTCGAGTGGCTCGTAATAAGGCCCGAGCCGGTCCTCCTTGGCCCAGTAGAACTCGAAATAGCCGGTCGGCTCCCCATCGAAGCTGGCGATGACGCCGAAGATGTGCGGATCGCTTTCCTGCTCGGCGAGATATTTGTCGAGCTCTTCATGGCTCTGGGCAAGTTCCCAGAAGAAGGCGACACGGCCATCGTTCATCCAGCGATGGAAGAGGTCGAGATCGGTCCGGCGGTCGATCGGGCGCAGCGACACGGTGAGACCGATCTCCGGAATCCAGCGTTCGTACATCGGGCCGCAGGGGCGCGGTTGGCGCAATGGCGGCAGCCGGTCTTGCGGGCCGATAGCGGTCATCAATGCCGGATAGGTGACATGCGAGGCCTGGCTGCGCCACAGCAGCGGCAGCTGGCGCAGGACCGAGCGATGGATGACGGCGCGTTCCGGTTCACCCGGAACCGTCTCGGTAGCCAGCGCCGAAACCGGCCACAGCGTCTTGGCCGCCGGCAGGAAGGCGCAGTCGAAGGAAGGATGCAGGCGCAGCGCGGCGTCGACGAGACCTGCCAGGATTTGCGGTTGGTCGAGGCGGCCGCCAATGAACGCGACATCGTCGATGAGCAGGCGGCCATCCGCGTCGGAGATGCGGGCCTGTCCCACCGCTGTTCCCTCAGCGTTGACCAGGCTGACATGGCCATCGCCGGCACGGATGGCGAGCGGCTCCGCGGCCGAGGCCAGATGCTGCCATCCTTCGTTGCCGGCGACGGTGGCGGGTGACCAGTTTTTCGCAGCCTCGATGTTCATGCGTATTCTCTCACATGCAGGGGGTTCGGAAGCTCGACGTAACCTGCCAGCGGGTCGGTCACTTCGGTGTTCTCATTGATGTCGCGCAGCGCGATCAGGAAATTGCCCTTGGCGGCGAGCGTCGGCGCGTTGAGCAAATAGTCGACGCAGGACCGGTCAGCCATCGGCGTGGCGGCCAGCCGCTCGAGCGAGCGGCGGAATATCGCCAGCAGATCGTCTTCGTTGGTGAGGCCAGCGGCGGCAAGGGCTGCGACGGCGGCGAAAGCGCCATTGACGACCAGATAGTAGCCGAACAGCTTCGCGGCCGCTTCCGCTGGGAAGACATGATCGCCCGCCTGACCGGCCTCGGGCACGAATTCGCGCAGCCTGGGCAGGAATTCCTCGACATAACCAGTGCCCTGGCAGTCGCGAAAATAGAGCGCATTCGGCCAGCCTCCGGAAAGACCGACGACGAGGTTCTGCTGATGGGCGCCGAACAGCAGGCCTAATTCCGAGAAGGCAACGATAAACGGCTCGATGGCAGCATGAAGGAAACGCTCGAACCACAAACGCGCCGTTTCCTCGACAGGTCGCTTCTCGTCGCGGGCGATACGGTGGACCAGGTCGGACAGATGGCTTTCGGTACGGCCGGGATGGCGCTCGCAAAGCGCGCCGAGAACGGCAGCCGGCGGATTGCCCGTGCCGCGAAACGGGTTTTCGCGAAACGAGACAATGGTATCCGTCATCAGCCGGCCGTCTTCGTCACGCAGGCCGAACCAGGCGGGCTCACCCAGCACCGTCATGGTTGGGCAGCGGCTCTGCAAGGCGCCGCCGAGCTTGCCCTTGACCAGCCGGTGCACCGAAAGGCCGCGCCGGCACTCATGCTCCTCGACGATGCGCCTGGAATTAGTCAGGCGCAGGCTGAGCGAGAATTTCAGCATCCACTCGGCTTCAGCTGAATGAACCGTGCGCAGCGAGGTCGTGGCCCGCCACGCTGGTCCGCCGAGCCCAACATCGACGATACGGCCGGCGCAAAACAGGCGCTCGACGCGGTCTTCCAGCATGAGCCGTACGGCCTGCCACGGATGCATCGGAACGAGAACCTTGCCCTGTTGCTTGCCAGCCCGAGCAAGCAGCTGCGGATCGCTGGCGGCAAGCCCGCGGACCATCTCGGTGACATCTAGCGGCTCGACGCTGCCCCCAGTGAGGATGGTCGGGTCGACGGCCCACCAGCGCAGTTTGAACGCATTGCAGTATTCATGCCCGAAGCGCGCGGAATCAGTCTGCGTGAACTCTTCGCGACTCATCGGCGCCGGATGCACGGCATGGCCGAAGCGCAGGGCGCTTTCGGCATCGATGAAATCAGGATCGCCTTCGGAGAAGGGCCGCGACGATCCACGCGCCGCAGTCGCGTCAGCGATTGCGGCGATGCTGGCCAGGCTGCGGCGCAGGAAGGTCAGTCGGCTTTTCGCTGTCGCCCGGCCGGCAATGTCGGGATCCGCCAGGATCAGCGCCAAAAGGCTGAAAAGGTCGATCTCGGACGCCTCGCCATCGGCCCCCTCGCTACTAATATCGAGGCGCCAGAGCGGCATCGCGAAATCGTGGTAACCAACCTTCGAGCGATGCCGCGCCTCGACGAGCACCGCCGCGCGCGAGGCAGGGAAATTCAGACGCAGCACGGCCGCCTGCGGCCGAAACAGCCCGGTTTGGCTGGCGTCGACGAATTCCCAGCCATCCCATTCCCGCAGCAACGCGTTGAGGAACGGGCTTAATGCAGAGGAAGATTCTGATTTTACTTGTTCCATGTGCATCCTCATAAATCCACACAATACTGTAGTATTATATCTTATACGCTGTGGTTATTAGAACATTTCTGTTGATTATTTATTCTAACCAGGAAATAAGCTTCGCGTTATGACGACCAGTATGAAAAATCGATCTTCGCTTCTTCGCCGCCTGGCGATCGCGGTCTCGGCAATCGGCTTCGGCCAGTCGGCCTTCGTATCGCTCGTTCCCCTGGTGATGGAGCGGCTGAGGCTCGACACGTTTGCTATCGGCGCGGCAACTGCTGTCGGCGCGGCGGCCTTTCTGGTCGGCTCGCCGCTGTGGGGTCGCATGGGCGAGCGGCTTGGCCATGCCAGGCTGCTGCGCTTGCTCGGCCTCGCCATGCTGGCCGGCCAGGCGGTGTTCGCCATTCTGCTGATAGCCGGCACGGGAGCCGCGCTGGGCATCGCTTTGCTGATGCTTTCGCGAACCGTGTACGGTTTTGCCGCGTCCGGCGTCATGCCGACGGCGCAGGTCTGGGCCAGCCGCTCGGTTGCCGATGACAGGCGACAGGCCGCGCTGGGACTGCTTGGCGCCGGCGTCAGCATGGGGCGGCTGGCCGGCGCGCTGGCGGCAACGGCTGCCGTCCTGTCGCCGCTGCTGCCGCCCATCCTGTTCCTGTTCAGCCCGCTGTTGCTGTGGCTCGCGCCGGGCAAGGAGGCAGGCGGCGGACAGATCGACGGCAAGGCGGCTGATGCCGGCCGTGGAATATCGCCCTTCGATCGCCGCGCTCTGCCTTGCCTGGTGATAGGCTTGTGCCTGACTCTGGGCTTCGGACAGGCACAGATGATGCTCGGCCCGATGGTCCAACAGCGTTTTGGCCTTGGTGCGACGCAGGCCACGACGGTGACCGGCCTGGCCTTGATGCTGGTGGCTGTCGTCATGGTTCTGGTTCAGGGTCTGGTCGTGGCGCGCCTGCGGCTGGCCGAGCGCAACAGCGTTGTCGTCGGATGCCTCCTGGTTTGCGGCGGCATGACGATGCTGACCGTCACGGCAAGCCACGTCGCCTCGGCTGCAGCCCTGATGGTGGCGGCGGCCGGCATTGCGCTGGCGACACCCGGCTACACCGCCTGGCTGATGAAGCGCCTGGAGCCCGGCGAGCAGGGCGCGGCGGCCGGTTGGCTCACCAGCACCCATGTGCTCGGCCAGAGCATCGGCGCGGTGGCCGGCGGCTTTGCCTTCACGCTCTGGCCTTTTGCGCCACTGGCTGGCTGCGCGGCGTTGGCGCTGGCCGCCGCCTGTCTCGCTGCCATGGTTCGTCAGACCGGGCGTTAGGAAGACCGCGCTCATTCGGCGACCTCCGGCAATGGCGGCATCGGAGTACCCGGTTGGGCTTTTGCGGTATCGGCGAAATGGGCATTCAACATGCGATAGGTCGCCACCACGGCTATGCCCGACAGCACGGTCGCCAGGGTGAACAGCGCGGAGTAGCCGAGCATGTCGGCGAGGCGCCCGGCAAGCATGGAGCCGACGAGGTAGACGATAAGCTGGGCGCAGGACAGGATGGTGAAGTCGGTGCCCGGCTGGTCCGACGACGTCACGGCCATGAACAGGCTGTAGAGCGCCACGATCTCCATGTAGCGCACCAGCGTCTGCAGGAACGAGGCGCCGAAGATCGGCCAGAAGCCGGCGATAGCGCCGAAAGCGTGCAGCGCGAAGATCAGGAAGCAGATGGTTCGCAGCGCGCCGAGCAGGCCGAGCACCGAGGCGGCGCCCCTGTTGTGCAGCAGCCACGCCGCCAGCGCCGAGCCGCCGAGCCCGACGGTGAGCGCGGCACCGCCCGAGAAATAACCGATGATATCGAGCGGCACGCCGGCATCGACGAGATAGGAGCCTTCCATCGACTTCACCAGCCCCTCGCTGGCGCGGTAGATGAGCGCGATCCACAGGATCTGGCGTGCCTCCGGCCGGCGCAGAAAGCGCAGGATCGAGGGGCGGTCGATGGCCGCCTGCGGCGCGCTGGCGACGGGATCGGTCTCGCGCATGGCGAAGGCGGCGACCAGCGGGATGATGGACAGCGCGGCCACCATGGCCACCATGGTTTGCCAGCCGGCATGATGATAAGCCAACAGGCCGAGCGTGCCGCCGAGAACGACGCCGAGCGCGACGGCGCCGCCCTGGATCGCATTGCCGATCGGCCTGTCCTTCGGGTCGAGATATTTGGCCGCGTAGCCGTCGGTGGCGATGTCCTGGGTCGACATCAACAGGCTCACGACAAGGCCGACGGCAAAGATACCGGCGACATCGGTCGGCTCGATCCAAAGCATGGCGGCGATGCCGGCGATGACGCCGATCTGGGTGATGATGACCCAGCCGGCGCGATGGGCGCGGGCCATTGGCCGAAAGCGGTCGACCAGCGGCGCCCATAGGAATTTCAGCACCAGCGGCAGCATCAGCAGCGCCATCAAGCCAATGGCGGTGCGCGACACGCCTTGCTCGCGCAGGATCGGCGGGATCGCCGCGGCAAACAGATAGCTCGGGATGGCCTGCGCCAGATAAAGGCAGGCGAGAACGACGAAAAGCCGCAGGCGCGAAAGCCCGGCTGGCGCCGGCCGGTCTGCGTCGGCGCTCATTTGACATAGTCCTTCGGTGCGTAACCGTTCAGGAAGGCGCCGGCCTCCGCCCGGCTGCGGGTGACGAGCACTGGAAAGCCGAACAGGCTTTGCCAGACGCGCTGCATGTTCTCGTCGGCGGCGGGGCGCACCAGCGCACAGGCGCGGCAGGCTTTTTCGAGCTGCTCGCGTTCCGCCTTGTACCAGAGGTTTTGCGCCTTGCGCTGGGCGTCGCTCAGCGCGATCTCGATGCGGATATCGACCAGGAGCACGAACGGCTCCCGTTCCTGCGAAAGGCGGCCGAGCGCCTCGATATAGCGCGCGCCATCCGCCGGATCGGCTGGCGCTTCTGCCAGCAGCGAGACCAATGCACCGTTTCGTTGGAGAGACACCGCCACCGCCGCCCCTCAGAATGTGATCTGGTAGGACAGAGCGACCGAACGTCCCAGACCCGGAACGTCGGCGCCGCGGGTCGCCGATGCGGAAGGGTTGATGTAGTAGGTGTCGAACACATTGCGCACGGCAAGGTTCAGCACGCTTTCATTGCCGAACGTCTTCGAGACGGCGAGATTGACCAGTGCTGCACCGTCCAGTTCCTGGGTGGCGATGCGGTCGCGTCCGGAAAACAGCTCCAACTCGCTGCGCAGGGTCAGCTCGTTCTCGAAACGGGTGGTGAGATAGACCAGGCCCTTGTAGGTCGAGGGGACACGGTTGTTCGGCAGATACTCGTTCGCTTCGATGTGGCCGTCGCGATCCGCGTCGTATTTGCCTTCGACATAGCCGACCGATCCGCCCAGCGTGAACATGCCGCTGAGGTCTGCCTCGAGATTGGCTTCGACGCCCCAGATACGTTCCTTCTGCTGCGATACCCGGTTGTTGACGATGTCGTAGCTGACGCCGTTGTCCGAGGTCGACAGATAGGTGCTGACGCCGCCGCGATAGTCGCCCCAATCGCCGCGCAGACCGGCTTCCCAGGTGTTCACCAGCTGGGGTTCAGGCGCGATATCGGCATAGCTGATCGCGTAATCCGGCGCGTTGGTGCACGGCAGCAGCGGCCGGATGGCGGTGCCATAGGCGTCGCAGGTTTCGGCGTTGGAGTTCAACCCGGCCCGGCGGGTGAAGCCGCCAATGTCGGTCAGGCTGTAGCCTTGCGAGAAATTGCCGAAAAGCTGCATCCTTTCGGTCAGATCGTAGACGGCGCCGGCGTTGAAGGTGACGGCGTCGTAGTCGAACGAGCCGCCGGTCACCTGGATCGCCGGCAGGCCGATAATGTTCCGGCCTAGCAGAACGGCAGCGGCAGGCCGGGTGAAGTCTTCAACGTTGAGATAAAACTGGTCGTAGCGCGCGCCGCCGCTGATGCGAAAGCGATCCGTCACCGGAATTTCGCCCTGCGCAAACAAGGCAACCGAGTTCTGGGTCGTGGGCGAGATGGCGTCCTGGCCGTTGGTCAGCTGCTGATCGGTGGCATCGAAAACGTAGTCGGCGCCCCAGGTCAGTGTGCTGCCCTGAGTGATAAAGTCCATCGGCGTGTTGACGGTCAGGTTGACGCCGCTGCGCCGCGATTGCAGCGCCGTCTGGTTGAAGTCGGCGGTCGGGTCCGTACCCGGCGGCAGGATCACCGGCCGCGTCGGGTTCGTCGGTAAATACACCTGGCTGTTGACGGCCGAGAATTTGGTAAAGGGCGACTGCTTGAAGATGTCGTTGTAGAACGCCTTGACCTCGAGGTTTCCGAGCGCGAAGTCGCTGTCAGTGTATTTGGCGGTCAGATATTTCGTATCTTCCTTCAGCGGCTTGCCTTCATAGGGATCGCCGAAATCCGGGGAGACGGGATTGGTCGTGTAATCGGTGAACCAGTCCGGCTTCTGGTTGGCATAGGTCCAGTCGACGCTGGCCTCGAAGCGCCTGGAATCGAACTGGTAGCCGGCCACGCCGAAGAGATTGCCCGTGCCGGTGCGGTCGCCGCCGCCTTGCCCAAGCATGGCGTCGGAAGCCACCTCGTTGCCGTGGCCGTCATAGGTGCGGCGCGACAGATCACCGGACGCCGAGAAGAAATAGTCGAAATCGCCTTTCTTGCCCTCGACTGAGACACTGGTGCTTGGCCCGGCCGACTTGCCGGGGTTTTCGGTGAAGGCGGTGACGCCGGTGCGCACCGTCACCTTCGGCTTGTCGCTGTCGCCGCGCTTGGTGATGAAGTTGATCGTGCCGCCGGTGGCGCCGGCGCCATAAAGGCTGGACGCGCCATTGATGACTTCGATGCGCTCGACCGAATTCAGGTCGATCATCGACAGGATGCGTGAGACGTCCCGCAGCGGTGTGTTGCGCGGCACACCGTCGACCATGATGAGAACGCTGCGCCCGCGGAAGGTTTCCGAAGCGCCGGAAATGGTCTGGTTGCGTGGCGCGTAGCCGGGGACGATGCGGCTGATCAGGGTCGCGGCGTCGATATTTTCCTGCGCGGCTTCCTCGACCTGTTCCTGTTCCACGACCTGGACAGACTGAGCGACGCTGGAAATCGACCTTTCATTGCGGCCGGTGACCAGTATCTGATCGAGCACGGTGGCTCCCTGCTGGTCCGTCGGAGCGGCTTCCTGGGCAAATGCCGCGCCTGCCATAATCGACGAACCCAAAGCCGATGACCAAAGAAGCGTACTGAAAAATCTGCGCATGCTGTACCCATCCATGCCCTGGTCCCCAGCGCCAGAGCGGAAAGGCCCAGTTATAATTCATGATAAAACGAGTCAACATTTATTTTGTGGCTTTTCAAATCAGGATTAGTCAGCGAACGTATGGGAGCCGGGTACATGAACGGCGCGCATTTTAGCCGGCACTAAGATGCTGAGTTTTCTTGACAAACGGCTTACGGGCGGCCGGCGGCGGCGTCAGCCTTTGTGCTTACAAGAAGCTCTGCGGATCGATGTCGACCTGCACGCGGACCGAGCCGCGCTGCTTCGGCCCTTCGACCAGCATGGTGCGGATGAAGCCTTGGATGTCGGCGCGCTTTTCACCCTGGATCAGCAAACGGAAACGATGGCGCCCACCGAGCAGCGACAGCGGCGCCTCGGCCGGACCGAGCACGAACAGGTCGCTGGCCTGGGGTGCTGCACGGCGCAGGCCGCGCGCGTGGCCTTCGGCCTCGGCCCGCGTCACCGCACTGACGATGACGCCGGCAAGCCTGCCGAAGGGCGGCAGGGCTGCCCGTTCGCGCTCAGTGATCTCGCGTTCGTAAAAGGCCTCGGCATCGCCCGAGACGATCGCCCGCATCACCGGATGGTCCGGCTGGAAAGTCTGCAGCAGGCCGAGGCTCTTCTTGCCGGTGCGGCCGGCGCGTCCAGTCACCTGGCTGAGCAATTGGAAGGTGCGCTCAGCGGCGCGCGGATCGCCATTGGCGAGGCCGAGATCGGCATCGACGACACCGACCAGCGTCATGTTGGGAAAGTTATGGCCCTTGGCGACCAGCTGCGTGCCGATGACGATGTCGGCCTCGCCATTGGCAATGGCCTCGAGCTCCAGCCGCAGCCGGCGCACTCCACCCATCAAATCGGACGACAGGACGATCGTGCGCGCGTCGGGGAAATGCGCCACGACTTCTTCAGCTATCCGCTCGACGCCAGGCCCGCAGGCGACCAGATGGTCGAGCGTGCCGCATTCCGGACAAGCCTCCGGCCGCTTCTCATTGTGCCCGCAATGATGGCAGACGAGTTGGCCGCGAAAGCGGTGCTCGACCAGCCAGGCCGAACAAACCGGGCAGCCGAAGCGGTGGCCGCAGACACGGCACAGCGTCAGCGGCGCATAGCCGCGCCGGTTGAGGAACAGCAGCGACTGCTCCTTCTTCTCCAGCGTACGTTGCATCTGGTCGATCAGCAGCGGCGACAGAAAGCCGCCCCGGGCCGGCGGCGCGCGCCGCAGGTCGATCGTCTTGAGATCGGGAAGCGCGGCTTCGGCAAAGCGCGCCGACAGCACCGCCCTGCTGTAGCGGCCCTGCTGCGCATTGACCCGGCTTTCGACCGATGGCGTCGCCGACGCCAGCACCACCGGGAAGCCGCTGATATGGCCGCGCACCACCGCCATGTCGCGCGCATTGTAGAAGACGCGATCCTCCTGCTTGTAGGCGGGGTCGTGCTCCTCGTCGACGACGATCAGCCCGAGCTCGCGGAACGGCAGGAACAGCGCCGAGCGTGCGCCGGCGACGACGCGCACGCCGCCTTCCGCCACCTGTCGCCAGACCTTTTCGCGCATTCGGGGCGGCAGGTCGGAATGCCATTCCGCCGGCTTGGCGCCGAAACGCTGCTGGAAGCGTTCGAGGAAGGCATGCGTCAGCGCGATCTCCGGCAGCAGGATCAGCACCTGCCTGCCCTGGTCCAGGGCTGCCGCCACCGCTTCGAAATAAACTTCCGTCTTGCCCGAGCCGGTGACGCCGTCGAGCAGCGTGACGTTGAAAGCAGCGGCCGCGACATTGGCGCGCAGCATGGCGGCCGCGTCTGCCTGGTCCGGCATCAGCTCCGGCATGGCGTAGGAGGGATCGGGCGCGGCGACCACCGGTCGAGGCGGGATCATCACCGTCTCGAACACGCGTTGCGCCTTGAGCCCCTCGACCACCGTCGACGACACGCCCGCCGCGTGCGCCAGGCCGGATCGCGTCCAGGCAAGCCCCCCTTCCGCCGTCTCCAGCACGCGCGTCCTGGCATCCGTCATCCGGTCGGGCATGACGAGGGTCCGCTGCAGGCCCTCGATCCATGGTTCGGGATCGAACGCCTCCGGCGCGCGCAACAGCATGCGCGCCACCATGCCGGGCGGCGACAGCGTGTACTGCGCCAGCCAGTCGACAAAGCGGCGCATGCCGCGGTCGATCGGCGGGCAGTCGAAGACCTGTTCGATCGGGCGCAGCTTTTTGGCGTCGATATTCTCGACCGCACCATCCCAGACGATGCCGGCAACCTGGCGCGGACCGAGCGGCACGCGCACGATCGAGCCCGGCACCACGCGCATGCCGGCGGGCACAGCGTAGGTGTAGGGCCGTTCGGCGGGCATCGGCACCAGCACCGGCGCGGCTGCGACAAAGGGCGAATCTTCGATCATCGGGCGTGACCTTGCCCCGACTTTGGTCTAGATCAAAGGGCAACCCCGAATGTGCATGGCATGCACATGGAAATCTTTCAGGAGACCCCCATGAAATTTTTTGTCGACACCGCTGACATCAAGGACATCAAGGAACTGAACGACCTGGGGCTGCTCGACGGCGTGACCACCAATCCCTCGCTGATCCTGAAATCTGGCGGCAAGATCGCCGAGGTCACCAAGCAGATCTGCGACATCGTCAAGGGCCCGGTTTCGGCCGAGGTTGTTGCGGTCGAATACAAGGACATGATGGCCGAGGCCAATATCCTGGCCAAGATCGCCGACAATGTCTGCATCAAGGTGCCGCTGACGCTCGACGGCCTCCGCGCCTGCAAGACGATCCGCACCGAGATGAACCGCATGGTCAATGTAACGCTGTGCTTCTCGGCCAACCAGGCGCTGCTGGCGGCCAAGGCCGGCGCCTCGTTCATCTCGCCCTTCGTCGGCCGCGTCGACGATACCGGCGCGGACGGCATGGAACTGATCCAGGAGATCCGGCAGATCTACGACAATTACGATTTCGACACCGAGATCCTCGTCGCTTCGGTTCGCACCGTGAACCACGTCAAGCAGGCAGCCCTGATCGGCGCCGATGTCGTTACCGCGCCGGCCGCGACGCTGAAGGCGCTGGTCAAGCACCCGTTGACCGACAAGGGCCTGGATCAGTTCGCTGCCGACTGGGCCAAGACCGGCCAGAAGATCGGCTGAGATCGGTTCGATACAAACGAAAAAAGGCCGGGAAACCGGCCTTTTTGTTGCGGACTGCTAAAAGTCTAGTTGGCAGCGCCAGGGAATGCTCATGCCTTCTTGCCGTGCCTGACCAAGTCCTGGGCGACCGACAGGCTCACCATTTCAGCCAGTTCACGCGCGGCGCGGTTCTCGGCGTCGAGCTGTGCCCGGTAGGAGGCGAACTCCTGCGTCGGCTTGTCGAAGGATGATGGGATCGACCGTTTGCCGGTTGCGATCACCACGCCGGTCCTGGCATCGGTCAGCACATAGTTTGCGGTCAGCGTCACCGTGCCTGCCGTCGGCTCGTCTTCGTCGGTCTGGATCTGCACCACAGCGGCCGATTCGACCAGTTCGGTGACGCCGAGATCGAGCATGTAGACCGGCGCCGGCGGCTCGCCGGCGCCTTGACCAAAGGCAAATATCAGATTGTTGCGGACCTGCTGGGCGTAGCGGGTCTTGACCGGCTTGACCGCGACCGACGCCAGTTCCGCTGAAGCGCTGAGCGTCGAGCCGGCCGTCAACGGCGCGCTGGAATAGAGCGGCCTGACCGTACAGGCCGAAACCAGCGCCATCGAAGCGACCATGCCGTACAGCGCTGCGCGGCGCAGCAAGCGCGCCGTCTTTTTCAGATCAGGCCCCATCCTTCTGAAGTCAAACAACGACATTGACGATCCTCTGCGGCACGATGATCACCTTGCGGGGCGCCTTACCTTCCAGCGCTTTCTGCACGAAGTCGAGAGCCAGAACCGCTTTTTCGATCGCACCTTGGTCCGCGTCGCGGGCAATTGTCAAATAGCCGCGCATCTTGCCGTTGACCTGGACCGGCAGCACAACCTCGTTGTCGACGACCAGCGCCGGATCGTAGACCGGCCAAGGCCGTTCGGCGACCAGATCAGTGCCGCCCAGCGTGTGCCAGCACTCTTCGGCCAGATGCGGCATGACCGGCGCGACCACATGCACCAGGATCTCCACCGCCTCGCGGCAGGCGCCTTTGAGCGCCGCATCGGCCTTGCCCTCGGCGATGTCGTTTAGCGGCGCGGTCAAGGCATTGGCCAGTTCGTAGATGCGGGCGATGGCCCGGTTGAAGCCGAGCTTCTCGATATCCTCGCCGATAGCCTTCAGGATCTTGTGCGCGGCCTTGGAAACGGCCCCCGCCTCGCCCTCCGGCGCCGCCTGCGGCTTGGCGCCGTCAAGCGTCTCGGCGGCGATCGACACCAGGCGCCAGACACGCTGGATGAAGCGATGTGCGCCGGCGGCGCCATCGTCCGTCCATTCGACGTCGCGCTCGGGCGGCGAATCCGACAGCATGAACCAGCGTGCGGTGTCGGCGCCGTAGCCGTCGGTGATGTCTTCCGGGCTTACCGTATTCTTCTTCGACTTCGACATCTTTTCGAGTGAGCCGATCGCCGCCTCTTCGCCGGTGGCGATCTCGATGGCGCGGCGCTTGCCGCCGACATCCTCGATCCTGACCTCAGCCGGCGACAGCCAGCGGCCATTGTTCGACGCTCCGCCGACGCGGTAGGTCTCATGCACCACCATGCCTTGCGTGAACAGGCCCTTGAACGGCTCGGCCAGGTCGAGATGCCCGGTCGCGCGCATGGCGCGGGTGAAGAAGCGCGAATAGAGCAGATGGAGGATCGCGTGCTCGATGCCGCCAATATACTGGTCGACGGCCAGCCAGTCATCGGCAGCCTTCGGCTCCGTCGGCTCGTTGGCCCAGGGCGCGGTGAAGCGCGCGAAATACCAGGATGAATCGACGAACGTGTCCATCGTGTCAGTCTCGCGGCGCGCATCCTTGCCGCATTGCGGGCACTTCACATGCCGCCAGGTCGGGTGGCGGTCGAGCGGATTGCCGGGACGGTCGAACTCGATGTCGTCGGGCAGCTTGACGGGCAGGTCGGCCTTCGGCACCGGCACGACGCCGCAATCCTCGCAATGGATCATCGGGATCGGGCAGCCCCAGTAGCGCTGACGCGAAATGCCCCAGTCGCGCAAGCGGAAGTTCACCTTGCGCTCCGCCATTGGCCGCCCGCCTATGGTCTTCTGCTCCAGGAGCTTTGCCACCTCGTCGAACGCCTGCTCCGGCTTCAGGCCGTCGAGGAAACGCGAATTGATCATCACGCCGTCATCGACATAGGCCTCTTCCGTGACCTGGAAGGTCTTGGCGTCGGCATCTTCCGGCATTACCACCGGGATCACCGGCAGGCCGTATCTGTTGGCGAAATCGAGGTCGCGCTGGTCGCCCGACGGGCAGCCGAATATGGCGCCGGTGCCGTATTCCATCAAAACGAAATTCGCGACGTAGACCGGCAGGGTCCACGAGTCGTCGAACGGATGCACGACGCGGATGCCGGTGTCGAAACCTTTCTTCTCGGCCGTCTCCAGTGCGGCCACCGACGTGCCCATATGCCTGATTTCGTCGATGAACTTGGCCAGATCGAGATTGGTCTCGGCGGCCTTCCTGGCCAGCGGATGGTCGGCGGCGACCGCCATGAACGACGCGCCGAAAATGGTGTCGGGCCTGGTCGTGTAGACCTCCAGTTCCTTCGCATCGCCAACCGGAGCGGCCAGCGGCCAGCGGACCAGCAGCCCTTCCGAGCGGCCGATCCAGTTCTGCTGCATCAGCTTGACCTTTTCCGGCCACTCGCCGAGACCGTTCAGCGAATCCAGCAAGTCCTGCGCGTAATCGGTGATCTTGAAGAACCACTGCGTCAACTCACGCTGTTCGACCAGCGCGCCCGAGCGCCAGCCGCGCCCGTCGATGACCTGCTCGTTGGCGAGCACCGTCATATCCTCCGGGTCCCAGTTGACCTTGGAGGATTTGCGCGTCACCAGCCCCTTCTCGACGAAATCGAGGAACAGCATCTGCTGGCGGTGGTAATAGTCGACGTCGCAGGTGGCGAACTCGCGCGCCCAGTCCAGCGACAGGCCCATCATCTTGAGCTGCTCGCGCATGGCGGCGATGTTGGCGTAGGTCCATTCCTTGGGATGGACCTTGTTCTGCATCGCCGCGTTTTCGGCCGGCATGCCGAAAGCGTCCCAGCCCATCGGGTGCAGCACGTTGAAACCCTTGGCCCGCTTGTAGCGCGCCACCACGTCGCCCATCGTGTAGTTGCGGGTGTGGCCGATATGGATCTTCCCCGAGGGATAGGGGAACATCTCCAGCACGTAGTATTTCGGCTTTGGATCGTTGTTATGCGCTTCGAACAGCTTCTTTTCGGCCCAGGCCTTCTGCCATTTGGGCTCTGACGCGCGCGGATTGTATCGTTCGGTTGCCATCGGATGATTTTCACTTAAAAGCAGGCGCAGACCGCCGGACAAGGCCCGGTGGCCAAGGTAAATGTCGTCGCGGTGTTCACCATGGATTGCCGGACCCGTCAACTGCGGCGAGCCGGCCAAGACGATTAAAGACAGGCAGGATATGGACATGGCCAGCGCCGTCGAACAGTTTTTCGCCGTCAAGACGAGGATCGCTGCCGCCGAGCGCGAGGCCGGCCGCGACGCCGGTTCGGTGACGCTGGTTGCGGTGTCGAAGACTTTTGAGGCCGACGTCATCCGCCCGGTCATCGAGGCTGGCCAGCGCGTCTTCGGCGAAAACCGCGTGCAGGAAGCGCAAGGCAAATGGCCGGCCTTGAAAGCGGAATTCCCTGATATCGAACTGCATCTGATCGGCCCGCTGCAGTCGAACAAGGCGAAGGAAGCCGTCGCGCTCGCCGACGTCATCGAGACCGTCGACCGCGAAAAGATCGCCGCCGAACTCGCCAAGGAAATCGTGCGCCAGGGCCGCACGCCGAAACTCTACGTCCAGGTCAATACCGGCTCTGAGCCGCAAAAGGCCGGCATCGAGCCGCGCGACGCCGTCGCCTTCGTCGCCCGCTGCCGCGATGTCCATGGCCTCGCCATCGAAGGCCTGATGTGCATCCCGCCGGCCGACGAAAACCCCGGCCCGCATTTCGCCTTGCTGGAAAAGCTCAGCAAGGAAGCCGGGGTCGCAAAACTGTCGATGGGCATGTCCGGCGACTTCGAGACCGCCATAGCCTTCGGCGCCAACAGCGTCCGCGTCGGCTCGGCGATTTTTGGCGGCCGATAACCTCGGTGATCTCGCGGCCCTAACAGTAGCATTTGTTGCTGCATCGCTGCAGCAATGCTATATCTAGCCAAGCTAGCTAGGTATCTTCCATGAACTGGCATCTGCAGGACGCAAAAAACAATCTCTCGAAGCTGGTTCAGCAGGCTCGTGAAAAGGGCCCGCAGACCATCACCTTGCGTGGAAAGCCCGCTGCTGTCGTGTTGGCCGCTGAAGAATACGAAAGGCTCGTCGGCTCTAAGCCCTCACTTGCGGAATACCTTCTTTCCGGTCCCGAGTGGGACGACGACTTCGTCGAAGAGGTCAATCGCCGCTCCAAGGGGCCCGGCAGAGACGTGGACCTCTGATGTTTCTTCTGGACACGAACGTCGTGTCGGGTGCGCGAAAGCGAGAGGGGCCAGTGGCGGATTGGATAATCAAGCAAGAGCGCCAGTCTCTGTTTCTAAGCGTCATCACGCTCGGTGAAATCGCACGCGGAATCGAAATGAAGCGGCGAAACGACCCCGACACTGCAAACCATTTAGCAGCGTGGTTCCACGGTCTGCGCCACAGCTACGAAAACCGAATTCTCGGCATAGACGAGAGCATCGCTGCCCAATGGGGTCGCATCTCCGCGATCCGCACGCGCGGCGACGCAGATGGGCTTATAGCCGCGACGGCGCTCTTCCACGACCTCATACTGGTCACACGCAACGTCGCCGATTTCGACGATACTGGCGTCACAATGTTCAACCCTTGGGAAGCCTGACCCGCCTGTGTTGATCCGGTGTTGGGGTCGGCCGCAGGTTGAGCCAGAGCCGGTCCATCATTGCGCCACGACTGGAAACGAAACGCGCCGTTCCTATTTGCTTGGCGTCATCACCAATCTGCTGGAGCCACCATGCGCTACAATCAACTCGGAAATACGGGGATGTTCGTCTCCGAACTGTGCCTCGGCACCATGACCTTCGGCGCCGCCGGCGAGAATGCCCAATGGGGCCTGATCGCCAGCCTCGACCAGAAGGGCGTCAACGACATCGTTGCCCGTTCCGTCGCCGCCGGCGTCAATTTCTTCGACACGGCCGACGTCTATTCATTCGGCCAGTCCGAACGCCTGCTTGGCCAGTCGCTCAAGGATCTTGGCGTCAAGCGCTCAGACGTCGTCATTGCCACCAAGGTGCATGGCGCCATGGGCCAGGGCCCGAACGAGCGCGGCTCTTCGCGCGGCCACATCATGGATTCGGTCGAGGGCAGCCTGGAGCGGCTGCAGCTCGACCATATCGATCTTTACCAGCTGCACGGCACCGACACGGTGACCCCCATCGACGAGACGCTGCGGGCGCTCGACGATCTCGTTGCCAGCGGTAAGGTCCGCTATGTCGGCGTCTCCAACTGGGCGGCTTGGCGCATCTCTAAGGCCCTCGGCATAGCCGAGCGCAAGGGATTTTCCCGCTTCGAGACCATCCAGTCCTATTATTCGATCGCCGGCCGCGACCTCGAGCGCGAGATCGTGCCGCTGATCAACGAGGAGAAGCTCGGCCTCATGGTCTGGTCGCCGATGGCCGGTGGCCTGCTGTCCGGCAAGTACGGACCGGGCGCGCCCGGCAATGGCGAAGGCCGCCGCGCCGCCTTCAACTTCCCGCCGGTCAATGAGGACCGCGCCTGGGCAGCCGTCGCAGTCATGCGCGACATCGCCAAAAAGCACGATGTCAGCGTCGCTACGGTCGCGCTCGGTTATGTCCTGGCCAAACCTTTCGTCATGAGCGTCATCATCGGCGCCAGCCGCATGGAGCAGCTCGAGCAGAACCTTGCCGCGGCCGAGCTGAAGCTCGACGCCGACGATCTTGCCAAACTGGACGAAGTCAGTGCGCTGCCGGCCGAATATCCCGGCTGGATGCTGGAGCGCCAGGGCGCCGGCCGTCGCCCGGCTCCGTTCGCCCCGAAGAAGTAGTCATCGCTGTCGCCTGATGCTTGGGGGGTCATCTGGCTCCCCAACGTCTTTTCAGCTCATCCGCACGCTCTCGACCAGAAAGTCGAGAAACGCCCGCACCCGTGCGGGCAAATGCCGGCCCTGGCCGACATAGACGGCGTGGGTGGGCTCCTCGTCGCCCGGATTGAAATCCTCCAGCAGCGCCGTCAGCCGGCCCGCCGCGATGTCATCGGCCACATGCCAGTGCGCCAGCCGGGCGATGCCGGCGCCGCCAACAGCCATCAGCCGCATCGACTCGCCATCGCCGACCAGCGTGTTTCCGGTGATCGGCACCATGACGGCGTTCCCGGTTGCATCGACAAACGACCAGCTATCGACATGCCGGACAAAGCCGAAAGCCATGCGATTGTGCCGGTCGAGATCGGCCGGCATCAGCGGCGTGCCATGCGTCTTGAGATAGGACGGTGCGGCAACGACTGTCATCCGGGTTTGCCCGAGCTTGCGCGCCACCAGCCGCGACTCGCCGAGCGGCCCGGCGCGGATGGCGACGTCGGCACGTTCAGCCATCAGATCGATGACGCTGTCGGTAAGCACCAGATCGACCGAAATCTCGGGATAGCGTTCGAGGAACTCAGGCAGCAGCGGGATCAGCCGATGCACCCCGAAGGGCACATAGGAGTTGACGCGCAGCCGTCCGCGCGGCGCGGCACCCACGGCCGCCTCGCGCTCGGCCGCCGCCATATCGGCCAGGATGCGCACCCCGCTGTCATAGAACGCCGTCCCTTCCGGCGTCAGCTGCAGCTTGCGCGTGGAGCGGGTGACCAGCCGCGCGCCGAGCCTTGCCTCCAGTCGCGCGATCAGCTTGCTCACCGCCGACGGTGTCATACGCAGCGAACGAGCCGCAGCCGAGAAGCTGCTCGCCTCGACGACGCGGACGAACACTTCGATCTCGCCGGAACGGTTGATATCGGGTCTGGCCATTTGTGAATCTATTTCACAGGAAATATGCCCAAAGCAAGTCTGGTTCACAAGGCATGGCAACACGATCTCTGCGGTCGGGGCGCGGGTCTGGACAGCGCGCTCATTCGAGTTCGAACTGGAAACCGCCATGCCTCTTGCTCTCTACGCCCTCGCTGCCGGCGCCTTCGGCATCGGTGTCACCGAATTCGTCATCATGGGGCTGCTGATCGATGTCAGCAAAGATCTCGGAGTCTCGATCTCGGCCGCCGGCCAGTTGATTTCGGGCTACGCGTTGGGCGTCGTCATCGGCGCGCCGCTTTTGACCATCGCCACCGGCAACTGGCCCCGCAAGACCGTCCTTCTGGCCCTTATGGCGATCTTCACGCTCGGCAACCTCGCCTGTGCGATCGCCCCCGACTACTGGACGCTGATGGGCGCCCGCATCATCACCGCCCTTGCCCATGGCACTTTCTTTGGCGTCGGCTCGGTGGTTGCCACCGGCCTGGTCGCACCCAACAAGAAAGCCTCGGCGATCGCGCTGATGTTCACCGGCCTGACTATCGCCAACATCCTCGGCGTGCCCTTCGGCACCTGGCTCGGCCAGACCTTCGGCTGGCGCGCCACCTTCTGGGCGGTAGCTCTGGTCGGTCTCGCTGCCTTCGCAGTGATCCTGCTTCTGGTACCACGCAGCCAGACGGCGCCCGAGAAGACCAACCTGCGCGCCGATCTCGCCGTGCTGCGCCGCACGCCGGTGCTGCTCGGCCTCGCCACCACCGTGCTCGGCTACGCCGGCGTCTTCGCCGTCTTCACCTACATCGCCCCGCTGCTCACCGAGATCACCGGCTTCAGGGAAGCCGCCGTGTCGCCGATCCTGCTCGTCTTCGGCGGCGGTCTTATCGCCGGCAATCTGCTTGGCGGCAAGGTCGCCGACCGCTGGTTGGTGCCGGCGGTGCTCGGCAGCCTCGTGGTGCTGGCGTTGGTGCTGGCCACAATGACCTTCGCCGTCCACAGCCAAATCCTGGCCGTCATCTATGTCGGCCTGCTTGGTGCCGCCGCCTTCGCCACCGTGGCGCCGCTGCAGATGTGGGTGCTGGAAAAGGCGCAAGGCGCGGGCCAGAGCCTCGCCTCGTCCTTCAACATCGCCGCCTTCAACCTCGGCAATGCCGCCGGCGCTTGGCTTGGCGGCGCGGTGATTGCCCATGGCCTCGGCCTCGGCTCACTAACCTGGATCGCCGCTTTGCTGCCGGTCGCGGCTCTTGGCGTCGCTGCCCTGGCGCTGCGCCTCGATCGCGCCCCCACAATCGGGGCGCCGGTCTGCGCCCAGTCATGAGCATCACGCGCAATCCTTCTTCGACATCATCAAGGAGCATAAAATGGATTATCGACGTCTCGGCGCATCGGGCCTGAAAGTGCCCGCACTCTCTTTCGGCGCCGGCACTTTCGGCGGCTCCGGGCCGCTGTTCGGGGCCTGGGGCAACAGCGATGCCAAGGAAGCGCGGCGGCTGATCGACATCTGCCTCGAGGCCGGCGTCAATCTGTTCGACACCGCCGATGTTTATTCGAACGGCGCCTCCGAGGAAGTGCTTGGCGAAGCCATCAAAGGCCGCCGCGACGCGGTGCTGATCTCGACCAAGACTTCGCTGCCGATGGGCGACAGACCGGCCGACTACGGCTCGTCGCGCTCGCGGCTGATCAAAGCCGTCGACGCCGCCCTGAAGCGCATGGGCACCGATTACATCGACCTGTTGCAGCTGCACGCCTTCGATGCCGGCACGCCGATCGAGGAGGTGTTGTCGACGCTGGACGACCTCGTGCGCGCCGGCAAGCTGCGCTATGTCGGCGTCTCCAACTTCTCCGGCTGGCAGGTGATGAAATCGCTGGCGGAAGCCGACAAGCATGGCTACCCGCGCTACGCCGCGCATCAGGTCTACTACTCGCTGGTCGGTCGCGACTATGAATGGGAGCTGATGCCGCTCGGTATCGACCAGGGCATCGGCGCGCTGGTGTGGAGCCCGCTCGGCTGGGGCCGCCTGACCGGCGAGATCCGCCGCGGCCAGCCCCTGCCGGAAAAGAGCCGGCTGCACGACACCGCCGATTTCGGCCCGCCGGTCGCGGACGAACATCTCTACCGGGTCATGGATGCGCTTGATGCGATGGCTGAAGAGACCGGCAAGACCGTGCCGCAGATCGCCATCAACTGGCTGTTGCGGCGCCCGACCGTGTCCTCCGTCATCATCGGCGCCCGCAACGAGGAACAGCTGCGCCAGAACCTCGGCGCCGTCGGCTGGGCGTTGACGCCGGAGCAGGTCAAAAAGCTCGACATGGCAAGCGAAGTGACCGCGCCCTACCCGTACTTCCCCTATCTCCGCCAGGAAGGTTTCGCCCGGCTGAACCCGCCTGCGGTGTGATCGCCGACGCTGCCAAATCTCCCCCCTCGAGGGGGAGATGTCGCCGAAGGCGACAGAGGGGGTCGCCGCGCGTGGAGCGCTAGCCCCCATCTGCCGCAGGAGGGTCGCGTCCGGTCGAACCGACCCCCTCTGGCCGCTTTGCGGCCATCTCCCCCTCAAGGGGGGAGATCAGCTATACTGCCGCTCAGTGCAGCACGAACTCCCCATCCACCTTCCGCCATTCGTTCGGCGCGATCAGCTTCTGGTGCGTGTAGCTGATCGAATGCAGCGGCCCGTCGAGCCTGGCCTTCCAGAACTCGATGAACTTGATCAGCACCGGAAACTTCGGCGCCAGATCGTAATCCTGCCAGATGAAGCTCTGCAGCAGATGCGGGTGGTCGGGAAAATGGTACAGAATCTTGGCCGTGGTCAGGCCATACCCCTTGAGCATCAGGTCCATTTCGGAATGATCGCGCATGACAGCCCCTTGGCCTAGTTGATTCTCCATTCCTCCCAACACCGAATTGTGCGCGCCGTTCCTTAACTGTCTATGATTTTCCTGATCCCAGTCGGGCTTTATGCACGAAAACATGCAGTTAGCAGCGACCGCTGCCGAGTGCTGATGCAACCGAAACGGGAGCTGCGGCATCCCGCCACGCGAATCCAACGTCTAATGTTGCCGTCAGCGCGGAACTGTTAATAATGCCGCCGAATTCGCGGCTGCGTCGCCGTGATCCTGGCTGTGGTCAAGCCGGCGGGGTGGTTTGGGAGGAAAGTGAAGACATGTCCGAGGTGAAGATCCACCGCGTCCAGCCGGCGTGGAAGAAGAATGCGCTGATCGACAACGACACCTACCTCAAATGGTATGCCGACAGCGTGAAGAATCCGGACAAGTTCTGGGGCAAGCACGGCAAGCGCATCGACTGGTTCAAGCCGTTCAGCAAGGTCAAGAACACCTCCTTCGAGGGCAAGGTCTCGATCAAATGGTTCGAGGACGGCGAAACCAACGTCTCCTACAACTGCATCGACCGCCATTTGAAGAAGCGCGGCAACCAGACAGCCATCATCTGGGAAGGCGACAATCCCTACGACGACAAGAAGATCACCTATAACGAGCTCTACGAGCATGTCTGCCGGCTCGCCAATGTGATGAAGAAGCACGGCGTCAGGAAGGGCGACCGCGTCACCATCTACATGCCGATGATCCCGGAAGCGGCCTACGCGATGCTGGCTTGCACCCGCATCGGCGCCATCCACTCGATCGTCTTCGGCGGCTTTTCACCGGACGCGCTGGCCGGCCGCATCGATGACTGCAAGTCGACCTTCGTCATCACGGCCGACGAGGGCCTGCGCGGCGGCAAGCCGATCCCGCTGAAGGAAAACACCGACAGAGCGATCGAAATCGCCGCCAAGGCCGGCACCAAGGTCGATAAGGTGGTCGTCGTGCGCCGCACCGGCGGCAAGACCGGCTGGGTTCAGGGACGCGACATCTGGTACCATGACGAGATCGCCACGGTGAAAGGCGACTGCAAGCCGGAGAAGATGAAGGCCGAGGATCCGCTGTTCATCCTCTATACCTCAGGCTCGACCGGCAAGCCGAAGGGCGTGCTGCACACCACCGCCGGCTATCTCGTCTATGTCTCGATGACCCACCAATATGTCTTCGACTACCATGATGGCGATATCTACTGGTGCACCGCCGATGTCGGTTGGGTCACCGGCCACAGCTACATCGTCTATGGCCCGCTCGCCAACGGCGCCACCACGCTGATGTTCGAGGGCGTGCCGAATTACCCCTCGCAGTCGCGCTTCTGGGAAGTCATCGACAAGCACAAGGTCAACATCTTCTACACTGCGCCGACGGCACTGCGCGCGCTGATGGGCGCCGGCGACGAACCGGTGAAGAAGACCTCGCGCAAGTCGCTGCGCGTGCTGGGCTCAGTCGGCGAACCGATCAATCCGGAAGCCTGGGAGTGGTATTTCAACATCGTCGGCAACGGCAAGGTGCCGATCGTCGACACATGGTGGCAGACCGAGACCGGCGGCATCCTGATCACGCCGCTGCCCGGCGCCACCGACCTCAAGGCTGGTTCGGCGACGCGGCCCTTCTTCGGCATCAGGCCGCAGCTGGTCGACGGCGAAGGTAGGGTGCTGGAAGGGGCGGCCGACGGCAATCTCTGCATCGCCGATTCCTGGCCCGGCCAGATGCGCACCGTCTATGGCGATCATGACCGCTTCGTGCAGACCTATTTCTCCACCTACAAGGGCAAATACTTCACCGGTGACGGCTGTCGCCGCGACGCCGATGGCTATTACTGGATCACCGGCCGCGTCGACGACGTCATCAACGTTTCCGGCCACCGCATGGGAACGGCCGAGGTCGAATCGGCGCTCGTCAGCCATGAGAAGGTGTCGGAAGCAGCTGTCGTCGGCTATCCCCACGACATCAAGGGCCAGGGCATCTACAGCTACGTTACCTTGATGAAAGGCGTGGAGCCGAGCGAGGAACTGCGCAAGGAGCTCGTGGCCCATGTCCGCAAGGAGATCGGCGCCATCGCCTCGCCCGACAAGCTGCAGTTCGC
This sequence comes from Mesorhizobium sp. M0317, assembly GCF_040321555.1. NCBI lineage: Bacteria > Pseudomonadati > Pseudomonadota > Alphaproteobacteria > Hyphomicrobiales > Phyllobacteriaceae > Mesorhizobium > Mesorhizobium sp. M0317. The sequence continues at coordinate 44,720 of NZ_JAMYRV010000005.1, read as the reverse complement.
ACCCGGACTGCCGAAAACCCGCTCCGGCAAGATCATGCGCCGTATCCTGCGCAAGATCGCCGAGGACGATTTTTCCGCGCTCGGCGATACCTCGACACTGGCCGATCCGGCCGTGGTCGATGATCTGATCGCCAACCGCCAGAACAAGAAGGGCTGAGGGGATTTGATGGCTGCACTGGGCGCAGTCACGGAGCTCTGGCGTTACCCCGCAAGTTCGCTTGCCGGCGAACGCCAGGACGCCATTTCGGTCGGCCTTGAAACCATCGACGGCGACCGGCTGTTCGGCCTTGTCGATGTCTCGGACAATGAGATCGCGCGGCCCGACCGCGACGCCAAGTGGCACAAGGTGCCGCGCATCTGCACCCGGCTCACCAACGATCGCGAGCTGGAGATCGCCGTTCCCGACGGCGACTGGCTGGCAGTGCCGGGTGTGGAATGCGACCAAGCCATCTCGGCCTATCTCGGCTTCGCCGCCTCGATCCGGCCGTTCAGCCAGGACAACGCCCCCGGCTACACCGGCCCGCTCACCGCGGCGCGCTACCGCAAAGCGCCGATCCATCTCTTGACCACCGCATCGCTGGCGCGGCTAAAGGCGCTGCACCCCGAAGGCATTCCCGATCCGCGCCGCTTCCGCCCCAACATTGTCGTCGACATGGCGGCGGTCGAGAGCTCGTTTCCCGAGACCGAATGGATTGGCCGCAAGCTTGCCATCGGCGACCTGCTGGTGACCGTCTCGGAGCCGTGCCGCCGCTGCGGCTTCACCATCATCAGCCAGGACGGCTTCGACCACGATCCCGGCATCCTGCGCAATCTGGTCCGCCACAACGCCCATAATCTCGGCGTCTATTGCACTGTGGACAGGCCTGCCGGCGTCGAGATCGGCGCGCCGATGCGGTTCGTGTAGGCCTCTACCGCGAGGCAGCGAATCGCAGACCTTGGAAAGCGTGGGGTTCGGCCCCGAATCCTATCTCTACCGATACAGATCCGCCCGTGTCGGCGGCAGCCCGCTCAGGCCGCGTGCGCGTTTGGTGACGACGGTCTGAAAAATCTGCGCCGAGGCGCGCTCGAAGGTGATCGAGCAGCCGGTGAGATAAAGCAGCCACAGCCGTGCCTTGGCCTCGCCGACTTCGGCGACCGCCTCGTCGAAGCGAGCCTGTAGCCGCTGGGCCCACAGCCGGCAGGTGCGCGCATAGTGCTCGCGCAGATTCTCGACGTCGTAGACCAGGAAGCCATGCGCCTCCAGATTGCCCAGCGTCATGCCGATCGTGTCGAGTTCCCCGCCGGGGAAAATGTATTTGAGCAGCGCCTTGAACTCCGGCCCCTTGCGCAAGGTTTTCTTCAAGTCGCCCTTGCTTCGCCTGGTGATGGCGTGGTGCAGATAGATGCCGCCGGGCTTCAGCAAGCGATGGATGGTCTTGAAATAGCTGGCGTGGTTGGCGAGGCCGAGATGCTCGAACATGCCGATCGAGGATATCTTGTCGAAGGAGCCTTTGAGTTCCGCATAGGATTTGATCTCGATGGTGATGCGGTCCTGCAGCCCTTCGGCGCGGATGCGCTCGCGGGCGAGATCGGTCTGCGCCTGCGACAGCGACACGCCATGGCCGACGACGCCGTAATTTTTGGCCGCATGGATCAGCATGGCGCCCCAGCCGCAGCCGATGTCGAGCAGCTTTTCGCCCGATTTCAGCCTGAGCTTGCGGCAGATATGGTCGAGCTTGTCGGCCTGCGCCTGGTCGATGCCATCGGCGAAATCCTTGAAGTAGCCGCAGCTGTAGACCATGCGCTCGTCGAGGAAGAGCCGGTAAAAGGCATTCGAAATGTCGTAGTGATGCTGGATCGCCTCCTGGCTCGACCCGCTGACATAGGGGTTGCGACCCGACAGATCGGTGCGTGCACTCATCTGCTTGCGTGACAGGAGCACCGCCGGCAGGTCGCGCAGGATCGCCAGCTTCGGCAGCGACTTGAGCTTGGTCCTGAGCTTGCCTTGCGACGGCAGTGCGTAGAAATCGAAAATCGTCCCATTTTCGATGTCTATCGTCTTGGAGATCCACATCTCGATCAGCGTCGACAACGATGGCCGCTTCACCACCTGCCAGACGATGTCCTGGTCGTTGATGGTGAGCACGGGCCCGGTGGCGGGACCGATTCGCTCGCCGGTCCACAGCTTGACCGCAAAACCCGGCTTCAGCGTTTCGATCACCGTTCGCACGATGCGCGCGGCCTTCTCGGCTGCCTCCATGGCAATCCTCCCGAGTCCTGACAATCCACCTTGCATGGATTTTGCCCGCCCTCGCGGCTCTTCGCAACCCGGCGCAAAAGGCGGCTCGCCAGCTATTTCAAATCGGCATCTTGTTTTTTGCTGCAACGCACCCCATCATCTGTACGTGTTCAACAAATCGAAAGGAGGTGATCCGATGTCGAGTGATTTCGTTTTCCAGAACGTGGCCTCAGCGGATTGCACTTTCGGGAAGCAGTCTTCCCGTTAAGGCGCGATAAGCGCGGCGGGTGACCTCGGTCGCCGCCATTGGCCGCGCCACGGACGGAAACACGGAAGGCCGCCGGCTTCGTCAAGAAGCGGCGGCCTTTTCCATTTCCGGATTGTGTGTCGAAGCGGATCAGACATCCGGTCACGCCAGCATCCGCGCGCTGACGGTCTTGTCGACGCCGTGATAGGGCGGGTTGAACAGATTGCCTTCCTGCTCATAGGTCCAGACCTTGAACAGCGAGAGCTGATGCGGCCCGAAGCTGTGCAGCAGCGGCACGTCCGTGGCATCACGACCGCGCGCGATGACGACGCGGCCTATCCTCGGACGATTATGACGGGGGTCGAACGTATACCATTTGCCCTCGAGGAACACTTCCATCCAGGCTGAAAAATCCATCGGCGCCGGATCTGCCGGCACGCCGATGTCGCCGAGATAGCCGTTCACGTAGCGGGCCGGGATGTTCATGCAACGGCAGAGCGTGATCGCCAGATGGGCGAAGTCGCGGCATACGCCAACCTGCTCCTCATGCGCCTGGGCCGCGGTGCGCGTCGACCGCGCATAGCCATAGCCGAAGGACAGCCGGTTGTGGACATAGTCGACGATCGCCTGCACCCGCGCCCAGCCAGAGGGAACATGGCCGAAAAGCTGCCAGGCCAGACTGCTCAGATGATCGGTCTCGCAATAGCGGCTGCCGAGGAGGTAGCCGAGCACATCGTCCGGCAGTTCCGCCACCGGCACTTCCTTGGCCAGCGTGTTGACCGCGTCAGGCTCGCCGCTGTCCTCGACGGCTCCGTCATAGAGAATGCGGAAACTGCCGGCGGGTACGGTGAAGCGGCGGCAGGTATTGCCGAACAGATCGTGATAGACCTTGCTCGGCACTGAAGGCGACGTCAGCACGCGCGTCTGCCGTTTGATGTCGGCCTGACGATCCCTGTGGATATCAAGCAGCGAGATGACCGGCGTGGCGCCGACGCATTCAATGGCGATTTCGTAGCCGAGCCGGATCAGCACTATGATTGCCCCTTCGATCCCGTGGAAAACAGTATGCTCAAAACGCCAGAGGCGGGACCATGGTTCCCTGGAACTATCGAAAAGGCTCTCCCGCGGCTTCCCAGGCAAGCGTGGCGACGTTACGGTCGCCCGACATGTTTTGACCCTCCCGAAACCCGTGGAAAATCTGATGTTTGCAGGCAGAAGATTCGCCGCGTTCCTGTTCGATATGGATGGCACGGTGCTCAATTCGATCGCTTCGGCCGAGCGCGTCTGGGCGGCGTGGGCGCTTAAGCACGGTCTCGACGTCGAAGCCTTCCTGCCGACGATCCATGGCGTGCGGGCGGTCGAGACCATCACCAGGCTGGCGCTTCCCGGCGTCGACCCGGTGCATGAGGCGTTTGTGCTGTTGCAGGCGGAGGCGGACGACGTCGAAGGCGTGCTGCCGATCGCCGGCGCAGTACGGTTTCTCAACGCGCTGCCGGCCGAGCGCTGGGCGATCGTCACCTCCGCGCCGCGCCCGTTGGCGCTGCTGCGCATGCGGGCCGCCGGCATCCCGGTTCCCGCCTTGGTGGTCGCGGCCGAGGATGTGTCGCACGGCAAACCGGCGCCCGACTGTTTCCTGCTGGCGGCAAAACGGCTCGGCGTCGACATCGGCGATTGCCTGGTCTTCGAGGATGCGCCGGCCGGCATCGCGGCGGCGGAAGCAGCGGGCGCGTCGGTGATGGTGATCAGCGCCACTCACCAGCATCCAATGACGACTCAGCACAACTCGATTGGCGGCTACGAAACCGTCTCCATCGCGATCGATGACAGCGGCTGGATGACGTTGGGGGCACAGCGCAGCGCGGCTTAGGACAAGGCTCGGATATGTCGCGAACCGGAACGGAGCGGACTCGGCCCGTGAGTACCGGAAGCGCAGGAACCGGTTGTTCGCAGGCCGGCATCACCTGAATCCCGCATATCCTTAGAAGTCCGTAGCCAGGCCCTTCACTTCCCAGTCGCCGTAGCGGCCGGGTTCCTTGCCGCCGCGGCCGCCGATTTCCTTCGGCAGCGCAGCTTCCTTCTGGCGATACGCTTCACGGCGCGCCTCGGCTTCAGCCAGCGCTCGGCTGGCCGCCGGCGTCAGGTCCTTCTCCCGGTCGGCATCGGCTTTGCTGGGTTGGTCGGTCATGCGATAGTCCGGGCGGATTGAAACGAAGGGCGGCGTTTCCCATCATATAGCCATGAGTTCACCCCGATCGACCTTTTTTTGCCACGGCCGCACAGGGAGCAGATGATGAGCACGCTACGCACCACCATGCTTCTGGCCGCGATGACGGCGCTGTTCATGGGCGTCGGCTTTCTGATCGGCGGCACCGGCGGCATGATGATCGCCTTCCTGGTCGCCGCGGGCACCAATCTGTTCAGCTACTGGAATGCCGACAAGATGGTGTTGTCGATGAACCGCGCCGTCGAGGTCAACGCGAAGAACGCGCCCGAATTCCACGCCATCGTCGAGGCGTTGGCCAAGCAGGCCGGCCTGCCGATGCCCAAGACCTATCTGATCGACAATCCGCAGCCGAACGCCTTCGCCACCGGCCGCAATCCCGAGAACGCCGCGGTCGCGGCCTCGACCGGGCTGCTGGAGCGCCTGTCGCATGAGGAGGTGGCGGCAGTCATGGCGCATGAGCTGGCCCACATCCAGCATCGAGACACGCTGACCATGACCATTGTCGCGACACTCGCCGGCGCCATCTCGATGCTCGGCAATTTCGCCTTCTTCTTCGGCGGCAGCCGCGACAACAACAACCCGTTCGGCTTTGTCGGCGTGCTGGTGGCGATGCTGGTCGCGCCCTTCGCCGCCATGATCGTGCAGATGGCGGTCAGCCGCACCCGCGAATACGAGGCCGACCGGCGCGGCGCCGAAATCGTTGGAAATCCGCTTTGGCTGGCATCAGCGCTTGACAAGATCGCCCGCGGCGCCGAACGCATCCGCAACCCGGATGCCGAACGCAATCCCGCGACCGCGCATCTCTTCATCATTAATCCTCTTCACGGCGAGCGAATGGACAGCCTGTTTTCGACCCACCCGAACACCGACAACCGCATCGCCGCGCTGCAGGCGATGGCGCGCGACATGGCAGGCCGCCAGCCGGCGCCGCGCCAGGCGCCGACGCCAGAGCCGATCGAAGAATTGCCGGCCGATGCCGAGCAAGGTCCGTGGGGTAAGGCAGCACGCCCCACGCAGCCGACCAAACCGGCCAAGCCGAAAGCCAATCCGTGGGGCCGCAATCCGACCGGACCCAAAGGTCCGTGGTCGTGAGCGGCGCCAGATCCCGGCCCGCACATTCAGGCGATCGCGAAAACAGCTCGGACGAATTCGTCGCCGGCCTCGCCGCGCGCAAGGCCGCGGCGCGGCTGCTGGCCGCCGTTATCGACGCCAAAACGCCGCTCGACGGGCTGACGGACCACGAGAACGGCCATCCGCAATACAAGGTGCTCGACTTGCGCGACCGCGGCCTGGTGCGCGCCATACTGGTAACCGCGCTGCGCTACCGCATGACCATTGCCGGGCTCCTCGCCCGCCGCCTTGAAAAGCCGCTGCCGCCCAACGCCACAGCGCTGTCGCACATCCTGCATGTTGCGGCGGCGCAGATCCTGTTCCTCGACATCCCCGACAGCGCCGCCGTCGATTTGGCTGTGACCCACGCCAAGTCGGACCCACGCACGCAGCGCTTTTCCGGCCTCGTTAACGGCGTGCTGCGCACTTTGGTGCGCGCCAAGGAGACCGAACTGCCGGCAGCTCTTGCCGCCACCGATGAGGCGCCAAAATGGTTCTCCGACCGGCTGAAGGCTGCCTATGGCACTGAGATGACCAGACAGATCCTGGCGGCGCATCGCGTTGAGGCGCCGGTGGATTTCACGGTCAAGGCCGATCCCGAACTGTGGGCCGAAAAGCTCGGCGGCATCGTGCTGCCGACCGGCACGGTGCGAGTGGAAAAGCTCAACGCCTCCGTCACCGAACTGCCGGGCTTCAGCGAAGGCGCATGGTGGGTCCAGGACGCCGCCGCCAGTTTTCCGGCGCGGCTGTTCGGCGATGTCAAAGGATTACGCGTCGCCGACCTCTGCGCCGCCCCCGGCGGCAAGACCGCTCAGCTTATCCTTGCCGGCGCCAAAGTCACCGCCTTGGACACCTCGAAGAACCGGCTGGCGCGGCTGACGCAGAACCTCGAACGGCTTGGGCTGTCCGCCGAGATCGTGCAGGCCGATCTGCTGAAATACCAGCCGGCGGAGCTTTTCGACGCCGTCCTGCTCGACGCGCCCTGCTCTTCCACCGGCACGGTTCGGCGCCACCCGGACGTGCCATGGACCAAGACGGCAGCCGACGTCGAAAAGCTAGCCGATCTGCAAGCAAAGCTGCTCGCCCGCGCCGTCACTTTGGTCAAACCAGGCGGCCGGATTGTTTTTTCCAACTGTTCGCTGGACCCGATCGAAGGCGAGGATCTGTATCGCGCCTTTCTGGCCGGCAGCAAGACCGTCGCCGACGATCCGCTGCAGCCCGGCGAAATCGCCGGCATCGACGCCTTCCTGACCCCGCAAGGCACGCTGCGCACCACACCCTCCGATCTTGACCTTGGTTCGCCAGGGGTTTCCGGCCTGGACGGCTTCTTCGCCGCCCGCATGCGACGACTGGCCTGACTCCGACGCGACGACATGCCTAAAGCATGTCGTCCAAGGACCAGTGCTTCCCCCACCTTGCATCGATCTCATCATCGACATTCTGGTAGCGGATATCGGTGGAGAGCCGGATACGCCCCTCCGCGCTCTGGTTGGTCGTCGAGGCGTGGATCATGTAGGGCGAGTGGAGGACGACATCGCCGGCCTCGAAATCCGCGATCAGCCAGCGTGTATCGAACCGCTCCGCCATGTCGGGCAGGTCCTTCGACACCCAGCCGCCCTCGCTCATGTTCCTGTTGTAGGCGCTGATGCGCTCCTGCGGGCTCAGCCCGGCATTTTCCCTGGCGAACCGGGCCTCCATGTCGAGGCCGATGGCGTGCGATCCCTCGAGATAGACCAGGCCGCCCATGTCGACGGGAACGTCGCCGATCGGGATCCAGGCAGTGACGATGCGGCTGGTGCCGCCGCGCAGATAGACGAGGTCGTAATGCGCCGGCGTCGCCACAGTGGTGCCCGGTTGGGTGAAACGCATGATCTTGCGCTTGTGCAAATAGGACAGCCCGCCGACGAACGCATCCATCAGCCGGGCCATCAGGGGCTGTGCGCAGAACCCTTCATAGGCGGTGGAGCGAACCAGCGCCATCAACCGGCGATCGGCGAGCTGACGGTCGAACGTGCCGGCGGCCGCCGCCAGGCCAAGCGCGGGATCGGACCCGGGCTGCAGCAAGCCGGTGTCGGCCAGATATGAAAACACCCAGCCGCGAAAATCGATGACGTCGCGGCGCGGCAGCATACCTTTCAGCCAGACATAGCCTTGCTCGGCAAGGAGGCCGCGAATGGCATCGATGCCGACCCCGGCGTCGGTTGGCACGAGATGACCCAACCGGTTCGGCGCCATCGATAATGTCTTGCCGTTGGCGTTCAGATCGATTGACGCAACAGGAATCCGTCGTTGCGTGCCACCTGTTGAGCTTGACATTTCAGCCACCTGCGATTTTCCATCCTTAGCTGGAAATGCCATACTGTTCGCACGCTCGCCCATGGACGGAACGAAGCCATGGACTTTTCGCTCATGAACGATCTCTCTTACGCGCTCTACAGATCCGCACCGACCGCGGCCGGCGGCCTGTCGGTTACAGGGATTGGTCGGCATCGCGTCACGCAGGCGATCCAAGCGCGCAAATTGCCGGAATTCGCCGTGGTGCTGATTGAGAACGGTCAAGGCTGGCTTGAAACCAAGACTGCCGGCATGCAGACGATCCAAGCGCCGGCCCTGTTCTGGCTGCTTCCCGGGAGGATGCATTCCTACGGGCCGGACGCATCGGGCTGGCTCGAACGCTGGGCGCTCTTCGACGGCGCCTTGATACGCGATTTCACCCGGCTGCGGCTGATTGCCGAGGACGCCCCTGTCGTCCCCTTGCGCGACCTCGGCAAAATGCAGCGGCTGTTCGACAGGCTGCATGGTGAGCTGTCGCTCGATACGATGCTGAGCCAGGCAGAAGCCGCCGCCACGATGCATCGCATCGTCGTGCGTGCTGCCCGCCAGGCAATGGATTGGAACAACCGTCAACGAAATCCCGGCTTCCAGCATGCCGACATGCAGCCCATCATCGACGAATTGCGCCGCTGCGCGTGCGACCCGGTGGATCTCGATGCCTTCGCCGCGAAATTCTCGATGTCGCCGGCAACCTTGCGGCGCAGATTTGCGCGGGCAGCCGGCATGTCGCCCAAGGCCTTCCAACTGCGCACGAGGCTCGACCGCGCCAAACAGATGCTGGCCGCCTCCGATTCGCCCATCGAGTCCATTGCGGCCGCCGTCGGCATCCACGACGCCTTCTATTTCTCCCGTCTGTTTCGCGCCGCGAAAGCTGTTCGCCCAGCGAATTTCGGTCTCGCCACAACCGCAAGTGAGTGCCGGATTGCCAGGCTTAACCCCGCGAAGCACTTGACTTTTTTCGGGGTGGGTCGGTGGCCGGCAGCGTGAGGCGCTTCACGTCGGCGGAATTCGACTTCGCATAAGTTCTTGAATCATATAAGCTTGTGCTGGGGTACCGGAACATGATGCCGAAAAGTGTGACGCGGTTTTCGGGCGACAGCATGCTCTATCTCCAGGCGACGAGGAGGGGTTTTGGCACTGGCTGCCGGCAGCACGACACGTCTGTGGACGCTTGTCGCTAAGGAGTTTTGGCGCAAGACGCGCCGGCGCCTTCGCGCGGGGCCAGTTTATCGCTGGCGCTATTCCGGGCGCACGCCCGAACGCGTCCTGATTGCACCGCCCGACCTCAGGCTCGCCGATCCGCAGATCGCGCTCGAGATCTACTATGGCCGCTATCCGCTGTCGGGACACCTCGTCGAGACCGGCGGCAAATCGCCATTCCAGATCGATGTCGCCAATCGCGGCTGGGTGAAGACGCTGCACGGCTTTCGTTGGCTGCGCCATATGCGCGCCGCCGGCACCGAGCTGGCCGCCGCCAATGCACGCGCGCTTGTCTCCGACTGGATCGCCATGCATGGCAACCAGATTTCCGGCATAGCTTGGGAGCCCGGCACCACCGCCAAGCGAGTCATTGCCTGGTTGCAACACTCCTCGGTTGTCCTACAAGGGGCCGAATTTCCGTTCTATCGCGCCTTCCTGAAATCGCTCGCCGTGCAGATCCGCTATCTCCGCTCGATGGCGCGCGAAATGCCGGACGGCAAGGACAGGCTGCGCGCTCGCATCGCGCTTGCCTTCGCCGCGCTGTCGCTGCCGGCGCCGGCCTCGGCACTGCGCGGCGCCACCCGCAACCTGGCGGAAGAACTCGACCGCCAGATCCTTCCCGACGGCGGCCATATTTCGCGCAACCCGATGGCGGTTCTCGAACTGCTCGCCGATCTCCTGCCGCTGCGTCAGACCTATGCCAATCAGGCCGAAACGCCACCGGCAGCCCTGATGGGCGCCATCGACCGCATGCTGCCGGCGCTCCGTTTCTTCCGCCATCAGGATGGCAGCCTGGCCCGCTTCAACGGCATGGGCGCGACCATCCACGACCGCATTGCCACCATCTTGCGCCACGACGACACCGCCGGCGCGCCGCTGCTGCACGCGCCGCATTCCGGCTATGAGCGGCTGTGTATGGGCGGCGTTACGGTGATTGCCGATACCGGCCCGTCGCCGGCCGTCGATGTGTCCAACGCCGCGCATGCCGGGTGCCTGGCCTTCGAACTCTCGTCCGGTCGCCAGCATTATATCGTCAATGCCGGCATCGACACCTATGGCGCTGCCGAGTTCCGGCCGCTGGCCCGTGCCACTGCGGCGCATTCGACCGCCACCATCAACGACACCTCGTCGGCGCGGTTTTCCCATTCGCTGCGCGTCAACGACCTGCTCGGCTCACCCTTGCTCGGCGGCCCGCAGCATGTGCCTTGCAAGCGCATCGACCAGAAGGGCACGCAAGGCTTCATCGCCCGCCATGACGGCTATATGCAACGCTTTGGCTTCCTGCATGAGCGCGAGCTGAAACTGTCGAGCGAGGGCAATGTGCTCGCCGGCAGGGATCGCTTCCTCCGCCCGGGCGGTGCGGCGATCCGCAACAATGGCCGCGACTTCGTCGTGGTGCGCTTCCACATCCACCCTGATATCAACCTTTTGCAGGACGAGCATGACCGCCTGGTGCTGACCGCCGACCAGGCCGACACCTGGGTGTTCACCTGCACCGAAGTGGTGCCGGAGGTCGAGGAATCGATCTATTTCGCCGGCCTTGGCGGCCCGCGCCGCAGCCGCCAGATCGTGCTCGCCTTCAAGGCCTCGGAGATCGCCGAGGTGCATTGGCAGCTCACGCGCACCGGCATCGCCGGCTATCCCGAGAACAGCTGAGCGTCGTTGCCGGCGCCGGCTTGATCGAGCTTCCGGCTTGATTTCCTGACCTCATGTGCTACGGCCCGGCAACGCTCTCCAATCAGCCCTGAAAGGCCGCCAGCCCATGGCCGTCGCCGCCAAGAACATTCCGGCACCCGACCTCGTTCCGGTCCGCCGCGCCCTGCTTTCCGTCTTCGACAAGACCGGCCTGACCGACTTCGCCAAAGGGCTGGTCGCGGCCGGCGTCGAGCTGGTCTCGACCGGAGGTACGGCAAAGGCGATCGCCGAGGCGGGGCTGGCGGTGCGTGACGTCTCGGAACTGACAGGCTTTCCCGAGATCATGGACGGCCGCGTCAAGACGCTGCACCCGTCGGTGCATGGCGCACTGCTCGGCGTGCGCGACGATCCCGAACACGCCAAGGCGATGCACGATCACCGCATCGAGCCGATCGATCTGCTCGTCTGCAATCTCTACCCGTTCGAGGAGGTCCGCCGTTCCGGCGCCGACTATGCCGCTGTTGTCGAGAACATCGACATTGGCGGCCCGGCGATGATCCGCGCTTCGGCCAAGAATCACGCCTATGTCGCCATCGTCACCGATCCCGGCGACTACGCCTCGGTGCTGAACGCGCTGGAGATGAACATCGGCTCGCTGTCGCTGGATTTCCGCCAGAAGCTGGCGGCCAAGGCCTTTGCCCGCACCGCCAGCTACGATGCGGCGATCTCCGGCTGGTTCGCCGAAACGCTTGAGATCGAGCACCCGACCTGGCGCGCCTTCGGCGGCAGGCTGGAAAGCGTCATGCGCTATGGCGAGAACCCGCATCAGAGCGCCGGCTTCTACGTCAATGGCGACAAGCGGCCCGGGGTCGCCACGGCTCGCCAGTTGCAGGGCAAGCAGCTGTCCTACAACAACATCAACGACACCGATGCCGCCTTCGAGCTGGTCGGCGAGTTCGATCCCAACCGCTGCGCCGCCGTTGCCATCATCAAGCACGCCAACCCGTGCGGCGTCGCCGAGGACGCTTCGCTGGCTGCTGCCTATGCGAGAGCGCTGGCCTGCGACCCGGTTTCGGCCTTTGGCGGTATCGTTGCCATGAACCGCATCCTCGATACCGAAGCGGCTCAGGAGATCGTAAAAACCTTCACCGAGGTGATCATTGCGCCGGACGCGTCGGAGGACGCTGTCCGCATCATCGCCGCCAAAAAGAATTTGCGACTGCTGGTCACCGGCGGTCTGCCCGATCCGCACGCCGGCGGCATCACTGTGAAATCCGTCGCTGGCGGCATGCTCGTCCAGGGCCGCGACAACGCGGTGGTCGACGATCTCGAGCTCAAGGTGGTGACCAGGCGCGCGCCGACGGCGGCCGAGATGGCCGACCTCAAATTCGCTTTCCGCATCGCCAAGCACGTCAAGTCGAACGCCATCGTTTACGCCAAGGACGGCGCCACGGTTGGCATCGGCGCCGGCCAGATGAGCCGCGTCGATTCCTCGCGCATCGCCGCCCGCAAGGCGCTCGACGCGGCGGAAGCAGCTGGCCTCGCGGAGCCGTTGACCAAGGGCTCGGTGGTCGCCTCCGACGCTTTCTTCCCTTTCGCCGACGGGCTGATCTCAGCCATCGAAGCCGGCGCCACTGCCGTCATCCAGCCCGGTGGTTCAATGCGCGACGAAGACGTCATCGCCGCTGCCGACGCGCATGGCATCGCCATGGTGTTTACCGGCGTGAGGCATTTCAGGCATTGAGCGCCTCTGCCTTTTCCCACAAGGGGAGAAGGAAAAGTGCGGCGCTATTCCACCGGCTGATCCGCCGGGTACGGCGTCCAGATCAATATCGCGATCCCCACGCCCAGGAACAGCACGATGGCCGCCATGCCGAGCCGCGCCGAGCCGCTGGCGAGCGTGATCGACGCCACCATGAACGGCGCCAGGAAACTCGTCGCCCTTCCGGCCAGCGCATAGATGCCGAAATAGCGGCCGGATTCGGCTGCGGTCACGCTGCGCGCCATGTAGGAGCGTGACGACGCCTGCACCGGTCCGAACGCCAGCCCGATCAGCAGGCCATAGAAAACGTAGGCCTTTTCCGCCGCCGTGCCGAACAGGCCGCCACTATCGGCTCCCGGCATCATCCAGGCGCCGAACAACGTGTAGCCTGGCCCGGTCGAAACGATGCCGATGGTGGCGATGCTGAGCAGGGCGAGCGAAATCATCACGATGGTCTTGGAGCCAAGCGCGGTGTCCAGCCATGCGGCAACCAGGCAGCCGACGATGGCGACGACGTTGAGGATGATGCCGAACATGCCGATCTCGGTGATCGACCAGTGGAACATCGCTGCCGCAAAGGTGCCGCCCAAAGCGAGCAGCGCATTGACGCCGTCCTGATAAATCATGCGGGCGACAAGGAAGCGGAAGATGCCTTTGCGCCGGCGCACTTCAGTCAGCGTCGACTTCAGTTCCGACAGCCCCTCGTGCACCGCCGGCCCGATCGGAATGCCTTTGATGGCGTCCGGCGTAAAGAAGAACATCGGCAGGATGAACAGGAAATACCAGCCAGCCGACAGCGGCCCGGTGGCGCGCGCGTCCTCGCCGAGTTTCGGGTCGAGCCCAAAGAGCGGGTCGACCCCGATGATCGTCTTGCCGGTCTCCGGCGAAGCCGCCAGACAAGCGACGACAAAGATCAGCGCGATCATGCCGCCGAGATAACCAAGGCCCCAGGCAATGTTGGAGACGTGGCCGATCTCGCTCTTCGGCACCAGGCGCGGCATCATCGAATCATTGAACACGGTCGAGAATTCCGCCGCGACCGAAGCGAGAGAAAAGAACAGCACCACCAGGAAAAGATTCGAGCCGGGAGCGGCAAACCATAGCAGGCAAAGGCTGATGATTTTGATCGAGGCGAAGAACGCAATCCACGGCTTGCGCGGCCCGGTCTGGTCGGCAATCGAGCCGAGGATGGGCGACAAAACGGCAATGACCAGGCCCGCAACAGCGATGCCGTAGCCCCAGGCCGCCTGGCCTGAGACCGGATCGCTCGCCATGCGCGAGACGAAATAAGGGCCGAAGATGAAGGTGGTGACGACGGTGAAAAACGGCTGCGCCGCCCAGTCGAAGAACATCCACCCCCAGATGCCGCGTCCCGATGCCCGCTGCACTGCATCTACCGCCGCCATGATGATTCCCCCGGACACCGCGCTTGTCGGACGCCATGTCTGCATGTTTCGAATGCTCATGCAAACCGCCAAAGATTCGCGCTGCCCCTCACCTGGATGTCGCCGCTGTCTACCTGCATAGAGACGCGAAGAAAGGCGCCGCGCCCCTACCTCCCCCTTGTGGCGAGGTCGGACCGAAGGTCCGGGTGGGGGTCGGTGCCGCACCCCACCCCGCTGCTTCGCAGCGACCCTCCCCACAAGGGGGAGGGTAAAGTCCCGAGCCTCACATCCCCGTCAGATCGCTCATCAGCCCCGAAGCCACCGACAGCCTGGACACGGTGATATCCCCGCCTTCGGTCAGCGCTTGCAGCCGCTCGCGAATGCGCGCCACGCGCTCGCCGCCGGCTTCCAGCCAGGCCGCCACAGGATCCGCCGTCCCGGTATGGCTGGCGAGAGCCGCCACCGCGATGCCGCGCCGCGCCGCGCCGATCGTGTCGGTGGCGCGCGACAGCGCCAGCTGGTCGTAATAGTCCGACGGCGTGATAGAACGCGCCGCCTCTTCGACGCGCGGAATGCGGAAGGCATCGCTGACGGCGAAGAACGCCTTGGCCGAGGCGACGACGTCGGCATTGGCCGTGCGCGCCGTCAGTGCGATGTCGGGGATCAGTCCCGCCACATCGGCCATTGCCAGCTGCCCGGCGAGCTTTTCCGGGGCGCCGGCCTTGAAGAGGCCGTGCCGCCGCTCCTCGACCCGCTCGCGCGAGAAGGCCGGTAGCAGCGAGAGCAGCTTCGGCTCCAGCGCCATGCGCGCCTCTTGCAGTTCGGCAATGCGCTGGCCGAGCGCTGCGGTGCCGGCATCGTTCTTCAGGTACCAGCCGCTGGTCACGAAGATAAGCCGGCTGACGGACTGGTAGAGATCGAGCTGCGCCTGGCCGTCGATGTGGCTGTCCAGCGCATCGATCTCCCGATAGAGCGCCGGCAGGGCGAAGCCGTCGCGCACCACGGCGAAGGTGCGCACCACGTCGGCCGCGCTGCGCCCCGTGGCTTCCTGCAGCCGGTTGACGAATGACGGTCCGCCGCGATTGACGAGATCGTTGGCGACGACGCGGGCGATGATTTCGCGGCGCAGCCGGTGGCCATGGATCTCGGCCGCATATTTCTTCGCCATCCGATCGGGGAAATAGCCCATCAGGTCGCGGTCGAAATGCGCGTCGTCCGGCACGTCGCTGGCGACGATGTCGGAAAACAGCACGATCTTGGCATAGGCGAGCAGCACGCCAAGCTCCGCCCGGGTCAGCGGCTCGCCACGCGCCTCGCGCTCGGCAAGGGCGGCCGGCGACGGCAGCGTCTCGACAGCGCGGTCGAGCAGGCCCCGAGCCTCCAGCGCCGCCATGAACCGGCTCTGGTGCGCGATGTCGGCAAGGCCGCGCTTGCGGGCGATGGAGAGCGCCAGCGTCTGTTCGTAATTGTTGGACAGCACGAGGCCGGCGACCTCGTCGGTCATCTCGGCCAGCAGCTTGTTGCGCGCCGGCCGGGTCAGCGACCCCTTGCGCATGGCGGACGCCAGCGCGATCTTGATGTTGACCTCGACGTCGGAGCAGTTGACGCCGCCGGAATTGTCGATGGCATCGGAGTTGCAGCGACCGCCATTCATGCCGAATTCGATGCGGGCACGCTGCGTGACGCCGAGATTGGCGCCCTCACCGATCACTTTGGCCCGCACATCGAGCGCGGTGATGCGGATGGCGTCATTGGCGCGGTCGCCGACTTCGGCATTGGTTTCGCCCGAGGCCCGTAAATACGTGCCGATGCCGCCGAACCACAACAGATCGACATTCGCCTTGAGGATGGCGGTCATGATCTCGGCCGGTGTCGCGGTGGTCTTGGCGAGGCCAATCGCCGCCGCCGCTGCCGCAGGCAGCGTGATCGACTTCTGGCTGCGCGAGACGATGACGCCGCCTTCCGACAGTTTGGTCTTGTCATAGTCCTGCCAGGACGAACGCGGCAGCGCGAACATGCGCTCGCGCTCGGCCATCGACGCCACTCTGTCTGGATCGGGATCGATGAAGATGTCGCGATGGTCGAAGGCGGCGATCAGCCTGGTCTGCGGCGACAGCAGCATGCCGTTGCCGAACACGTCGCCCGACATGTCGCCGACGCCGACGACGGTGAAGGGTGTGGCCTGGATGTCGCGGTTGATCTCTCGGAAATGCCGCTTGACCGCTTCCCAGGCGCCTTTGGCGGTGATGCCCATCTTCTTGTGGTCGTAACCGGCCGAGCCGCCGCTGGCGAAGGCGTCGTCGAGCCAGAAGCCGTGGCTTTCGCTGATGGCGTTGGCGGTGTCGGAAAAGGTCGCCGTGCCCTTGTCGGCGGCGACGACGAAATAGGGATCGTCGGGGTCGCGCCTGACAACGCCGGCCGGCGGGATGACACCGTCCAGCCCGATATTGTCGGTAATCGACAACAGGCTGGAAACGAAATTCTTGTAGGCCGAGGTGCCGGCCTCGAAGATGGCGTCGCGGCCGGCGCTCATCGGCAGCTTCTTCGGATAGAAGCCGCCCTTGGCGCCGACCGGCACTATGACGGCGTTCTTGACCTGCTGCGCCTTGACCAGGCCGAGCACCTCGGTGCGGTAATCCTGGGCGCGGTCTGACCAGCGCAGGCCGCCGCGCGCAACCGGGCCGAAGCGCAGATGCACGCCTTCGACCTCGGACCCATAGACGAAGATCTCGCGCCACGGCCGCGGCGCCGGCAGGCCATCGACCGCTTGCGAGTCCAGCTTGATCGCCAGTGACTGGCCCCGCGCCTTCGTTCCCGCAACGAAATGATTGGTGCGCAACGAGGCTTCGATCAGGTTGAGATAGCGGCGGATGATGGTGTCGTCATCGATGTTAGGGACTTCCTCCAGCGCGTCCTTGATCTTGGCCTTGAGGTGCTTGGCGGCGACGACGCCTTCCGTCTCGGCGGTCGGGCCGAGACGAGCGACGAACAGTGCATGCAGGCCGCGCGCAATGTCGGGATAGCGGTTGAGCGCGGCCGCGATGAAATCCTGGCTCTGCGGGATACCGGCTTGCTGCAGGTAGCGGCCATAGGCGCGCAGAATGCTGACTTCGCCCGACCACAGGCCGGCGGTCTGGGCAAGCCCGTTATAGCTGTCATTGTCGATGTCGCCGCGCCAGACCGACAGGAACGCGTCCTCGAACAGCGCGCCGCCATCGCTGAGGTCGATCGGCTTGCCGTAGCTGTTCTCCAGCTCCATGTCGTGGACGAAGACGGTGTCGCCGCCGTCCTCGCCAACCTCGAAGGTGCGCTCGCTGATGACGCGGAAGCCGATGTTTTCCAGCACCGGCACGCGACGCGACAGCGCTACCGGGCTGCCGTGGTGGTAGATCTTCAGCGCTGCCTGATGCGGTTTCTGCTCGGCATGGCGGTAATAGTCGATGGCGATCGGGTTGGCGGTGCTGATGCCGGCGATGCGCCCCGCATCCTTCAGCGCGATGGCCGCGCTGAAGGAATCGCGATAGCTCTCAGGCAGACGCGCGGCGATCGCCTTCAGCGATGGATCGCCGCCGACGGCTTCCGCGGCTTCGGCCAGCGCGTCGTCCCAGGTTCGCACGATATCGCGGATCGCCGCTTCGATCGCCGCCTGCTCGACCTTCGGCGTCTTGCCGCCCGAGCGGCCGATGATGAAATGCACACGCGCCAGCCCGCCCTCCGGAAACGCCGGGTAATAAGCCGACAAACGGCCCTCGAAGACGGTCTTGAGATAGGTGCCGATCTTCTCGCGCACGACGCTGTCATAGCGGTCGCGCGGCACGAAGACGAGGATCGAGACGAAGCGGTCGAACTGGTCGGCGCGCACCAGCGCCCGCACCCGCGGCCGCTCGACCAGGCCGAGAATGGCGGCGGCGTGCTTTTTCAGGACCGGCACCGGGACCTGGAACAACTCGTCGCGCGGATAGCTCTCCAGAACGTTGATCAGTGCCTTGCCGGAATGGTCGTGCCGGTCGAAGCCGGACTTGGCGATGATGGTCTCGGCCTTTGACCTCAGATACGGGATTTTCATCACCGAGCGCGTGTAGGCGGTCGAGGTGAACAGGCCGACCATGCGCAACTCGCCGGCAAGCGTGCCCTTGGCGGTATAGGTTTTGACGCCGATATAATCGAGATAGATGCGGCGGTGCACCAGCGACTTGGCGTTGGCCTTGGTGACGATTAGCGGCTCCGGCCCATGCAGGAAGGCGCGGATTTCAGGCGTCGTCGTCACCGCCTCGGTGCCGCGCCTGAGCACCAACACATCCGGGTCGGCGAGGATGCCGAGACCGGGCTTGTCGGCGCGCTCCAGATTGCCGCTCTCGGCGCCACCGGAATATTTGAACTCGCGCATGCCAAGGAAAGTGAAATTGTCGTCGCCCAGCCATTCCAGGAAGGCGATGGCCTCGGCAACGCTCTTCTTGTCGAGTGGCACGGCGGAATAGCGGAATTCGGAAATCGCCTGGTCGAGACGGGCGAGCATCGGCTTCCAGTCGCTGACGGCGGCGCGCACCTGGTTGAGCATCTTGTGCAGGCGGTCGGCCAGCGCGTCGGCCTGCTCCGCCGTCAGGCGCGGAATATGGACATGGACGACGCTCAGGCGGTCGTGATTGCCATCGTCCTTGAGGGCGCTGCCGTCGCCGAGGATCTCGTCGACGCCGGCCTTGCCGTGACGCACGACGATGACCGGATGGGTGACCAAAGTCGGTTCGCCGGCAGTTTCTGTGATCTCGCCGAGGATCGAATCGAACAGGAACGGCATGTTGTCGTTGACGACGGTGATGATCGTCATCGGGCGGCCCTCGCGGGAGACGCCCGACCCGGCATCGACGGCGACGACACTTTGGCCCTTTTTGTGGGCGGCGACCGCACGTCCTGCCAGGTCGGCGGCGCGCTCCAGGTCGGCGGCGTCATAGGCGGCAATGTCTTCGGCCGGCGCGCGGGCCAGCAGATAGTCAGCGAGCCTGGCCGGCTTCCCGTCGGGTTTCACCCCGGCAGTGGCTGTTTTCTTCGGCTTAGCTGCGGATTTCACGCTCGCCATGTTGTCCTCCCGTCACATGCTTTTACGACTATGGTAGCAGATGACCGCTGTTTGGCGACAAAGGTTTGACGGCTCGATAAGAATTACAGGAATTCGACGGTCAGGCGGCGGTGAACTAGGAGGGAGACCCCATGTCCGGCAAAATCAGCGCACTTGACCTCGGTATCGCGGAACTGAGCGAGGCGACAAAAGCCTATTTCGCCAAATGCGAGGAAAAGCTCGGCCTGGTTCCCAACGTGCTTCTTGCCTATGCCTTCGACGAGAAGAAGCTGCGCGCCTTTACCGACACCTACAATGATCTGATGCTGGGTGAATCCGGCCTGTCGAAGCTGGAACGCGAGATGATCGCGGTCGTCGTCTCATCGATCAACCATTGCTATTATTGCCTGACGGCGCATGGCGCGGCGGTGCGCCAGCTCTCCGGCGACCCGTCCTTCGGCGAGATGATGGTGATGAATTTCCGCGCCGCCAATCTTTCACCGAAGCAGACGGCGATGCTCGAATTCGCCGTCAAGCTGACGGAAGAGCAGGCAAAGATCGTCGAGGCGGACAGGGCAGCACTGCGCAACGCCGGCTTCACCAACCGCGACATCTGGGACATCGCCTCGACCGCCGCCTTCTTCAACATGTCGAACCGCGTGGCGGCGGCCATCGACATGCGCCCGAACGACGAATACCACGCCATGGCGAGGTGACCAATGACGATAGATACGTCAGGCAAGTGGTGGGTTGGCAGCGAGCCCACTGACATCGGAGAATACTTGGAAGCCTATGGCGCCGACAACGCCGAGGTTCATGACTTCAGGCTCGCCCGCTGCAAGTGCGGTTCCATCTCGTTTCTCCTCGATGCCGACGATGACGAGGGTGTGGCGCGACGAACGTGCACGGTCTGCGGATCCGAGCATCTTATCTGCGACAGTGCGGAACTTTGGGACGAAGCCCAGCCGGAACGATGGGCGTGCACCGAGTGCGGCTCCGAAGCTGCAAACATCGGCGTCGGGTTTTCCATCTACCCGGAACGTGACGGCGTTCGCTGGCTGTATGTTGGCGTACGATGCGCGGCCTGTGGCGTTTTGGGATGCTTCGCCGGCTGGAAAGTTGGCACGTCTGATAGCATGGATCTATTGGACAAAGTCTAGCTTTGAGGTTCCCATAGAAAGGCGGTCAGGATCGCGCCGCGATGGCCCCGGCAGCGCCGGCCATCGTCGTGGCGCTGATGCGGTTGGCGATCTTCATCGCACGCTTGCTCTTCAACAGTTTGCGCGCCTGTGAGGCCGCGACGACCCAGGCGAGATCGATGGCGATCAGAACCACCGCCATCGTCGCCGTCAGTTCGACCCAGCCGATGACACTCACCGAAGCGAGGTCGATGATCGTCGGCAGCAGCGCCAGATAGAACATCATGATCTTGGGATTGCCGAGCGTCACCGCCATGCCGGCAAAGAACAGCTTTGTCGCCGAATCCTCGCGCGGCATCTCGCCTTCTTTTGCGTCGACAGGTGCGGTCCACATCTTGAAGGCGAGGTAGGTGAGGTAAGCGACGCCGATCCATTTCACGACGACGAAGGCGAAATGGAAGGTCTGCGCCACGACCGCCAGCCCGAACACCGCCAGCGACAGCCAGATGGCCTCGCCGATCCACATGGCGAGCAGGAACGGAAACACGTCACGAAAGCCCTTCGAGATGACGCGGGCAACCAGTGCCGCGATCGATGGGCCGGGCGAGCCGGCGGCAACGAAGAGAGCGGCGGCGAAGATCAGCAGCGAGGTGAGGTGCATGGCGGAGCCTTCGAGCGTTGGATGGCAAATGATATCCGATCGGTGGCGATTTGGCACCCCTCGGGCTGATGGGCCAACGAACGCGACACATTTCGGAGATCGGACTTGCCCGTACCAGCGGTTTGAGAAAGGATCGCGGCCGTGAAATCAATCGTCATCCACGCCGCAAAAGACCTGCGCATCGAAGAGACCGATCCGGGCACGCCTGGCGCCGGACAGGTCGAAATATCGGTCGAGGCCGGCGGCATCTGCGGCTCGGACCTGCACTACTACAATCATGGCGGCTTCGGCGTGGTGCGCCTGCGCGAGCCGATGATCCTCGGCCATGAGGTCGCCGGCACGGTGAAGGCACTTGGCGCCGGCGTTTCCAGCCTTGTCGTCGGCGACCGCGTTGCGATTTCGCCCAGCCGGCCCTGCAATGCGTGCCGGTACTGCCTGCAGGGCGTGCAGAACCAATGCCTCAACATGCGATTCTACGGCAGCGCCATGCCGATGCCACATATACAGGGCGCCTTCCGCCAGTGCCTCGCCGCCGAGGCCTGGCAGTGCCACAAGATCGCCGACCATGTCTCCATCAACGAAGCCGCCTTTGCCGAGCCGTTCGCGGTAACGCTGCATGCCGTCAACCGCGCCGGCTCGCTGCTCGGCAAGCGGGTCTTGGTCACCGGCTGCGGGCCGATCGGTGCGCTCAGCATCCTTGCCGCACGTGTCCACGGCGCGCGTGAGATCGTCGTCACCGATGTCATGGACGCGGTTCTGGCCAAGGCCAACGAGATCGGCGCCGACCGCACCATCAATGTCGCCACAGATGCCGACAAGCTCGCTGGCTACAATGTCGAGAAGGGCAGTTTCGACGTCATGTTCGAATGCTCCGGCGATGAGCGCGCGGTGCGAGCCGGGCTCGATGTGCTGAAGCCGCGCGGGGTGCTCGTGCAGCTCGGCCTAGGCGGCGACATGTCGCTGCCTCAGAATCTCATCGTCGCCAAGGAGATCGAAATGCGCGGCTCCTTCCGTTTCCACGACGAGTTCGCGCTGGCCGTCGATCTGATCAACAACCGCCGCGTCGACGTCAAGCCGCTGCTGACCGGCATCTATCCGATGGACGAGGCGGTTGCGGCCTTCGAGATCGCCGGCGACCGCAACAAATCGATGAAGGTACAGATCGCCTTCGCCTGAGCAGGGCGAGACACCCTATGAACCTTGCCCGCTCGGCATCTTGCCGCTAGAAGAACCGTCCCGACATTCATTTCGAGCTTCATTTTGCCTCAGTAACCGCCGGTCTCGCCAACTCCCCTGATCACGCTTGGCAGGGCGCCGCATTAAGCGGTGCCTGCTCCATTTCACGTGTTCCTCAGGCGGCGGTTCGAGACCGGTTTGGCACCGCTGAACCGTTGTCGCGCGCTTTGCCGCCCGTGACAGCTGATTTCCGACATAGCTAGCTCTCGCCACGCCGTGCCCGCATGGGCATCTCGCCATTGCCGACCTGAAGAACTTCCACACTGGAAGGTCTTCCGGCTTGTCCCAACATCTCGCTATCCACTGGGCAATCACGCCCGAAATCGCGCCTCGACCCCTGGTCCACTGCAACCGCTGCAGCGCCGTGAAAGCCTATCGCTGCAGCGACAAATTCCGCGTCAACGCCAATGGCAAACGCATTGATGTCTGGCTGATCTATCGCTGCATCGACTGCGACAATTCGTGGAATTTCGGCATTTTCGAACGCTGCAACCGCCGCGACATCGAACCCGCGCTGCTGGCAGCGCTCGAAAGCAACGATCCGGCCCTCGCCCGCCGCCATGCCTTCGATGTCGTGGCGTTGCGAAACCGGGTCGGACGCGTCGAGGAATTTTCGGATGTCGCGGTTCAAAAGCGAAGCCTCGGCGAGAGGGACGCAACGACGCTTGAAATCAGGCTTGGGCTGGAAATGCCGACATCGCTGCGGCTCGACCGCTTGCTCGCCGGCGAACTCGGCATCTCGCGGTCGCGGCTTCAGGCGCTGGAGGAGAAACGATTGCTGGTTGTTGTTCCCGAAGGCGCCAGAGCTTTGCGCAAGCCGGCCCGCGACGGCACGGCGATTCGCATTGACCTGGCCGACGAGCCGGATCGTGAAGCCATCATTTCGGCTGCCGTGGGTGAATGACAAAAGGGGCGAAGCACCGGTGCTTCGCCCCTCTCGAATTTAGACAATCAGACGATTACGCCGCGCCCACAACCTTGGCCGACTTCTCGAAGCGCTTGCGCTCGTTCGGGTCGAGATAGAGCTTGCGCAGGCGGATGGTCTTCGGCGTCACCTCGACCAGCTCGTCGTCCTGGATCCAGGCCAGCGCGCGCTCCAGCGTCATGCGGATCGGCGGCGTCAGCTTCACCGCCTCGTCCTTGCCGGCGGCGCGGATGTTGGTCAGCTTCTTGCCCTTCAGCACGTTCACTTCGAGGTCGTTGTCACGGCTATGGATGCCGATGATCATGCCCTGATAGACCTTGACGCCCGGGTCGATGACCATCGGGCCGCGGTCTTCGAGGTTCCACATGGCATAGGCCACTGCCTCGCCCTGTTCGTTGGAGATCAGCACGCCGTTGGTGCGGCCCGGCAGTTCGCCCTTGTAGGGCTGGTAGGCGTGGAACAGCCGGTTCATCACGGCGGTGCCGCGCGTGTCGGTCAACAGTTCCGACTGGTAGCCGATCAGTCCGCGCGTCGGCGCGTGGAAGACGATGCGCTGACGGTTGCCGCCCGAAGGCCGCAGCTCGACCATCTCGGCCTTGCGCTCCGACATCTTCTGCACGACGATGCCGGCGTGCTCCTCGTCGACGTCGATGACGACTTCCTCGACCGGCTCCAGCAATTCACCGTTCTCGCCCTTCTGCATGACGACGCGCGGACGCGACACGGCGATTTCAAAGCCTTCGCGGCGCATCGTCTCGATCAGCACGGCCAGCTGCAATTCGCCGCGGCCGGAAACGAAGAACGAATCCTTGTCGGGCGATTCCTCGATCTTGAGCGCGACATTGCCTTCGGCTTCGCGCAGCAGGCGGTCGCGGATGACGCGGCTGGTCACCTTGTCGCCTTCAGTGCCGGCGAGCGGCGAATCGTTGACCAGGAAAGACATGGTCACGGTTGGCGGATCGATCGGTTGCGCATGCAACGCCTCGGTCACCGCCAGGTCGCAGAACGTGTCGGCGACGGTGCCTTTGGACAGGCCGGCAATGGCGACGATGTCACCCGCCTGCGCCTCTTCGATCGGCTGGCGCTCGAGGCCACGGAACGCGAGGATCTTGGAGATGCGCCCGGTTTCGATCTGCGTGCCGTCATGGTGGAGCACCTTGACCGCCTGGTTGGACTTCAGCGTGCCGCTCTCGATACGGCCGGTAATGATGCGGCCGAGGAACGGATTGGCCTCCAGGATGGTGCCGATCATGCGGAACGGGCCGGGATGAACGGTCGGCTCCGGCACATGCTTGATTACGAGGTCGAACAGCGGCGCCAGGCCCTGGTCCTTCGGGCCTTCCGGATTTTCCGAGACCCAGCCATCGCGGCCAGAACCGTAGAGGATCGGGAAGTCGAGCTGCTCGTCGGTGGCGTCAAGCGCTGCAAACAGGTCGAACACCTCGTTGACCACTTCGACGTGGCGGGCGTCCGGACGGTCGATCTTGTTGATGACGACGATCGGCTTCAGGCCGACCTTGAGCGCCTTGCCGACGACGAACTTGGTCTGCGGCATGGGGCCTTCGGCGGCGTCGACCAGCACGATCGCCGAATCCACCATCGACAGGATGCGCTCGACCTCACCTCCGAAATCGGCGTGGCCGGGGGTGTCTACGATGTTGATGCGGGTGTCCTTCCAGTCGACCGAGGTCGCCTTGGCCAGGATGGTGATGCCGCGTTCCTTTTCGAGGTCGTTGGAATCCATGGCGCGCTCGGCGACGCGCTGATTGTCGCGGAAGGAACCGGATTGCCGCAGCAATTGGTCGACGAGGGTGGTTTTTCCATGGTCGACGTGCGCGATGATCGCGATATTACGAATTTTCATTTTGTGGTCTCGGGAGCGTTGCAGGCAGCAGGCCAAAAGGCGCCGCCTCTTTCGGTTGCGCGGCTCATACAGGGTTTTTCGCAATTGCGAAAGAGGAGGCGCACCACCAAATACTCATCAAATCTTAAGCATCTCGGTGTGAGATGGTTTTGTTAACCAAGGCGGGAACCTTTCTGGGCCCGGGTAGTT
This sequence comes from Mesorhizobium sp. M0317, assembly GCF_040321555.1. Classification (NCBI taxonomy): domain Bacteria; kingdom Pseudomonadati; phylum Pseudomonadota; class Alphaproteobacteria; order Hyphomicrobiales; family Phyllobacteriaceae; genus Mesorhizobium; species Mesorhizobium sp. M0317. The sequence continues at coordinate 19,538 of NZ_JAMYRV010000005.1, read as the reverse complement.
CGAAATTCATGACCGACAAACTCAACCGATTTTGGCCCCTCATCGCTTCGGTCGCATTCGCTGCCGTGCTGGCGGCCAATGCCGCTCAATCGGCCGCCACGGTGAAGGAAGCCAATCCGGCTTCGTCGTCCGACCGGACGGCCGAGCAGATGTTTGCCGACGCCCCTGATGGCGTCGACCCAATGGTCACTGGCCCGGTCAGCGCCTCTTTCAAGCAGAGGCAGCAGGTTGCAGGTTGCGACAGCGCGGTTTGGCCGAAGATTCCGACGGTTTGCTACCCGGACTGACGGCTGCCCATTCCAGGCGTAGCGATCCTTCGCGCCGACCCAAAGGCTTACGCCGACCGCACCGGATCGAGCGTCACCTTGTAAAGCTCGATGTCGTCGCGATCCATCAGCCGCACGGTCAGCTGCTCTGTCGCCCCTGAAATGTCCACCAGGCCAAAGAACTGCAGGCCGGCCGAGGGTGGCAGGTTCTGGCCCTGTTCGGTGGTCGGCGCCTTGATGAATTTCAGCTCCGGGCCGAAGGTCATGTCGAAATCATTGGGACCGAAGGTACCGGCGTGGATCGGGCCCGAGACGAATTCCCAGAAAGGATTGAAATCCTGGAACCGCGCCTTGTCGGGGTTGTAATAGTGCGCCGCCGTGTAGTGGACATCGGCGGTCAACCAGACCGTGTTGGTGATGCCGGCAGTCTTGATGTAGCGCAACAGGTCGGCGATCTCGAGCTCGCGGCCTTTGGGCAGGCCATTGTCGCCATTGCTGATGGCTTCCGCGCCGACCTTCTTGGCGCCGTCGTCCCAGACGACGAGGCCGAGCGGCATGTCGGCGGCAATGATCTTCCAGGTCGCCCTGGAATTCGTCAGCTCGCGCTTCAGCCATTTCGTCTGCTGTTCGCCCAGCATGCGTGACTGCGGCGTCATGTCCTCCTGCATGTCGGGGCCGTTCGGGCCGCGATAGGAGCGCATGTCGAGGAAGAACACGTCGAGCAGCGGCCCATGCGCGATCTTGCGGTAGACGCGGCCGGGCTCGGACGGCTCGTAGCGGATCGTCGTCATCTCATGGAAGGCGCGCGCCGCACGCGCCGCGAGCACATGGATGGATTTTTCGGTGTAGCGGCTGTCGGCGCCGAGATTCTTCGAATCCGACCAGTTGTTCAGCACCTCGTGATCGTCCCACTGGTAGAAGGTCGGGCAGATGGCGCTCAAGGCCAGAACGTTTTTGTCCATCATGTTGTATTTCCACTGGTCGCGGTACTCATCCAGCGTCTCGGCCACCTTGCGCTTGCCGTCGATCAGGACGACGTTTTTCCACTTGCCGCCGCCAGGCAGGTCTACCTCGTCCTTCATGGCGCCATCGGCATAGATGGTGTCGCCGGAATGCAGGAAGAAATCCGGCGTGTGCCTGGCGATGGTGGCGTAGGTTTTCATGCCGGTCTCATCGATTCCCCAGCCCTGGCCGGCCGTGTCGCCCGACCAGGCGAATTTTATGTCGCGCTTCGAGGCGGGTGCTGTGCGGAAACGGCCGACGATCGGTTCGGAAACGGCGTTGATATCCGACAGGTCGGCGGCAGTCATCCGGTAGAAGATATCCTGGTCGGAGGCGAGGTCGGTAAGCAGGCGCTTGACCGTGAAGTCGCTGGCCGGCGAGGTATCGAGCGGCGCCAGCCGCGTCGCATTGGCGAAGTTTTCCGTCGACGACACTTCGAACATGACGCGCGAAGGCCGGTCGGTGCGCGTCCACACCATGCCGCTCGAGGCATCGACATCGCCGGACTGGACGCCATGGGTGAAGGCCGGGCGCTGGCTGGCGCGCGAATAATAGGGCAAAGCGAGCCCCGATGCGCCGAGCAGACCGGCGGCGCTGGCAGAGGTGACGAGAGCGCGGCGGGTCAACGAGATCTTGTTCATGGCTGTCTCCTGATGGCTTCGAACGGTGCCAGCAAGCTCCAGCTTCAATGTTTCAGCCACATCTCGGGAAGATGAAACTTTGATAACAATCGACAGGTGATCTCCGCCCTTGAGGGGGGAGATGTCGCCGAAGGCGACAGAAGGGGGTCGCCTCGCTTGGAGCGCCGACCTCCTATGCGCAAGAGGCTGAGTCCGGTCGCACGGACCCCCTCTGGCCGCTTCGCGGCCATCTCCCCCCTGAGGGGGGAGATTAGTACCGCGCCTTACGCCGCTTGCGGCTCCGGATCGAACGCCGGCCTGCTCGTATTGATCAGCAGCGACAGACACGCAGCCACGATCGCCGTCATGCCGGCGATCAAGAAGGCCAGTTCGTAATTGCCCTGCAGCTCGCGCATGGTGCCGCCGAAGGCGGCGGCAGTGGCCGCACCCACCTGGTGGCCGGCGACGATCCAGCCGAACACGATCGGGCCGCTGCGGTCGCCGAACGCCTCGTTGGCGAGCCTGAGCGTCGGCGGCACGGTGGCGATCCAGTCGAGACCGTAGAGCACGGCGAAGATGATCAGGCTGGTCGCCGAGAAGCCGGAATAGGGCAGATAGATCAGCGCCAGACCGCGAATGCCGTAGTAGACGCCGAGCAGCTTGCGCGGGTCGAAACGGTCGGTGAGCCAGCCCGAGAGCGTCGTACCGATCAGGTCGAAAATACCCATCAGTGACAGCAGGCCTGCGGCCTGTACCTCGGGGATGCCCATGTCGCCGCAGAAGGAGATCAGATGCGTGCCGACCAGCCCGTTGGTGGTGAAGCCGCAGATGAAGAACGTGGCGAACAGATACCAGAAGACGCGGGTGCCGGCGGCGCGGCGTAGCGTGTTCAGCGTATGCGCCAGGAAATTGCCTTGCGATGCCGGCGATACCGGCGGCACGTCATCCGCCCCGGCGCCATAGCGCACCATGCCGATCGAAGCGGGACGCTCCGGAACCAACAGCCAGACCAGCGGCAGAAGACAGGCGGTGGCGATCGAGACGGCGGTAGCGACGGGCTGCCAGCCGCCCGACTGGGCGAGCGATGCCAGCAGCGGCAGGAACACCAACAGGCCGGTGGCGCTGGAGGCCGACATCAGCCCCATCACCAAGCCGCGATTGGTCTTGAACCAGCGGTTGACGATGGTGGCGCCGAGCACGGTGGCGACCGCGCCGGAGCCGATGCCGGAAAACACGCCCCAGGTGAGGAACAGGTGCCAGGGCTCGGTCATCAGTAGGCTGAGCGCGGTCGAGCCCGACATGATCACAAGCGAGGCAAGCAGCGTGCGGCGCAAGCCGATACGCTCCATCAATGCGGCGGCAAACGGCCCGGTCAGGCCGTAAAGGAAGATGCCGATCGCAGCGGCAATCGAAACCGTATCGCGCCCCCAGCCGAAGCTTTTATCCAACGGCAGCATCATCACCGAGGGTGCGGAACGAAGCCCGGCCGCGATCAACAGGCAAAGGAAGATGACGCCAACCACGACGAAAGCGTAGCGCTGGCCAAAGGGACGGGATTGAGCTATCATGTTACTGACCGGTACGTTGCAGGGTGAGGACATGTATACGTACCGATCGGTAACACGTCAATCGAGTCATACCATGCCAACGGACAAAAATATTGAACTGACCATCAAGGACGGTCATGCAGCCGCACCGCCCAAGGCTGCCAAGAAAATCCTCGACGTGGCCTACGACCTGTTCTACCGCCGCGGCATCCGGGCGATCGGCGTCGACGAAATCGTCAAGCGCGCCGGCGTCACCAAGCCCAGCCTCTACCGCAGCTTTCCCTCCAAGGACGAGCTCGCCGCTTCCTATCTCAGGCAATATGACCGTGAGTATTGGGAGCGTTTCGACGAAGCCGTGGCTGCCCATCCCGACGACCCGCGGGCACAGCTCAGGGCTTTTCTGACTCGCGTCGGCAAGCGCACGCAAAGGCCGGACTATCGCGGCTGCGGCATGACCAACGCGGCGGTGGAATATCCCGAACATGGCCATCCGGCGCGTGTCGTCAGCGAGGCCAACAAGCAGGAGTTGCGCCACCGCCTGCGCGCCATGGCCGCAGCGATGGGCGCTAAAGACCCTGACACGCTCGGCGACGGCCTGCTGCTGTTGATCGAAGGCGCCTATATCAGTGGCCAGCTCTTCGGCCTCGGAGGCCCGGCGGCAGCGGTCGCCCACAACGCCGACCTGCTGATCGAGGCGAGCTTGAAGAAATAACATTTCGAACGTTGGCGCCGCCCCTCACCTGCCGGCATCCTTTCCCGGAAATGGGGCGAGGAACGCTCTCATCACGATTTCGCCAATTGCCAGCGTTGCAAGGTTGTCGCCAGCGGCGCAGCCGGCCACTTTCTCCCGTTCAGGGGGAGAATTGCCCGGCAGGGCGATTTGGGCGGCGCCAACGTTGAGATTGGCACGCTAGGCCGGCCGCAGATTTGGCGATAGGCTGGGGCGAACTTCACGGGAGACGTCCGCATGCGAACCCTGCTGCTTGTTCCATTCGCCCTCGCCGCCCTATCCCAAACCGCCCATGCCGACGGCATATCAAGCGTCTACACCGACCTCGACTCGCAAAAGGACTGCGTCACCTATGCGCAGGCGCAGGAAGGCGACGGCGAATGGGCCGAACTCGCCTGCTCCGGCTATCGTGGCTATCCCGTGCTGATCGCCTATGACGACGCCCGTGAATCGCTGTTCTACGGATTTCCGCCCGGCGGCGACATGACCTCGGTCTGGGAGAGCTTTTCCGGCTTCAACTCGTCCGGCGCCAAGGTCGAGTGGCGCATCGAGACCAAGGGCGACGTTGCCGTTCCCTTTGCCGTCATCCACCGCCGCTCGATCAGCAATCCCGAGGACGAGAACAAGCCGACCGAAGTGCTGCTCGTCGCCAAGGTCGCCCAGATGGAAGCCCGCGACGGCTGCACCATCGGCCTCGTGCTGGCCACCGGCAACCCGCAGGCCAATGACCAGGCGCGCAAGCTGGCCGACGAAAAGGCGAAGAGTTTCGCCTGTGGCAAGGACAAGCACACCGTCATCGGCAACGTGCCGGCGTTTGGTCGGGTGGATAACTAGTCACGTGGGTGCAAGGCACCCCCCTCTGCCCTGCCGGGCATCTCCCCCTCAAGGGGGGAGATTGGCAGCTTCGCTGGCGGCGCTTTTCTTTCGGCGCTGAAAATTGACGAAAGCCGTTGCGACTCCCCCCTTGAGGGGGAGATGGCCGGCAGGCCAGAGGGGGGTGCCTCGCGCTGGCGTTTGCCGCTTACTTGAACGAGACGCAGGCCTCTCTCGGCGCTACTTTGCCGCCTTCGCCCGTGCGATCGCGTCGACAATCATCTTCTTGGCGTATTTGGAATCGTGCCAGCCTTCGATCTTGACCCATTTGCCGGGCTCGAGATCCTTGTAGTGCTCGAAGAAGTGCTGGACCTGGTCGCGGGTGATCTCGGGCAGCTGCGTGTATTCGGTGACGTTTTCGTAGCGCAGCGTCAGCTTCGGCGACGGCACGGCAATGACCTTCTCGTCCTGGCCGGCATTGTCTTCCATCACCAGCACGCCGATCGGCCGCACATTGATGACGCAGCCCGGCACCAGCGCGCGGGTGTTGCAGACCAGAACGTCAATCGGGTCGCCGTCGCCCGAGAGCGTGTGCGGCACGAAACCGTAATTGCCGGGGTAGCGCATCGAGGTGTGCAGGAAACGGTCGACGAACAGCGTGCCGGCCTCCTTGTCCATCTCGTACTTGATCGGCTCGCCGCCGATCGGCACCTCGATGATGACGTTGATGTCCTCGGGCGGGTTCTTTCCGATGGCAATGGCTTCGATTCGCATGGCTTAAATCCCTCTCTCGATGTCCAAGATCGATAGCGGGCGGCGCGGCATGGTGCAATGCGGCGATTGGTGCGAAGCGCTAACGGAAGCGCACGGTTTATGATGATTTGTAACCGAGACCGGTCATTCCCAGACGAAGGCGACCTTCTTCAGCGCCCTCTGCTCGAAAACCTCGACGCCTTCGGCGACGTCACGGCCACCCGCGCCGGCATAGAAGGAAAGTGCGTTCTGGTTGTCTTCCAGCGCCCACACCACCATTCCCTTCAGCCCGTGGTCGGCAAGCCGCGCCCGCGCCGCCTTGAACAGCCGGCTGCCGAGCCCGATGCCCTGATATTCCGGACGCAAATAAAGTTCGTAGATTTCGCCCTGTTGCTTCAGCTCGCGGGCGCGGTTCTTGCCGATCGTGGCATAGCCGGCGATGGTGCCGCCGATCTCGACCACCAGAACGGTGGCGGCGCGGCGGATGGCGTTGGCCCACCAATCGGCGCCGCGGCGGTTGATCATCGAGGTCAGCGAGCGATGCGGGATGATGCCGGAATAGGCGCCCTCCCAAGCCTGCTGGTGCACGTCCGCAATGGCGCCAGCGTCGCGCGGTTCGGCTTTCCTGATGTCGATGCTCAGCGTATTCATGATTTGTTAACCATAAACCCGCATCGGCCATTTGCAAGAGTCGAGGTCAGCCCGCCGACCGCTTTCTCACAGCGGATCGCGACGCTGCTGACAATGGGCAAAGCCTGCCTGGAAAACGCACCCAGCCGGCGCGATCAGGCGTCCGTCCGGGTAGCGCTTGCTGGCTTTTCAGATCTCGACCAGATGATCGTCCAGTTCATTGGCGTCGCCCGACGTCACCGGGAAATGCTCGGCCAGCACCGCGCCGACCTGCCCGATCGCCTTGACGAAGCCGTCGGCGAGCCGGTCGTGACCGGCATGCTGCAGGAGATCGCGCACCACGCCGTCCCAGACATGCTGGCCGACCTTGCTGTCGATGCCCGAATCGGCGACCACTTCGGCATAACGCTCGGCGATCGACACGAAGACCAACACGCCGGTGCGCGCCGTGGTGCGGTGGACATTGCGGGCGAGGAACTGCCTGAGCGCATTGTGATGTGCCGCCTGATAACGCTGCCGGCGCGGCACCAGATGGATGCGCAAGCCAGGCTGCGCCCACAAAAGCACCAACACCGAGGCCAGTGCCAGCAGTTGGACAATGACGAAATGCGGCAGCCGGATCGACAGCCACCAGGCTTCCAGCCCATAAGCGACGGCGAGGCTGGCAATCAGCATGCCTGATGTCGCCATGAAGGCGGCGGGAAAGAAATAGCCGTCGCTGGCATGCGCAACGACGCAGTAGATCTCGCCGTCGGTTTTGGCCTCGGCCGCGCGGATCGCGGTGGCGATGCGCTCATGGTCCTGTGGGCTGATCGGTCGTGTTGCCATCTTCTCTCACCAGCTCCCTGAAGACCCGCCACCGCCAGACGAACCACCGCCGCCTGAAAACCCGCCGCCGCTGCTTGAGCCCGAAGACCAGCTGCTGCCCGAACTTCCCGATGACCATCCGCTGCCCGACGACGAACTTGTTGTCCAGCTGCTGGAGCCCGAGGACGATCCGCTCGGCCCCTGGCCGTAGCGAAAGGTCATGCCCAGCCATTTATACACGCCCGGCGACAGCTTGGTGCCGAAGATCGGCGGCAGGAAGGCCATCGCCAGGCCGCCGAAGAACATCGCCGCCCACAGGATCAGGAAGACCGCGACGACGGGATCGATGGGCGTGCTGCGGTCGGCCGGATTGCGCTTGCTGCGCGCCTCCAGCTCTTCCGGGTTGCCTTCCAGCACCATGACCATGTCGTCGACGGCCTTGGAAATGCCGCCGGAGAAATCACCGGCGCGGAACGCCGGCACCATGTCGTTTTCGATGATCAGTTTGGTGTGCAAATCGGTCAGCGTGCCTTCCAGCCCGTAGCCGACCTCGATGCGCATCTTGTGGTCGTTCTTGGCCACCAGCAGAAGCACGCCGTTGTTTTCGCCGGCCTGGCCGAGTTTCCAGAAGCGGAACAGCCGGTTGGCGTAGGGTTCGATCTCCTCGCCGTCCAGGCTGGGGATGGTGGCGACGACGATCTGGTCGGAGCCTTTGGTCTCAAAATCCGCGAGCTTCTGCGTCAGTGCCGCCTTGGTCGCGGCGTCGATAATACCGGCATTGTCGACCACCCGCCCGGTGAGTGCCGGCAGGTCTGCCGCCAAGGCTACAAACAGCATGGTGAGCATCGTCAACAGGGCGATGCCGATCGTCGCGGCTGCGCGGCCAGGTTTTGGCGGATTGAAGACGCCTACTGTCATGCCGTCACCAGCTCCCCTCAACCACCATGACTGTCCTCAATCACCATGATCATGTCGTCGACCGCTTTGGAAATACCGCCGGAGAAATCCCCGGCGCGGAAGGCCGGCACCATGCCTTCAATGATCCGTGTGGCGTGCTGGTTGGTGAGCGTGGCTTCCAGCCCGTAGCCGACCTCGATGCGCATCTTGCGGTCGTTCACGGCCACCAGCAGAAGCACGCCATTGTTCTTGGCCTTCTGGCCGAGCTTCCAGGCGTTGAACAGCCGGGTGGCGTAAGGCTCGATCTCCTCGCCGTCGAGGCTGGGAACCGTCGCGACGACGATCTGGTCGGAGCCTTTGGTCTCGAAATCGGCCAGTCTTTGGGTGAGCGCCGCCTCGGTCGCGGCATCGATGATGTCGGCATTGTCTACCACGCGTCCCGCGAGGGCGGGCAGCTCCGCTGCCAGCGCCGCGACGCTGACGAGCAAGACCAGCAAGGCAGCGCCGGTCATCGTGGCGAAGCGCCCATGCCAGGGATTGGCGATGCGTGTTGTCATCTCGTCACCAGCTTCCCGAGGAGCCGCCGCCGCCGGACGAACCGCCGCCGCCGGAAAAGCCGCCACCACCGCTTGAACCCGACGACCAGCCGCCCCCGCCCGAAGACCAGCCGCCGCTGGATGACCGCTTGTGCGGCTCGAATGTCATGCCGAGCCAGCGATAGCGGCCGGGACCGAGTTTTTGGCCGAAGATCGGCGGCAGGATGGAGGCGGCCATGCTGCCGAAGAAGATGATCGCCCAGATGCTGATGAAGACGGCGAAGAACAGATTGTCGGTATTGATGGGCGGCTTCTGGTTGCGCTCGCCGCGCGCCTCCAATTCCTCCGGATTGCCTTCCAGCACCATCACCATGTCGTCGACGGCCTTGGAAATGCCCCCGGAGAAATCGCCGGCGCGGAACGCCGGCACCATGTCGTTTTCGATGATCAGCTTGGTGTGCAAATCGGTCAGCGTGCCTTCCAGCCCATAGCCGACCTCGATGCGCATCTTGCGGTCGTTCGGCGCCACCAGCAGCAGCACGCCGTTGTTTTCCTTGGCCTGGCCGAGCTTCCAGAAGCGGAACAGCCGGTTGGCGTAAGGCTCGATCTCCTCGCCGTCGAGGCTGGGGATGGTGGCGACGACGATCTGGTCGGAGCCTCTGGTCTCGAAGTCGGCGAGTTTCTGGGTGAGCGCGGCTTTGGTGCCTGCATCGATGATCCCGGCATTGTCGACGACGCGGCCGGTGAGGGCTGGGAGATCGGCGGCGGAGGCGGTGAGGGGCAGGAAGACGGCCAGAAAGGCGAGAAGAACACCAAGGTTGGCGTTCCTTCGCGGCCCCCTCTGTTCTGCCGGGCATCTGCCCCGCAAGGGGGGAGATTGGCAGCTTCCTCGTCGACCCATCCCTTCAAACGTTGGCGGTTGGCGAAAGCCAAAATGACAGCCGATCTCCCCCCTTGCGGGGGAGATGTCCGGCAGGACAGAGGGGGGTGTGAAGGAACGCAAGGCTGGCAAAGGCCAAGCTCACCCAGACGTCATCACCCGCCCTGCTTCGTGCCGAAATCGACCTTCGGCGGCTGCATCTTGTCTTCTTCGACGGTGAAGTTGGCGAAGGGCTCGTTGCTGCGGAACCAGAAGGTTGCCCATAGCACCGACGGAAAGGTCCTCAGCGTCAGATTGTAATCCTTGACCGCCAGGATGTAGTCGCGCCGCGCCACGGCGATACGGTTCTCGGTGCCTTCGAGCTGCGCCTGCAGCGCCAGGAAATTCTGGTTGGCCTTGAGGTCGGGATAGGCCTCCGACACCGCGATCAGCCGCGACAGCGCGCTGGTCAGCCCTGATTGCGCATCCTGGAACTTCTTGAGCGCTTCGGGGTCCTTCAGCGTTTCCGGCGTCACCGTGATCTGCGTTGCCTTGGCGCGCGCCTCGACCACCGCATCGAGCGTGTCCTTTTCATGCGAGGCATAGCCCTTCACCGTCTCGACCAAATTGGGAATGAGGTCGGACCGACGCTGATACTGGTTCAGCACCTCGCTCCATGCCGCCTTGGCGTTTTCCTCCGCCGTCGGGATGGTGTTGAAGCCGCAGCCGGCGAGCAGAGGCAGCACGACGGCCATCATCAGCACGGCCGGCAGACTGCGGAAAGGGAAGGCAAGGCGCTGGGCAAACATGGTGAGGTCCCTCGACAGAAGTTGCATGCGAAGCATTAGCACAATCCGCGCTCAAGAAAATGTCTGCCGCTGGCGCGCATTCCTGGCGCGCATTCATGCGCCGGCGAGGCCCTGTGATTGATCGCGCGAACACGATATGGTTGCCGGCAAACAGGACAGGATCATGGCGGAACGCCGCGACGATGACAGCGAATCGCGCCGCATTATTGAGCGCGTGGCGAACGAGGGCGGCCTTGGCGGCGCATCGCTGGTGTCACGGGCAGCGAAAGGCGCGCGCGATCATGTTACCGCAGCCGAGGCCGACCCATCCGATCCGATCGAGGTCTGGGGCACCCGCATCGGCCGCACACTTGGGCTCATCGTCGCCCTCGGCCTTTTGATCTGGCTCGTGTACTACGTCTCCCGGGGCAGCTAGAGCATGATCCTGAAAAGTGGGAACCGGTTTTCTCTACCGTTTTGTCCGGAGATCATGCTCCAACCAAAGAGATAGATCAGGATGACGATTCAACGAAAAATTATCCGTATCTAGGATTTTCCATGAACAGCGAAAAAGCCGACGCGCCGCGCGCGGTCATCGTCATTTCCAGCCATGTCGCCCGCGGCTCGGTCGGTAACCGCGCCGCCGTGTTTGCGCTGGAGACGCTGGGCTTTCCGGTGTGGGCGGTACCGACGGTCATCCTGCCCTGGCATCCGGGCCATGGCCGCGCCACGCGCATCGTGCCGCCGCTCGACCAGTTCAAGGCGCTGATGGCCGATCTCGAGCGCGCGCCCTGGCTGGGTGAGGTTGGCGCGGTGCTGTCGGGCTATCTTGGCGAGGCCGGCCAGGCCGAGGCCGTCGCCTCGCTGGTTGCGGCGGTCAAGGCCAAGACGCCGGACGCGATTTATATATGCGATCCGGTGATGGGCGATTCCGGCGGGCTCTATGTGCCCGAGCCGACGGCCGCCGCGATGCGCGACCGGCTGATGCCGATCGCCGACATCGCCACCCCCAACCGCTATGAGCTGGAGTGGATGGCCGGCGCGCCTTTGCCCGATCTGAAATCGGTGATCTCGGCCGCCCTCCATGCCGGACCGTCAACAATGCTGGTGACGTCGGCACAGTCGATGATGACCGGCGGCACCGGCAATCTGCTGCTTGACGGCACCCAGGCGCTGCTGGCCGAACACCGCCTCATCGACAAGCCGCCGAATGGCCTCGGTGACCTGACTGCGGCCGTCTACCTCGCCCGCATCCTGTCGGGGCAGCCGCCGATCAAGGCGCTGCAATCGACCACCGCCGCCGTCTACGAAATCCTGGCGCGAACCGCCAAGCGTGGCGGCGACGAGTTGCAGCTTGAAACCGATGCCCAGAGCCTGTCGCATCCGATGGCGATGGTGCAACTGCGCCACCTCACTCATCCGGGGCGGGACCGCCGGGCGTGACCTCGACCGTGGTCGTCGGCGTCGACGGCTGCAAGGCCGGCTGGATCGCCGTCCGCCGCGATCTGGATGCCGCGCCGTCAGTCCGCGTCTTTCCCAGCTTTGCGACCCTGCTCGACGCCTTGCCCGCCGATGCGACAGTGGTCGTCGACATGCCGATCGGCCTGCCGGACGTCTCGCAAAGAGGCGGGCGCGGGCCGGAGACCTTGGTACGGCCAATGCTCGGAGCACGGCAATCCAGCGTCTTCTCTATCCCGTCCCGCCCGGCCCTCTACGCCGACACCAGCGGCTTCACCACGGTCGAGGCCTGGTATGAGGCACATCGGCGCGCCAGCGAGGTGGCCAAGGCGACCTCCGATCCGCCACGCGGCGTCTCGATCCAGGCCTTCGGCATCTTTGCCAAGATACGCGAGATCGACGCGCTGCTGATCGCACGTCCGCAACTGCGCCGCCGCGTCTTCGAATCGCATCCCGAAGTGGCCTTCTGCCGGCTGAACGGCGAAAAACCGATGACACTGCCGAAGAAGATCAAGGGCGCCGTCAATCCGGCCGGGATGGAAGAACGCAAGGCACTGCTCTGCCAGCACGGCTATACCAGAGCTTTCCTTGACCAGCCGCCGCAACGCGGTGCTGCCGCCGACGATTTCCTCGACGCCGCAGCGATGATGCTGATTGCCGGACGCATTGCCGGCGGGGAGGCAACGCCGTTTCCCGACCCGCCGCTTGCCGACCGTTTCGGCATTCCCCTGGCGATCTGGGCGTGAGGCAAGCGGCGCCATGCGTGCGGCATGGCGATTTGCGACGAAGCCATCCGCAATTCGGCATTGCCCGCGACGGGCATTTGCCGTTAGAGCCTTTCTAACTTGAAATGAGCTGCCGTCGCTAACCCCGAAAGGCTTCATCCCTAGCCCATGCCCCATCTCCCCGAACATCTTTGGACCGGCTACCGCAACTTCATGAATGGCCGCTATCTCACCGAGAGCGGACGCTATCGCGAGCTTGCCCGCGAGGGGCAGGCGCCCGAAACCATGATCGTTGCCTGCTGCGATTCCCGCTCTGCCCCCGAGGCGATCTTCGACGCCGGTCCGGGCGAACTGTTCGTCCTGCGCAATGTCGGCAATCTGGTGCCGCCCTATGCGCCGGACGGCGAGTTCCACTCGACCTCGGCCGCGCTCGAATTCGCCGTGCAGAGCCTGAAGGTGAAAAACATCGTGGTGATGGGCCATGGCCGCTGCGGCGGCATCCGCGCCGCGCTCGACACCAATTCGGCGCCGCTGTCGCCCGGCGACTTCATCGGCAAATGGATGAGCCTGATCGCGCCGGCGGCCGAAACCGTTTCGTCCAGCACGTTCATGACGACAACCGAACGGCAGACGGCGCTGGAGCGGATTTCCATCCGCTATTCGATCGCCAATCTCAGGACCTTCCCTTGCGTCTCCATCCTCGAAGGCAAGGGGCGGCTGTCGCTGCATGGCGCCTGGTTCGACATCTCGACCGGCGAGCTCTGGGTGATGAACAAGGACACCGGCGACTTCGAGCGGCCGGATTTGACGTAGACCCATGATCCCGAAAAGTGGGAACCGGTTTTCGGATAAGGGCATGGTCAAATAAGAGGAGGCAAGAATGCGGGTTTGGCCTGCGATCGCTTTCGCCGTAGCGGCGCTGCTGATTTCGCTCGTCCCTGCCCGCTCCGATGACGGCGCCATTATCGACCGCTGGTATTCGGCGCTGCTGGTCGCCGATCGCACCGAATTGTCGGACCTGCTCGCCGACGATGTCCGCATCAAGCTCGACGATCTCGGCGTCGTACAGTCGAAGCAGGAGTTCATCGCGTCGATCGACGAATGGAAGGGCGCGGTCGCCGGAGCCGCAATCCGGCATCGCGTCGAAAAGAGCGAGGCCGGCGTCACAACTGTCATCGCCTGCTATGATTTCCCCAACAATGACATGCTGATGCAGGAGACGTTCGCCGTCACCGGCAACCGCATCACCGCCAGTTCGCAAGCGGCAATCGCGGAAAATTGCGACGGCTTCTGACGCGGGCTTGAATGGCCGCGCTGTTGCGCCGCGCCAGTCATCGCCCTACATCGGTCAGCAAGCTCCGCCAATCATCGAAAGATCCCCCATGCCGTCCACGAAAACCGTCGATCTCGCCGCCCATCCGCTGACCAAATGGCAAGGGCCGCTCGGCCTGCCGGATTTTGCCAGCATCGGCGACGACGATTTCTCCTCGGTGTTCGACGCGGCGCTGAAGGCACATGAGGCCGAAATCGATGCGATCGCCGGCAACAAGGATGCGCCGACCATCGAGAATACGCTGGCAGCCCTCGAGCTCGCCGGTGAGCCGCTCGACCATGTCTCGTCGATCTTCTGGTGCCGGGCCGGCGCCCACACCAACGATGCGATCCAGGCGCTGGAGCGTGAGATCTCGCCGAAGATGTCGCGGCATTTCTCGGCGATCTCGATGAACGAGAAACTGTTTGCCCGCATCGACGACCTCTACCAGCGCCGGGAGACGCTAAAACTCGACGTCGAGACGCTGCGGGTGCTGGAGAAGACCTGGAAAGGCTTTGTGCGATCGGGCGCAAAACTCGACGCCGACGGCAAGAAGCGGCTGGCCAACATCAGCGAGGAGCTGTCCTCGCTCGGCACGACCTTCGGCCAGAATGTGCTGGCCGACGAGCGCGACTGGGCGCTTTTCCTCGACGAGGCTGATCTTGCGGGCCTGCCGGACTTCGTGAAGAGTTCGATGGCCGAAGCCGCCGAGACGCGCGGCCAGAAAGGCCGCTACGCAGTCACCTTGTCGCGCTCTATCTATGAGCCGTTCACGACCTTCTCCGAACGCCGCGACCTGCGCGAGACCGCCTTCCGCGCTTTCACCATGCGCGGCCAGAACGGTGGCGCCAGCGACAACACCGCAGTGGTGCGCGACATGCTGAAATTGCGCGCCGAAAAGGCCAAGCTGCTCGGCTATGCCTCGTTCGCCGCGCTGAAACTCGACGACACCATGGCCAAGACGCCGAAGGCTGTGCACGACCTCCTCGACCCGGTCTGGGAGAAAGCGCTGGAGAAGGCCGCCGCCGACCAGAAGGAGCTGGAGCGGCTGGCGACCAAGGCAGGCAGCAACGAAAAATTCGCCGCCTGGGACTGGCGCTTCTACCAGGAGAAATTGCGCGCCGAAAAATTCGACTTCGACGAGGCGGAACTGAAACCCTATCTGCAACTCGACCGGGTCATCGACGCCTGCTTCGACGTCGCCACAAAACTGTTCGGCATCACTTTCGAGGAGAAGAAGGGCATCGCCGCCTGGCATCCCGACGCGCGCGTCTTCGTGGTGAAGAACGCCGATGGCAGCGAGCGCGGCCTGTTCCTCGCCGACTATTTCGCCCGATCCTCGAAGCGTTCTGGCGCCTGGATGAGCGCGCTGAAGTCTGGCTACAAGCTTGGGGATGGCTCCAAGCCGGTGATCTACAACATCATGAACTTCGCCAAGCCGCCGGCGGGGGAAGCGGCGCTGCTGTCGGTCGATGAGGCCAAGACCCTGTTCCACGAATTCGGCCATGCTTTGCACGGCATGCTGACCGACGTCACCTGGCCGTCGGTGGCGGGCACGTCGGTTTCCCGCGATTTCGTCGAACTGCCTTCGCAGCTCTACGAGCACTGGCTGACGGTGCCCGCGGTGCTGGAAAAGCATGCGCTGCATGTCAAGACCGGCAAGCCGATGCCGAAGTCGCTGCTCGACAAGATGCTGGCCGCCCGCACGTTCGGGGCCGGTTTCGCCACGGTCGAGTTCACAGCGTCGGCGCTGATCGACATGGCGTATCACGCGCGGCCGGATGCGCCGGCGGAACCGCTGCGTTTCGAAGCCGAAACGCTGGAAAAGCTTGATATGCCCGACACCATCGCCATGCGTCATCGCACCCCGCATTTCGGCCATATCTTCTCCGGCGACGGTTATTCAGCCGGCTACTATTCCTACATGTGGTCGGAAGTGCTCGACGCCGACGCCTTCGCCGCCTTCGAGGAGACTGGCGATCCCTTCAACCCGGCGCTGGCGGAACGGCTGCGGAAGAATATCTATGCCGCCGGCGGGTCGAAGGATCCGGAGGAGCTGTACACGGCGTTCCGCGGCAAGATGCCTTCGCCGGAAGCGATGATGGTGAAGCGGGGATTGGTGTAGCGCGGCTTTCCCTTCTCCCCCTGTGGGAGAAGGTGGATCGGCGCGAAGCGCCGAGACGGATGAGGGGTGTTCCAGGGAACGCCGACGCCTCACTCCGCTGGAACACCCCTCATCCGTCGCCTGCGGCGACACCTTCTCCCACAAGGGGAGAAGGTGAGCCTATACTGCCCAAGGATCCGCCACCCTGGGCCACACCGGCCGCGTCAATTTCTTGTAATCCGTCACCGCCGGATTGCTCGGATACGAGCTCGGCGCCGAGACATAGATGATCTCCGCCGCGATCGGTTCAAAGCCGGCGTAGAAATGGTTGGTCGACTTGATCAGCAATATGTCCTTCGACAACGGATCGACACCGATGTTGGAGAAGACATCCGGCTCGAAGGTCTGCGTGCGGTTGGTGTTGAGGATGATGTCGATTTCGGTGCCTTCGAGCCGCACCAGCGCCGTTGGTCCGAGCGTCACCCGGCTCGGCCCGAAGCTCTGCCAGCCCTCGGGGACGGCTTTCAACACCTTGACGCGCGCATCGATCGGTTCGCCGGCCAGCGGCCCGGCCTTGCCGCCGAAGCGCAGGTCGATGACGGCGCCTTCGCCTGCCGCCTGGCAAAAGGTGACAGCGATCGGGTCCCAGATCGTCGCCACGCCAAAATTGTCAACGCCCTGTTCCAACATTGCGCGCAGCACAACGGTACCGTCGCCGGCGACGCCACCGCCGGGATTGTCCCAGATGTCGGCAATCACAACCGGCTTGCCGGGATTTTCCTTGCGCACGGCCAGTGCCCGCGCGATGCCGTCCTCGGTGTTCAGCATCGTCATCGCCGTCCTTTCGCGGATGGCGTAAAGCTCGTGCCCTAGCCTCTCCGCCAGCGCATCGCCCTTGGCCTTGTCATTGTCAGTGACGACCAGGATGCGCGTGCCCATTTCCGGCACGTCCGCGGCCATGAAGCCATGGATGACCGAGACCGACAGCACGCCGTCCTTGCCGTGCAGCGCCTTGATGCGGTCGACGAAGGAGCGCATCGGCTCGCGGCTGGTCGGCAGCACCTGGATCATGCGGCAGTCGAAGGTCGAGATCACCGGCTTGATCTCGCTGCGCGCCGCCGCCAATGCAAGCTCGACGACATGTTCGCCGCGCTCATAGAAGTCGGTGTGCGGGAATTCGAGGAAATAGGCCATGACATTGCATGCCGCCACGCGCTTCGGCGTCAGATGACTGTGCGGGTCGAGCTCGACCGCGATCACCACGTCGGGCCCGACGATTGCGCGAACCCGTTCCAGCAGATCGCCTTCGCAATCGTCATAGCCTTGCGCCACCATGGCGCCGTGCAGGCCGAGGATGACGGCGTCGACCGGCAAGGCTGCCTTCAACTGGCCGAGAATCTCGTCACGCAACGCCTCATAGGTCTGCCGCTGCACCAGCCCGCCCGGCTCCGCCCAGGTGGCGGTGCCTTCGATGACGGTCAGCCCTTCGGCAGCCGCACGCCGGCGCAGCGCGACCATCGGCGAGGAGCACAAGGTCGGTGTATCAGGATGCTTGCCCGGCCCGGCATAGAACGCCATCTCGAACGACGCCCGGTCGGTCGGCACCGGCGAGAAGGTGTTGGTTTCGGTCGCCAGCGAGGCGGTGAAGATGCGCATGAAAACTCCGTACGGCTATTTGTTTTTCGCAATTCCGGACGGAAAACCGCTCCACACTTTTCCTGGAATTGCTATTTTACGGCCCCGAGCGCCAGCCCGCGGACGAGATAGCGCTGCAGCCAGATGAACAGGATTGCCACCGGCAGCGTCGCCAGCAGCGTCGCCGCCATTACATGGTGCCATTCGATCGTGTAGCGGCCGGCGACCAGCGAGAACACCTGGATCGGCAGCGTGTAACTTTCCTGGCTGCGCAGCATTGTGAGCGCAACGACGAACTCATTCCATGCGTTGATGAAGGTGAAGATGGCGGTCACCGCGATTGCCGGCAGGCAAAGCGGCAGAAACACTTTTCGCAAGGTCAGCCAGCGGCCGGCGCCTTCCATCCACGCTGCTTCCTCGAGATCGCGCGGGATGGTGTCGAAATAGCTTTGCAGCATCCACACGGTGAAGGCGACGTTGAAAGCCATGTAGATGACGCCGAGCGCGGTCGTGGATTCGATCAGACCCCAGGCCGCCATCAGCCGGAACAGGCCGAGCACCAGCACGATCGGCGAGATCATCTGCGAGATCAGCAGGAACTGGCGGAAGGCGCCATAGCCGGCAAAGCGAAACCGCGACATGGCATAGGCGGCCGGCACCGAGATCAGGATGGCGCCGACGGTGGCGATAACAGAGACATAGAGCGAATTGGCCAGCGCCTGGCCAAAGCCGGTCGCCACCCACATGTCGGCAAAATTCGACCAGTGGAATTCGCTTGGCCACCAGGTCGGCGACAGCACCTCCTGCCGCGGCTTGACCGCGGTCAAAAACATTACCGCGAAGGGGAAGATCGTCACCACGAGCAGCGGCGAAAGCAGCAGCCAGGCGATGATCGTACGCTTCAGCTTGGGCGTCATGTGCGCTGCTCCCGCATGGCAAGCCGCACATAGATCATGGTGAAGATCAAAAGGATGGCGAACATCAGCAGCGACACCGCCGATGCTTCACCCAGTTTGCCGATGCGGAAGGCCAGCTTGTAGAGATGGGTGACCAATATGTCGGTCGAGTTGGCCGGCCCGCCCTGCGTCATCACCCAGATGATCGGGAAGGAATTGAAGACGTAGATGGTGTTGAGCACGATGGCGATGTTGATGAACGGCTTCAGCAGCGGAAAGGTGATCTCGCGGAACTGCTGCAGCGGCGTCGCCCCCTCCAGGGCCGCCGCCTCGTAGAGGTCGTCGGGGATCGACGACAGGCCGCCGAGGAAGATGGTCGTGGTGAACGGTACCGTCACCAATATGCCGATCAGCACCTGCATCGGGAATGCCGTCTCGGCGCGCGCCAGCCACTGGATGTTTTCATGGATCAGGCCGAGCCCGATCAGCGCCGAGTTCAGCATCCCGCTTTCGCCGTTGAGCGCCCAGCGCCAGACCACCGCCGTCATCGTCAGCGACACCGCCCAGGGCAGCATGATGATGACGCGGGCAATGCCGCGGCCGTAGAAATCGGTGTTGAGGATCATCGCCACGGGGACGGACAACAGCAGCGCGCCGCCGACCACCAGCACGGTCCACAGGCCGGTGCGCCAGAGTGCCGCCAGGAAATCGGGATCGGCGAGGAAGGCGAAATAATTGGCGAAATCGTTGAAGTCCCGCAGCTGCCCAAAACGGCTGACATCATGCGTCGATATCTGGATCAGGTCCCAGACCGGCCAGAAGATGACGACTGCGGCCAGAAACAGGCTGGGGAAGGTCAATAAATAGGGCAGGTAACGATTTTGCATCGGCCGGATTCGTACCGTGTTGGACATAAGTGGCGCTGGCGCGCCAGCTCGGATCAATCTCGCATATCGGTCTAAGGCAGCGCTTCAGGGTTTGAATCTCCTGCGGACGTTTGCGCTGCCCCTCACCTGCCTGCCCATCCTCCGCAACGGTTGCGGAAGGGAGCCATTCCTCTCCCCCGTCGATCGGGGGAGAGGTGTGGGGGGGAGCTAGACCGAGTGGGGGTGGGCGGCGGGGATGTCGCCCCATGGGGCCGCCGGCGGCGTGTTCTTTTG
>NZ_JAMYRV010000004.1:0-220665 GCF_040321555.1 Mesorhizobium sp. M0317 | reverse complement strand
ACCCGCGCCAGCGCCGATGGCTCTGGCCGATCCGGCCCCCGCGCCAAATGCAATGCTGCCGACGCCCGCCACTGCGGAACCGGCGGCTGCTGCCGCGCAGCCTGCGGCCGCCGTCATGGCGCCCTCGGCCTCGGCTACGCCGGCCGCGGATACTACCGGCGCCGTTCCGCCGGCTGATGCCGCGGTAGCACCTGTCGTGGCCAAGATAGACGTTCCGGCCGATGCCGGCCCGCAAGCCTTGCGCGACGCGGCTGCCGGCGGTGACGCCAAGGCGCTGTTCGAGCTCGGTTCGCGCTATGCTGAATCGCGCGGCGTCAAGGAAGACATGGCGGCAGCGGCCAAATGGTACGAAAAATCGGCCGAGCTCGGCTTCGCACCGGCGGAATACCGCATCGGCAATTTCTACGAGAAGGGCATCGGCGTCACGCGCAACGTCAAGAAGGCAAAGACCTTCTACCAGCTCGCCGCCGCGCAGGGTAATGCCAGCGCCATGCACAATCTGGCCGTTCTGTTTGCCATGGCCGCCGACGGCGTGACCGACAATGAATCGGCCGCGCACTGGTTTCAGGCGGCGGCCGATGTCGGCGTCAAGGACAGCCAATTCAATCTCGGCATCCTGGCGGCAAAGGGCGTCGGCATGAAGCAGAGCCTGGAGGAATCCTACAAATGGTTCGCGCTCGTCGCCAAGACCGGCGACAAGGATGCGGCTGCAAAGCGCGACGAGGTCGCCACTGCGCTGCGCCCCGAACAGCTGGAGCGGGCGCGCGCCGCCACGGAACTGTGGAAGCCGAAGCCGCTCGACCCGGCGTCCAACTCGGCCGACATTCCTGAATCCTGGCAGGAAGGCACGCCGCAGACCACCGCCAGCGTCGACATGAAGAAGGCGGTCAAGAACATCCAGCTCATCCTCAACAAGAACGGCTACGATGCCGGCGGCGCCGATGGCGTGATGGGCGGCAAGACCAAGACCGCAATCATGGCTTTCCAGACCGACAACAAGATGCAGGCGACCGGCGAAATCGACGAAAAGCTGGTGAAGGCGCTGCTGGCGCACAAATAACGGCAGATGCGTCGCTAACGCGACGCCCTGCCATACATTTGCCTGTTAACTGCTTGAGATGTTTTTTGTTTCGGTAGGGCGGCGGGGTCTGATCCCACTGCCCCGGCGGTGCAAGAAAGAATTGGCTTTTCGGTGCGACAATGCCCTGGAATGGCTGCAATCGCCGACAGGCAAACTGATCGAGACTGACGGGTGGGCATCTATCTCCCGATCGCGGAAATTTCCGTCAACGTCTTCGTGCTGCTGGCAATGGGCGCGGCGGTGGGTTTCCTGTCGGGCATGTTCGGGGTCGGTGGCGGCTTTCTGATCACGCCGCTCTTGATCTTCTACAACATCCCGCCGGCAATCGCCGTTGCTACCGGCGCCAACCAGGTTATCGCCTCCTCTTTCTCCGGCGCGCTGTCGCACATGAAGCGCGGCACGCTCGACTTCAAGCTCGGCGGGGTGCTGCTGGCCGGCGGCATCGTCGGCTCGACCGGCGGTATCTTTGTCTTTGCCTTCCTGCGTCGGCTCGGCCAGCTCGATTTGTTTATCTCACTGCTTTACGTCGTGCTGCTTGGCACCGTCGGCGGGCTGATGCTGGTCGAGAGCGTCAATGCGCTGCGCGCGACGCGCAGCGGTGCGGCGCCGGTCTTGAAGAAATCCGGCCAGCACAACTGGATCCACCGGCTGCCGCTGAAGATGCGCTTCAGGGCCTCGAAGCTGTTCGTCAGCGTCATTCCGGTGCTGGGGCTCGGCGCCGGCATCGGCTTCCTGTCGTCGATCATGGGTGTCGGCGGCGGCTTCATCATGGTGCCGGCGCTGATCTATCTCTTGAAAGTGCCGACCAACGTCGTCATCGGCACCTCGCTGTTCCAGATCATTTTCACCTCGGCCTACACCACGCTTGTCCACGCCACCACCAACCAGACGGTCGACGTCATGCTTGCCTTCCTGCTGATGGCGGGCGGCGTTGCCGGCGCGCAATATGGCGCCAAGGCAGGACAGAAGCTGCGCGGCGAACAGCTCAGGGCACTGCTGGCGCTGCTGGTGCTGGCGGTCGCGATCCGGCTTGCCATCGATCTCTTCGTCACGCCGCCAAACCTCTATTCGCTGACCGCCGCGGGCCTGAACTGATGCTGCGGTGGGGGATTTTTTCGGCCGCCGTTTTGCTTTTCGCCCTCGCTCTGCCGGCGGCAGCGCAATCGCCGAACCCCTTGCCGGAAGGCATCCAGATCGGTCTCTCCACCGACGCGGTGTCGATCACCGCCGGCTTTTCCGGCGCCGACCTGACCATTTTCGGTTCGCTGGAAAACCCCGACCCGCTGGTCGCGCGGCAGGGGCGCTATGACGTCATCGTCGTGCTCGAAGGGCCGCCGCGGCCGGTTGTGGTGCGCCGCAAGGACCGGGTGCTCGGCGTCTGGGTCAACCTGGAATCCGAGACCTTCGAGAACGTGCCGGTCTCCTACTCCGTCGCCACGACACGGCCGCTGCAGGACATCACCGAACCCAACAGCTACAAGCAGCTGTCGCTCGGCGCCTCCAACCTTTACATGCAACCGGCCGACGTAACCGACAGTCCGGCGACGATCGAGGAATTCACCGTGGCGCTGCGCGAGCGCAAGGCGGCGACCGGCCTCTATAGCGAGAATGTCGGCGGCGTGCAGTTCCTGTCGCAGAACCTGTTTCGCGCCACGGTGCGGCTGGCGCCCAACGTCCCGGTTGGAACGCATAAAGCCCGCGCGTTCCTGTTCAAGAGCGGCCTGTTCCTCAAGGAAAGCTCGGCCCAGCTCGAAATCCGCAAATCGGGTTTCGAACAGTCGATCTTCCGCGTCGCGCATGATTACTCCTTCCTCTACGGCGTCTTCTCCGTGTCGCTGGCCATGATCACCGGCTGGCTGGGCAGGCTGATCTTCCGCAGGGATTGACGCGCACGACCCATTTCCGGGGAAAGGGGGTTCCCCTTTTCTCAGTCTTGCGATAGACCGCCGCCTCCCAACCCTCGGGTTACACGCACAATCATTCGGCAGAACGGTCAGGCCTCTGGACGGCGCGCGTCTTGCGGACGCCTGCCACAGCGACGACCCAATGACAGGAGGCTGCAATGCACCAGGCATTTGGCGGCATCGATTTCGGCACGTCCAATTCTACGGTGGGCGTGATCCGCAACGGCCAGGCACGGCTGGTGGCGCTGGAAGGTGAACAGCCGACATTGCCAAGCGCGGTTTTCTTCAACTTCGAGGACGGTCACACCTATTTCGGCCGCCGCGCCATTGCCGACTACACCGATGCCATCGAAGGCCGGCTGATGCGGTCGCTGAAGAGCGTGCTCGGCAGTTCGCTGGCGCATGAGAAGACGCGCATCAAGGCACGCCAGATCGGTTTCATCGACATTGTCGGCATGTTCGTCGGCCATTTGAAGAAGCGGCTTGAGGAAGACGCCGGCGCTCCGGTGGAGAACGTTGTGCTCGGCCGGCCGGTGCAGTTCGTCGACGACGATGTGGAAGCCGATGCCAAGGCGCAAAGCGAGCTTGAAAAAGCGGCGCGCGCGCAAGGCTTCAAGCACATCGCCTTCCAGTTCGAACCGATTGCGGCAGCACTCGACTATGAGCAGGACGTGAAGCGCGAGGAACTGGCGTTGATCGTCGACATGGGCGGCGGCACGTCCGACTTCTCGATCGTGCGGGTTTCGCCGCAACGCGCCCGCTCACGCGACCGCAAGGACGATATCCTGGCCAACCGCGGCATCCATATCGGCGGCACCGATTTCGACCGGCTGCTCAGCATTGCCCATGTCATGCCCAAGCTCGGCTACCTGACGCCCACAAAAGACGGCAAGCGCAACCTGCCGGCGAGCTATTTCATTGATCTCGCGACGTGGCAGCGCATCAACCTCGTCTATACTGCCAAGGCGATGACGCATCTGAGGCAAATCCGCTTCGAGGCCGTCCGCGCCGACCTTGTCGACCGCTTCATCCATATTGTCGAGCACCGTTACGGCCATGCGCTGGCCGGCCTCGTCGAACGAGCCAAGATCGCGCTGACGGATCAGGCTTCGGCCGATGTAACGGTGGCGCTGCCCGGCGCGCATTTCGCCGCCGAGATCTCGCGGACCGGCCTGGAAGAGACCATCGCCGCCGACATCGAGCGGGTATCCGCTACGGTGCGGCAGACGATTGCCGATGCCGGCATAACGGCGTCTGCGATCACCGCCGTATTCCTCACCGGCGGTTCGACCGCGATCCCGCTGGCACGGCGTGAAATCCTGTCGCTGGTGCCGCAAGCGGCTGTGATCGAGGGCGACATGTTCGGTTCGGTCGGCCTTGGCCTGGCGCTGGATGCGCAGCGGAAGTTCGCCTGATCGCTTACGCCGGATTGCTGACGCCCTCAGCGCCGAGATGCGCCTTGAGCGCCATCTGGGCCAGGCTTGCCTGGCGGTCACGATGGGTGATCATGGCGAAGTCGCGCTTCGGCAGTTCGAGCGGCACCGACCGGAGACTGCCCTCGGCGACGGCGCGTCCGACGACGAGGTCCGAGATGATGGTGGCGCCGGCGCCGGCCTCGACCGCCTGGCGAACCGCCTCGTTGCTCGGCAGCACCAGAAATATCTGCAGGTCGCCAAGCGATATCCCCTCGCGGCGGGCCAGGTCCTCCAGCACCTCGCGCGTGCCCGAACCACCCTCACGGATGATCCAGCGCAGCCCTCTGATATCCGGGCGGCCCGGCGCGATCTCGGCGATTTCGGGATGCGAGGCGGCGACGACCAGCATCAACCTGTCGACGTCGACCTTGGTGCGGCGGAGGATGTCTGACTCGGTGCGCCCCTCGACCAGACCGAGATCGGCGGTGCCGTCGAGCACATTGGCCTCGACCTGCCTGGTGTTGCCGATGCTGACGCTTAAGCGCACCGCCGGGTAGGCTTCATGGAAAGAGGCCAGCCTGCGCGGCAGCCAGTAGCTGGCGATGGTCAGGCTGGCGGCGATCGACAGGCTGCCGGCGACCGTCTCCGAGACATGCTCCAGCACATTTCGGGCGGCGGCGGCGCGTTCCAGCACCGCCTTGGCCTCGGGCAGGAAACGGTGGCCGGTCTGAGCCAGCTCGATGTTGCGGCCGACACGGTTGAACAGATGAACGCCATGCTGCTCTTCCAAAGCGCGGATGGCGGCCGATGCCGCCGACTGGGAGATGCCCAAAAGCTCCGCCGCCTTGGTCATATGGCCGCGTTCGGCAACGGCAACGAAAATGCGCAACTGGTCCAGCGTCATGTGTGCATTAAGAACCAATTCCGATCGAATTTACAAGAACAACTGATTAGACGGATCGATAGCTTTATTCTACTTTTTCAGTCGAAGTTAGAAAAAATTCGCCAACAAATCGCGGCCAACAAAATGATCGGGCGGTTCAGATCCCTTTTTGCGCATTGGACCCGTGGCCTCAGGCGGCGGCTGGCCGGCGATCGATATCATCCTGAAGAACACTATATGCGTGGCCCCGGACCGAAGACGCGGGCCAAATTCGCAGGTAGCAAAAGCACGCCGGCATCATGAACCCAGCTGCGCCGCGCGGGGCCAATTCCGCACCGTCGCAACGGCCGCTTGGCGATACACGCGCGCCTGATGAAGGCGACGGCGTCGACACCTCGCCCGCTATCTCCGACAGCATCGCCAAGACCACCTGTTATATGTGCGCCTGCCGGTGCGGCATCGACGTCCACATCAAGGACGGCAAGGTGCGCTACATCAACGGCAACAAGGACCATCCGGTAAACCGCGGCGTAATCTGCGGCAAGGGCAGCTCCGGGATCATGCAGCACTACAGCCCGGCGCGGCTGAAGAAGCCGCTGTTGCGCAGCGGCCTGCGCGGCTCGGGCGAATTCCGCGAGATCGAGTGGGAGGAAGCGTTTTCGATTGCGACCGGGCGGCTATCGAATATCCGCCGGACCGATCCGAAAAAGCTCGCCTTCTTCACCGGGCGCGACCAGTCGCAGTCGCTGACCGGCTGGTGGGCGAGCCAGTTCGGCACGCCGAACTTCGCCGCCCATGGCGGCTTCTGCTCGGTCAACATGGCGGCCGGCGGGCTCTACACGATCGGCGGCTCGTTCTGGGAGTTCGGCGAGCCGGACTGGGACAATACGAAATACTTCATGCTGTTCGGCGTCGCCGAAGACCATGATTCCAACCCGATCAAGATCGGCTTGGGTAAACTCAAGGCGCGCGGCGCCAAGGTGGTGTCGATCAACCCGTGCCGCACGGGCTACAACGCGATTGCCGACGACTGGATCGGGATCCGGCCCGGCACCGACGGCCTCTTCGTCTTCGCCCTCATCCACGAACTGCTCAAGGCAGGCCGCATCGATCTCGATTATCTGCTCCGCTACACCAACGCCCATGTGCTGGTCATCCAGGAGCCGGGCGCGGTCGATGACGGGCTGTTCCTGCGCGACAGCGACAACAATCTTCTCGCGTGGGACAGAGTGGCGAAGACAACCGTCAACGCAGCCGATGCGGATGCGAAGCCGGCGCTGACCGGCAGCTTCACGTTCGCCGGCCGCCGCTGCGTGCCGGTGTTTCGGCTTATCGCCGACCGCTACATGGACGACAGCTACGCACCCGATGCGGTCGCGGCACGATGCGGCATTCCGGCCGACACCATCCGGCGGATCGCTGCCGAACTCGCCCACGTCGCCTTCGAACAGACGATCGAACTGCCGGTTGCGTGGACCGACTGGGCCGGACGGCGGCACGAGACGATCAAGGGACGGCCGGTGTCGATGCATGCCATGCGCGGCATCTCGGCCCACTCCAACGGCTTTCACTCCTGCCGTGCCATCCACCTGCTGCAGGTGCTGCTCGGCACGGTGGACGTGCCCGGCGGCTTCCGTTTCAAGCCCCCCTACCCGCGCTCGGCGCCGCCGGGACCGAAGCCGGCCGGCAAGGTGGTCAGGCCGATGACGCCGCTCGACGGCATGCCGCTCGGCTTCGTCTGCGGGCCGGACGATCTCCTGGTCGACGAGGCCGGCACGCCTTTGCGCATCGACAAGGCTTATTCCTGGGATGCGCCGCTCGCCGCGCATGGGCTGATGCATACGGTCATCCGCAATGCGTGGGCCGGCGACCCGTACCCAATCGACACGCTGATGATGTACATGTCGAACATGGCGTGGAATTCCTCGATGAACACCGTCGAGACCATTGCCATGCTCACCGACCATGACGAAGCGGGTAACTACAAGATCCCCTTCATCATCTATTCCGACGCCTATTATTCCGAGACGGTGCCGTTCGCCGACCTGGTGCTGCCCGACACCACCTATCTCGAACGTCACGACTGCATCAGCCTGCTCGACCGGCCGATCAGCCATGCCGACGGGCCGGGCGACGCGATCCGCCATCCGGTGGTCGAACCGGACCGAGATGTCAGGCCGTTCCAATCGGTGCTGATCGAACTTGGCGCTCGGCTTGGCCTGCCCGGCTTCGTCGAGGACGATGGCTCGGCCAGATATGCCGACTACGCCGACTACATCGTCAATCACGAACGCACGCCGGGCATCGGCCCGCTGGCCGGCTGGCGCGGCAAGGACGGCACTTCCGTCGGCAAGGGCGAAGTCAATCCCGACCAGTTGCAGCGCTACATCGGCAATGGCGGCTTCTGGCACCAGGATTTTGCTGAGGACCAGCGCTATTACAAGATGGCCAACCGCCCCTATCTCGACTTCGCAGAGCAGATGGGGTTCATCCCCAAGGCCGAGCCGATCGTGTTCCAGCTCTATTGCGAACCGATGCAGCGCTTTCGCCTCGCCGCGCGCGGTCATGGTCGCGTCCAGCCGCCCGAGAGCGAACGCCAGCGCATCGAGACCTATATGGATCCGCTGCCGTTCTGGTTTACCCCGTTCGAAGAGGCCGCGGTCGATCCGCAGAAATACCCGCTGCATGCGCTGACGCAGCGGCCTATGCACATGTATCATTCCTGGGGCTCGCAGAATGCGTGGCTGCGGCAAATCACCAGCCAGAACCGCCTGTTCGTGCACCACCAGACCGCGGCAGTTCTCGACCTGGCCGACGACGACTGGGTGTGGATCGAAAGCATCAACGGCCGAGTGAAGGGACAGATCAAGCTGGTCGACGGGGTCAATGCGGATACGGTCTGGACCTGGAACGCCATCGGCAAAAGGCGCGGCGCCTGGGGTCTGAAGGACAACGCTGCCGAGAGCAACCGCGGCTTCCTGCTCAACCACATTATCGTCGACCAGACATCGGCTGACGCGAAAGGCAAACGCTATTCGAATTCCGATCCGGTGACCGGCCAGGCGGCGTGGTTCGACCTCAGGGTACGCATTGTCAAATGCTCTGATGAGGAAGCCGGCTTCACCGAACCGCAATTCGAGCGTTTCAGCCAGCCGCCAAATGTCGAGCCTTCGCCCGACATCCTTCGCTTCGGCGCCGAGTTCCGCGTCCATAGGGAAGCCGTGGAATGACCTGCCTTCCCGCCCATACAGACAAGAAGCTTGGCCTAGTCATCGACCTCGACACCTGCGTCGGCTGCCAGGCCTGCGTCACCGCCTGCAAGGAGTGGAACACCGGCGGCCACATGGCGCCACTGACCGACATCGACCCCTATGGCGGCCGTGTCGACGGCGTCTGGTTCAACCGCGTGCACAGCTACGAGCACACGACCGAGGCGGGCGGGCGCACGGTCAACTTTCCGCGCTCCTGCCTGCATTGCGAGACGCCTGCCTGCGTCACTGTCTGCCCGACCGGCGCGTCCTACAAGCGGGCGTCGGACGGCATCGTGCTGATCGACGAAAGCAAATGCATCGGCTGCAAACTGTGCAGTTGGGCCTGCCCCTATGGCGCGCGCGAATTCGATACCGACGTCGGCGTGATGAAGAAATGCACGCTGTGCGTCGACCGTATCTACAACGACAATCTGGCCGAGGAAGACCGCGTGCCGGCCTGCGTTGCCGCCTGCCCGACCAGCGCCCGGCATTTCGGCGACCTCGGCGATCCCACCTCGGCGGTATCGCAACTGGTGGCGGAGCGTGGCGGCGTCGACCTGATGCCGGAGATGGGTTACAAGCCGACCAACAAATATCTGCCGCCGCGCGCCCAGCGCGCCGCATCGGTGCCGGCGCCAAGGCTCGAGCCAGTCACGGTCGAAGGCGGTTTTCTTGGCTGGATCGACCGCATGCTTTCGAACTGACCAATGCATCCAGCCTTTTCCGTCGTTTTCTTCACCACTGCTACAGGAGCGGGCTACGGGCTGCTGGCGCTGCTCGGCGTGCTTGGCGGACTGGGTTTTATCCCGGCCCATTTCTGGCTCGGCCTTATCGGCATGGGGCTGGCGCTTGGCCTGATTGCCGCCGGCCTTTTGTCGTCGACCGGCCATCTCGGCCGGCCCGAACGCGCCTGGCGCGCCTTTTCGCAATGGCGTAGCTCCTGGCTGTCACGCGAGGGTGTATCGTCGGTCGCAACCTTCATTCCCGCCGGGCTGTTCGGCATCGGCTGGGTGTTTTTTGGCCGCACCGGAGGCTGGATGGCCATCGCCGGGTTTCTCGCAACTATCGGCGCAATCGTCACCGTCTGCACCACCGGCATGATCTATGCCTCGCTGAAGCCGATCGCGCAGTGGCATAGCCCGTATACGCTGCCGGGCTATCTCATCTTTTCGGCGATGACCGGCAGCGTGCTGTTGAACGCGCTGCTGCAGGCTTTCGCCATCAGCCCGACCGCCGTTGCGGTAGCCGCCCTGCTGCTGACCTTGCTCGGCTGGGGCTGGAAGCTGGCGACGTGGCGATACAATGACGCGCTGGAGATCGCGACCACCGCCAACACGGCGACAGGGCTCACTGGCGGCACAGTGCGCTCGCTGGAATGGCCGCACACCGAGGAGAACTACCTGCTCAAGGAAATGGGTTTTCGGATCGCGCGCAAACATGGCGCAAAGCTGCGCCGCATCACGCAGGCGCTGGCTTTCGCCTTGCCTGCCCTGCTGCTAGCTGTTGCATTCGCTTTGCCCTGGCCGTTCGCAGCGGCGCTGTCGGTGCTTGCGGCAATCGTCCAGTTCGCCGGCATGCTGGTCGAGCGCTGGCTGTTCTTCGCCGAGGCCAAGCACACCGTCACCCTCTATTACGGCCGGTAGAGCGTCCCGCCGTCAGGCGGCCCGTGCTCGTGGCGCCGCCGGCAAATCCTTAAGCAGGATTTCGATCGCGGCATCGATTACAGCTGTCCTGCGGTCGTGCGCGTAAAGGCCGTATTGGACCGTGAGCGGCTCGGGCAGGCCGGCTGACGTCTTCAGCACCCGCATCGAAGCGGTACGCACGGATTCGGGCGGAAGCAGTCCAACGCCCAGTCCGTTCTCGATCGCGGCCTGAAGGCCGGTGACGCTCTGGCACGACAGGACGATCCGGTGCTCCCGACCGGCGGCAATCAGCGCCTCGATCATCCGCCTGCGCCAAGGGCAGGTTGCGCCGAAGGCGGCGAGATCGAGCGGCCGGTCATGGTCCAGCACATAGTCCTGGGCGCAGACCCACTGCAGTTCGACGTTCCATGTCGTCACGGCATCGGCCGCGACGACGGATGTCGGGGCAATCATGACATCCAGCGCATCCTCGCTCCACAGCCGTCCCAGCGCGACGCTGTGCTCGACCATCGCGTCGAGGCTGATGTCGGGATAGGTGCGATGCAGCCGCCCAAGCGCGGCCGAAAGCGCGGCCGTGGTGACCTCTTCGGCAAGACCAATACGCACGCCGCCGCCAATGCTAGCCTGCTGCAGACGCGCCACCGCTTCGTCGCCGAGAGCGAGGATGCGGGTCGCGTATCCCAGAAAGAGCTCTCCCGCCGCAGTCGGTACGACACCGCGGCCGGTGCGCTGGAACAAGTGCCGTTGGAGCAGGCCCTCCAGCCGGCGCATCTGCATGCTCATCGCCGATTGGGTCTTGCCGGTCTGCGCGGCGACCCTGCTCAGGCTACCTTGCCGGCAGACCGCGACATAGGTGCGGAGAAGGTCGAGGCCGATCTGCTCAGATATCATTTTGTTTGAACTCTGATGTCATAGGTATCAGTCTACAATGATATCTCGCCACGCGCTATCTCACACTCAAGAGAACAGTGCAGGGGAGAAAAACCATGAAAGCGATCCGTGTTCACCGCCATGGCGGGCCAGATGTGCTCGCCTACGAAGATGTCGACATCGGCCAGCCCGGACCGGGCGAGGTGCGCGTGCGCAACCGGGCGGTCGGTCTCAACTTCGTCGACATCTATTTTCGCACCGGCGAATACGCGCCGCCCGCTCTGCCATTCATTCCCGGCAATGAAGGCGCCGGCGAAATCGTCGCCGTCGGTGAAGGCGTCAGCGGCTTCGCGCTTGGCGACCGAGTCGCCTATGTCGAGACCCTCGGCGCCTATGCCGAAGAACGCATCGTGCCGGCGCATTTCGTCGTGCATCTGCCCGACTCCATCGATTTCGAGACGGGCGCGGCCATGATGCTGAAGGGGCTGACGGCGCAATATCTGCTGCGTCGCACGTTTCGCGTCGAGGCGGGCCATACCATCCTGGTGCATGCCGCGGCGGGCGGCGTCGGCCTCATCCTGACGCAATGGGCCAAACATCTCGGCGCGACCGTCATCGGCACGGTCGGTTCACCCGAAAAGTCCGAAGTTGCGCGCGCCAATGGCTGCGACCATGTCATCGAATACAGCAAAGAGAATTTCGCCGCACGGGTGAAAGAGGTCACCAACGGCGAAGGCTGCCACGTCGTCTATGACGGCGTCGGCAACGCGACCTTCCCCGCCTCGCTCGACTGCCTGCGGCCGTTCGGCACCTTCGTCAGCTACGGCACAGCGTCGGGGTCGATCCGGCCATTCGACATCATGCTTTTGATGCAAAAGGGTTCGCTGTTCGCCACCTGGCAGTTGCTGTTCCATCATCTCGCCAGGCGTGAGGACGTTGTCGCCATGAGCGAGGATCTGTTCAGCGTCGTCCTCAGCGGCGCAGTGAAAATCCCGGTGCACACAAGCATGCCGCTTGCCGAAGTGGCGGAGGCGCATCGCCGGCTCGAAGCACGGCAGACGACAGGCGCAACCGTGCTTATACCGTAGAAACTTAGCCCGGCCGCAGCATCGGACCGGAAATGGCGAAGATGCGCGCGGCGCCCATCATATAGGCTATCAACGTCTCGCGGCGGAACAGCCCGGCATAGGCGCGGTCGAGCACGTTGAGCGAACCGGTATAGGCGCCGAAGGCCGGCATGATCATGCGGCCGCCATCGCCGGCAAAGCAGCGCCGCCGAACCGAGCGGCCCTGCTGGACGATGCGGGCGCAAGGGTGAAGATGGCCGGCAACTTCGCCCTCGGTTCTTACCTTCGACGGCTCGTGGCGGAACAGCAGCGAGCCGATGGCGAGTTCGCGCACCGTCTCGCCGGGCAAATCCGCCGGCGCTTCCGGGTCATGGTTGCCGGCGACCCAGAACCAGTCGCGGCCGGCCATCAGCGCTTCCAGCCGCTCGCGAAAACTCGCATGCATGCGCTCGGCACCGCCGCCGTCGTGGAAGGAGTCGCCCAGGCTAATGACCATCGCCGGCTGGTAGTCGGCGATCACCGCTTGCAGCCGCAGCAGAGTGGCGCCGGTGTCATAGGGCGGGATCAGCGCGCCGCGCCTGGCGAAGGACGAGCCTTTTTCCAGATGCAGGTCAGAGACCGCAAGCAGCCGCAGATCAGGGAAATAGAGCACGCCGCGCGAATCACAGACCGCGCGCTCGCCGGCGATGCCGACAAAGTCGGCCTCGGCGATCAGCGATGCCCGCGCCAGCGAAAAATTCATTCCTCAACCATCCCAGGGCCCATGGCTTCCTCGACCAAAGTCGCGGCATCCATCAGCAGCGTTTCGTCGGCCTCGCCGTTCACCGGCATCTTGCCGATTTCGAGCATGATCGGCACGGCCAGCGGCGATATCTGTTCGAGCGCCTTATGCACGATTCGACCCCGGATACGCGAGAGCATGTCGGCAAGTCTGCTGACATCGAGTAGACCGGTCGCCGCGTCGGCGCGCGTCGCCTGCAGCAGGATGTGGTCGGGCTCATGGCTGCGCAGCACGTCATAGATCAGATCGGTCGAGACGGTGACCTGACGGCCGCTTTTCTCCTGTCCCGGGTGGCGCTTCTCGATCAGGCCTGAAATCAGCGCGCAGTTGCGGAAGGTGCGCTTGAGCAGCCAGCTGTCGGCCAGCCAAGCCTCGAGGTCGTCGCCCAGCATGTCCTGGTCGAACAGAGCGCCAAGCGAAGGTTTCCGGGATTTGAACATCGCGCCCATATCGCCCAGCGACCAGATGGCCAATGCGTAGTCGGTGGCGACGAAGCCAAGCGGCCTGGCGCCGGCCCTGTCCAGCCGGCGGGTGAGCAGCATGCCGAGCGTCTGGTGCGCCAGCCTGCCCTCGAAAGGATAAGCGACGAGATAGTGACGGTTGCCGCGCGGAAAGGTTTCGATCAGCAGGTCGTCGCGTTTGGGCAATACCGATTTGTCGGCTTGGTAACGCAGCCAATCCGACACCTGCTCGGGCAGCTTCTTCCAGCGCTGTGGGTCGTCCAGCATGGCGCGCACCTGCTCGGCGAGGTAAGTCGAAAGCGGAAATTTGCCGCCGCCATAGTAAGGCACCTTGGCGTCGCTTCCCGGCGCATTCGAGACGAAGCATTCGTTCTCGCGGATGCCTTCGAAGCGCAGGACTTTGCCGGCAAACATGAAGGTGTCGCCATGCGTCAGCGTTTCGAGGAAGGCCTCCTCGATCTTGCCCAGAACCCGGCCGCCGTGCGAAGCCGAGCCTTTGCTGCCGGCCTTGACGTATCGCACATTGAGCGCCGGCACCTCGATGATCGTGCCGACATTCAGCCGGTATTGCTGGGCAACGCGCGGATTGGAGACCCGCCACATGCCGTCCTTGTTGAGGCGGATGCGGGCGTAGCGCTCGTAGTTCTTCAGTGCGTAGCCGCCGGTGGCGACGAAATCGATGACGCGGTCGAATGTCGGCCGGTCGAGGCTGGCATAGGGCGCTGCTGTCAGCACTTCCTCGTAGAGATCGTCGGCGCGAAACGGCGCTCCGCAGGCGCAGCCCAGCACATGCTGGGCCAGCACATCGAGCCCGCCATTGACCAGCGGCGGCGTATCCTGGGCGCCCAGATAGTTGGCGTCCAGCGCTGCCCGGCACTCCAGCACCTCGAAACGATTGGCCGGGATCAGGATCGCCTTCGACGGCTCGTCCATGCGGTGATTGGCGCGGCCGATGCGCTGCGCCAGCCGGCTGGCGCCCTTGGGCGCGCCGACATGGACGACGAGATCGACATCGCCCCAATCGATGCCAAGGTCGAGCGTCGAGGTGGCGACGATGGCACGGAGCGCGTTTTCCCCCATCGCCTTCTCGACGCGTCGGCGCTGGGCGACATCGAGCGAGCCGTGATGCAGCGCGATCGGCAAGGTATCCTCGTTGACCCGCCACAATTCCTGAAACAGCAGCTCGGCCTGGCTGCGGGTGTTGACGAACAGCAGGGTGGTCTTGTGGCGCTTGATCTCGCGATAGATTTCCGGCGTCGCATAGCGCGCCGAATGGCCGGCCCATGGCACGCGCTCTTCCGAATCGAGGATCGAGATTTCGGGCTTCGCGCCGCCGGTGACGACGATGAGTTCAGCCATGTCTCCCGGTGGATTCTGGCTGACCAGCCAGCGCCGCAATTCGTCGGGCTCGGCCACCGTTGCCGACAGACCGATCGTCTGCAGGCCGGGCACGATGCTGCGCAGCCGCGCCAGCCCGAGCGCCAGCAGATGGCCGCGTTTCGATGTCACCAGCGAATGTAGCTCGTCGAGCACGACAAAGCGCAGATCCTCGAAGAAGCGCCCGGCATCGCCCGCCGCAATCAGCAGCGCCAATTGCTCGGGCGTGGTGAGCAGGATATCGGGCGGCGCCAGCTTCTGGCGCTGTCGCTTGTGGGAAGGCGTGTCGCCGGTGCGCGTCTCGATCGTGACGGGCAGGCCGATCTCCTCCACCGGCTTGCCGAGGTTGCGCTCGATGTCGACGGCCAGCGCCTTCAGCGGCGAGATGTAGAGCGTATGGATGCCGCGCCGTGCCATACCGGCTTTGCGTCTGGGGCGGTTGGCCAGTTCGGTCAACGATGGCAAGAAGCCGGCCAGCGTCTTGCCGGCGCCGGTCGGTGCGATCAAGAGCACCGATTGCCCGGCTTGAGCCTTCGCCAGCAGCTCGATCTGGTGAGCGCGCGGCGACCAGCCTTTTTCGCCAAACCATCTGATGAATGGCTCGGGCAGAAGGACGGCGGCATTCTGTTTGGCAAGGCGCGGCTGCTCGGTCACGCGAAAGAGGTAGCGCGACGGCGCGCGATCGCCAAGGAAAATCGGAACAAAAGGTGATCGGCCGAGCTATCCCTCGCCGCGTTTACGGGGAGAGGGATGCCGGCCGGCAAGTGAGGCGCAGCGCGACCTTTCAGTCGCTGGCGTCGCCCCTCATCCGCCCCTTCGGGCACCTTTCCCCGTGAACGGGCGAGGAAGATGCGCTAGGGCCGCCGAAACCCAGTCGGCCCGCCATACAGATACCCAATCCGATCAACCGCATCCTTCAGCCCTTCGCGCGAGACCAGCATGGTGTGGCCGTTGGCGTGGATCATTGTCTCGGCGTTGGTCATGATCGCGACATGGCCCTTCCAGAACACCAGGTCGCCGCGTTTCAGTCCGGCATAATCGAATCCCGGATCGAGCGGCTCGCCGAGGCCTGCCGCTTGCATGTCGGAATCACGCAGCACATTGCGGCCGGCCATGCGCATGGCCAGTTGCACAAGGCCCGAACAGTCGATGCCGAAGCCGGAGGTGCCGCCCCAGAGATAGGGCGTGCCGATAAACATCTCGGCGACCGAGACATAGTCGGCGGCGATGTCACTGACCGGGCAAATATGGCCGGCGATCAGCGCCTCGCCGGAGGGCAACAGCGCATAGTGCGTGCCGCGCGTTTCGGCGGCACCGGTTACAGTCACCGTCGAGCCCATCGACAATTGGCCGCTGATCGGGAAGCGCAGATCCGGGCCAGGATAGAGGAAGGTGCGCGGCGCCGTGACGATGTGGGTTGGCGCATGCTCGGGTGCGCCCAGCATGGTGGCGCCGACGTAGCCGACATAGCCGTCACGTTCGGCCTGGACCCAGGCCCATCCCTCGGCTTCCTCGAAGACAAGCACATCGTCGCCGAACAGAATTTGCGTGTTGACGCCGGCATCCGGGCGCGGTGCCTTGCGCACGTCAGCCACGGAGGCTGTGATCCGGGCCGGACGGCCGGTGACGAAGCGATCGGCCGACACCTCCCCTTTCAGCCTGGCATCGGCGAGGTCGGAACGGAAGGCGTGGAGGCGGGCGTCCCTGGCAGTCAAATCGGTACTCGTCTAGTTCATGGATTGATCAGATGGGCAGTTCATGAGCCTTGGCAACGATACCATCCCCGAAGCGCTCGACAAAGAGCGCGCCTTCGACCGTGCGCCGGATCAGCACATTGCGCTTGTCGAGCTCGTCGCGATGGCGCGACACCAGTTTCAGCGCACCCATAGTGTCGAGCGCGCGGGTGATAACCGGCTTGGTGACATTGAGGCGGGCGGCTAGACCGCGCACCGTGTGCGGCGGCGGGTCGAGATAGATGGTGAACAGGATCGCCGTCTGGCGCATGGTGAGATCTGGCGCGCCGGCGCGCACCTGCGACAGCATCACCTGCTGCCACAGCCGCATCGCCTGGCTCGGACGCATCGAAATCGACATCGCCCGAGCATGACGGCAAATTGTTTCGGTTCCGTTTCAGTTTTGGTGGCCGTCTCAGGGCGTCAGGCATAGCGCCTCGAAATGACCCGCTCCAGTGCACGGATGCCTTGCGCCTCTCCGCCGGCGGGTCCGTAGGGGCGATCGGACGGGTTCCAGGCGAAGATGTCGAAGTGCGCCCAGCCCGTTGTCCGTTCGACAAAGCGCTTGAGGAAAAGCGCCGCGGTGACCGAACCGGCGAAGCCGTCGGTGGTGACGTTGTTGATGTCGGCGATCTTCGACGCCAGCCTGGCGTCATAGGGCCGCCACAACGGCATGCGCCACAACGGATCCTCGACGGCCATGGAGGCCGCAGCCAGTTCGGACGCCAGCACTTCGTCGCCAGTGTAGAAAGGCGGCAGATCGGGGCCGAGCGCGACACGCGCTGCCCCGGTCAGCGTCGCCATGTCGATCAGCAGTTCCGGCTCCTCGTCATCGGCCAGCGCCAGCGCATCGGCCAGCACCAGCCGCCCTTCGGCGTCGGTGTTGCCGATCTCGACGGTGAGGCCCTTGCGGCTGGTCAGTACATCTCCAGGCCGAAAGGCGTTGCCGGCAATCGAATTCTCGACTGCTGGGATCAGGACACGCAGCCGGACCTTCAGCCCGGCAGCCATGATCATCGAGGCCAGGCCCAGCACATTGGCGGCGCCGCCCATATCCTTCTTCATCAAGAGCATGCCCGACGAAGGCTTGATGTCGAGGCCGCCAGTGTCGAAACAGACACCCTTGCCGACCAGCGTCACCTTCGGCGCGCCTTCGGGTCCCCAGACCATGTCGATCAGGCGCGGCGCGCCGACCGAGGCGCGGCCGACCGCATGGATCATCGGGAAATTCTGCTTCAGGAGATCATCGCCCTTGATCACCGACACCTCGGCCTTGTGAGTGGCCGCCAGGGTCCGAACCGCCTTCTCCAACTCGTCCGGTCCCATGTCGCTGGTCGGCGTGTTGACCAGGTCGCGCGCCAGGAAGACGCCGTCGGCGATGCCCCGGACACGTCCTGGATCTACGCCGAGCGGCAGCGCGAAACGCAGCGCCTTGCCTGATTTCTTGCCGTAGCGAGTGAAGACGTAACCACCGAGCACCAAGGCTATGACCGCGAGTTCCGGCTCGGCTGGAGCGGCGGCAAAATGCCAGTCGCCTTCCGGCAAGGCTCTCGCCAGCATGCCGACGGCCAGCGCGCCCTCGCCGTCACCGACGCCGAACAAGGCGCCAGCAAGGGAACCGTTGTCGCCCGGGACGGCGAGCGTCCTGCCGGCTTCGCCGGAAAAGCCGTTGGCGGCCGCCCATGCGATCGTGGAAGGCGAAAGCCCCAAGGCCTCCAGTCCATCCCTCGCGACCAGATGGATCGGCAAGGCAGTGTTTAGTGTCTCGACGAGTTCGACGGGCATTCGATGGTCTCCGGGAGGCTTGCAGATCGTCCTCAGTCAAGTGACAGGGACGTCGAATGATTTCAACATCTATGCACAGAGCCGGGCATGGGACGTGCCAGGTCAGTGGCTTCCGGCGGGCCGTTCACCGATCCGACGGCTCGCTTTTTAACTGTCCGTTAGGGTTAACAGAATATTTCTGCAGGGATGAAGATGGCCACGTGAATGGCCACGCCCAGAATGGAGAGCCCCGTGCCGATGCCCACCAGCCGAAGGATGAACGTCACGGGCAAACGGTTGGTCACCACAGCGCTGCTGATGGCGCTGGCGGCCGGTGCTGCGGGGTGCGGAACCAGCAAGCTCACGACCGGCTCGATCGGGCGCACCAGCGGCAAACCGCTGGAAACCATGTCGGCCAGCGAGTTGCACGGGGCGACCGGGCGGCTCGGCGAATCCTACGCAAAGAACCCCAACGACAAGCGACTGGCGACAAATTTTGCGGCGGCGCTCCAGATGGACGGCGATGCCGACCAGTCGCTTGCCGTTATGCGCAAGCTGGCGATCGCCTACCCCAAGGATCGCGACGTGCTTGCCGCCTACGGCAAGGCGCTGGCCGCCAACGGCCAGTTCGAGCCGGCGCTCGACGCCGTGCGCCGGGCGCAGACGCCGGAATATCCGGACTGGCGGCTGATGTCGGCCGAGGCCGCCATTCTCGACCAGCTTGGCCAGAAGGATGAAGCGCGCCAGAACTACCGCAAGGCGCTGGACCTCAAGCCGAACGAACCCTCGATCCTTTCCAATCTCGGCATGTCCTATGTGCTGGAAGGCGATCTGCGCACCGCCGAGACCTATATGCGCTCGGCAGCCCAGCAACCGAATGCCGACAGCCGGGTGCGCCAGAACCTTGCGCTGGTCGTGGGACTGCAGGGCCGCTTCGACGAGGCCGAGAAGATCGCCTCGCAAGAGCTTTCGCCCGAACAGGCGCAAGCCAATGTGGCCTATCTTCGCCAGATGCTTGCCCAGCAGAACGCCTGGAGCCAGCTCAAGGATCAGGACAAGGCACAGGCGGCGACCAACTGAGCGCCGCATGGGCGCCGGCTCCCGCACAGCGCAAATCCGTCCACATATCAACGCTGAAAACAAGAGCCGCACTGCATTGGCAGTGCGGCTCGTTTGTATGGCTGCAACGAGGCCTACTGGCTTGAGGAATTGTGCTGGTCGCCGAAGATGCCGCGCTGGCTGACCTGAATGCCGGCTGGGCCCAGAATGATGGCGAACAAAACCGGCAGGAAGAACAGGATCATCGGCACGGTAAGCTTCGGCGGCAGGGCGGCGGCCTTCTTCTCGGCTGCATTCATGCGCATGTCGCGGCTTTCCGCGGCCAGCACGCGCAATGCGTGCGCCACGGGTGTGCCGTAGCGTTCCGCCTGGACCAGTGCCTGGGACACTGACTTCACCGATTCCAGGCCGGTACGAGCCGACAGGTTTTCATAAGCCTGCTTGCGTTCCTGCAGATAAGAGAGTTCGGCATTGGTCAGCACGAATTCCTCCGCCAGCGCCACCGATTGCGAACCGATCTCCTCGGAGACCTTGCGCAAGGCAGCCTCGACCGACATGCCCGACTCGACGCAGATCAGCATCAGGTCGAGCGCATCCGGCCACGCCGCCTGGATCGACTGCTTGCGCTTGGCGGCACGATTGTTGACGTAAAGGATAGGCGCATAGAAGCCGGCGTAGGCGACGAGAATGCAGACGAACAGTTTCGCGAAGGCCGGCCGGTCAGGCAGTCCGCCGAGCACGAACAGATAGATCGCTGCCATCGCGAAACCCACAAACGGCAGGATCAGGCGGAAAAACAGGAAGCGCGTCAGCGGGTTTTGGCCACGAAAGCCCGCCACCTTGAGCTTCTGCAACGTGCCTTCATCGGCCAACGCACGCCGCAGGTCGAGCCTGTCGACGATGTTGCGCATGCCGATCGACTGCTCTTCGCGCAGCCCCTTGCGGCGGCGATCGGCTTCGTTGGCAAGCCGCGAGCGCTGCTTGGCGCGCAATTCGTCACGCTCCAGCGCCACCGATTTCATGCGCGCCTTGAGCTGATTGCCGCCAAGCGCCGGCAGCAACGTGAAGACGGTCGCGAACACCGCAACGCCGACCAGCAATGCGATCAGGAAGGCAGGATCGGTCAGCGATTTTACGACTTGGTCGGTCATCCGTTTCCAGTCTTTTCGTTCGAGCTTTCCAAGGTGGGCCTAAACTTCAAAGTTCATCATCTTGCGCATCACCAGAATGCCGATCGACATCCACACGCCGGAACAGCCAAGGATCAGATTGCCGGTGCTGGTGGTGAACAGCGGCATGATGTAGTTCGGGCTCGACAGATAGACGAGAAGGGCGACGACAATAGGCAGCGCGCCGATGATGACGGCCGACGCCTTCGCTTCCATGGACAGCGCCTGGACCTTGGCCTTCATTTTCTTGCGATCGCGAAGCACGCGCGAAAGGTTGCCTAGCGCCTCGGAGAGATTACCGCCGGCCTGTGACTGGATCTGGATAACGATTCCGAAGAAACTTGCCTCGCTGCACGGCATGGTCTCAGCCATTCGCAAGGTGGCGTCGGGGATGGACATGCCAACCTGCTGCGAATCGACGATCCGGCGGAACTCGGTCTTGACCGGCTCCGGCGATTCATTGGCGATCAGGCGAATGGCGTCGTTGAGCGGCAGGCCGGATTTGACGGCGCGCACGATGATGTCGAGGGAGTTGGGAAATTCGTTGAGGAACGCCTTGACCCGGCGCGCGCGGCGAAACGAGACGAACCAGCGCGGCAGGCCGAGCGCGCCGGCCAGAAGCGTACCCGGCAGGACAAGTAGCGGCGCGCCGGCGAGATAGGCGAGCACCGTCAGCGCGATGCCGCAAATGACGGAGTAGATATAGAAACGCTCGATCGAGACCTGCATGCCGGCCTGACGAATCTGGGCCTTCAACGGCGGCTTCTTGACGGCGAGTTCGTTGGTTTTCTGCTTTTCGTCGAGCTGTTTCAGCGTGTCCTGGACAGATTTACGCCGCTTGACCGCCTCCGCGACACGGTCGCGCGAAGCCTTGACGACCGAACGATCGGTCTCGGCGGCCTTGATCGTCTCGAGCCGCTTGCCGGCCTGCTTCTCGTTGCTCATCTTGGTGAACAGGAAGGCATAGGCGACCGCACCGGCGCTGAAGCCGGCGAGCACGATGAACGCCAGTACGGTGGTATCAATTCCGAACATCGACCTCAGTCCCCACGCCTCGATATGCGTTAGTCAGCGCGTTTCTCCATCGATTCCAGAGCATTGGCGAGGCGCTGTTCCTCGCCATAGTAGCGGGCGCGATCCCAGAAATGCGGACGGCCGATGCCGGTCGACACATGCTCGCCAAGCAGCCTTCCGTTCGAGTCCTCGCCCTTGATGTTGTAGAGCACGATGTCCTGCGTGATGATGACGTCACCTTCCATGCCGATCACCTCGGTGATGTGGGTGATGCGGCGCGAGCCGTCGCGAAGGCGTGCTGCCTGGATGATGACATCGACGGAGCCGACGACGATTTCACGCACGGTCTTCTGCGGCAGCGAATAGCCGCCCATGGCGATCATCGATTCGATACGGTTCAGGCATTCGCGCGGGCTGTTGGAGTGGATCGTTCCCATCGACCCGTCATGGCCGGTGTTCATCGCCTGCAGCAGGTCGAAAACCTCCGGTCCGCGCACTTCGCCGACGATGATGCGTTCGGGCCGCATGCGCAAGCAGTTCTTGACCAGGTCGCGCATGGTCACCTCGCCTTCGCCCTCGAGATTGGGCGGGCGGGTTTCGAGACGTACCACGTGCGGCTGCTGCAGTTGCAGTTCGGCCGAGTCCTCGCAGGTGATGACGCGTTCCTCGCGGTCGATATAGTTGGTCAAGCAGTTGAGCAGCGTCGTCTTGCCGGAGCCGGTACCGCCGGAGATGACGATGTTGCAGCGGACGCGGCCGATAATCTTGAGTATCTCGGCGCCCTGCGGCGAGATGGCGCCGAACTTGACCAGCTGATCGAGCGTCAGCTTGTCCTTCTTGAACTTGCGGATGGTGAGCGCGGTGCCGTCGATGGAGAGCGGCGGCGCGATCACGTTGACGCGAGACCCGTCAGGAAGACGAGCGTCACAGATCGGGCTCGATTCGTCGACGCGGCGGCCAACCTGGCTGACGATGCGCTGGCAGATGTTGAGCAGCTGCTGATTGTCGCGGAAGCGGATGCCGGTCTGTTCGACCTTGCCGTTGACTTCGATGTAGACGTTCTTGGAGCCGTTGACCATGATGTCGGCGATATCGTCGCGGGCGAGCAGCGGCTCCAGCGGCCCGTAGCCTAGCACATCGTTGCAGATGTCGTCGAGCAACTCTTCCTGCTCGGCGATCGACATTGCGAAATTTTTGATGGCGATGATGTCGTTGACGATATCGCGGATTTCCTCGCGCGCGCTCTCGGGATCGAGTTTCGCAAGTTGCGACAGGTCAATGGTGTCGATGAGCGCGGAGAAGACCTGGCTCTTGGTGTCGTAGTAGGTTTCGCTTTTTTCGCGCTGGATCTTTTTTGGCGGCTCCGGCGCCATCGACGGCGCCTCAACGGCACGGCGAGTTGGCGGCGTTGCCAGCGCTCCCGGCGGCGGCGCTGCCGGGGGTCGGGCAAGTACCGCCATGTCCGCAGGCGTTGCAGCAGCCGGCGCCGCTGACGCTGGCTGACGGAACTCCGGGGTGAACCGGCCGCCGTCGTCGGAGCCTCTTTTTCCAAACATGATCGACTACCAATTTCGCTTGAGAAGCGTCATTTCTTGTTACGCGAGAGCTTACCGAGGAGGCCGCCAAGGCCTGCCTTCTTCCTGGCCTTGATTTCGCTGCGACCGGTCAGCACGTGCGCGATTTCGTTGATCATGCCGACGACCGGGCTCTTGGGATCCATCTCGCCCAGCATGCGGCCGTTGTTCGCGGCATTTCCAAACAACAACGGGTCGAAGGCGATGACCGACATCGGCGTGAGGCTGAGCGGCTCGGCGAAGTCGGAAGCGGAAATCTCGGGCCGTTTCGGCACGCCGGCCTGATTGATGATCAGTTTCGGCGGCGGATCGTTCGGGCGAAGCCGCGTCAGCATATCGACCAGATTCTTGGTGTTGCGCAGATTGGCCAATTCCGGCGTCGCAGTGATGACGATCTCGTCGGCCTTGATCAGTGTGTTCTTGGTCCAGCCCGTCCAGATATGGGGGACGTCGAGCACCAGCAGCGGCACGCTGCGCTGGGCGGTATCGATGAGTTGCGTGAAGGCATCGGGATCGAAATCATAGACACGTTCGAGGGTGGAGGGCGCGGCGAGCAGCGACAGATGTTCGGCGCACTGGGCAAGCAGACGGTCGAGATAAACCTCGTCGACGCGTTCGGGCGAAAACACGGCCTCGGCGATGCCTTGCGCAGGGTCCTGGTCGAAGTTTATGTTGGCCGTCCCGAAAGCCAGGTCGAGATCGGCGACGACCACTTCCGACTTGAACAGCGATGACATCGCCCACGCCACATTGTGGGCGATGGTCGAGGAGCCGACGCCACCCTTGGCGCCGACGAAGGCGATCGAGCGGCCGATCGGC
Organism: Mesorhizobium sp. M0317; assembly: GCF_040321555.1. Taxonomy (NCBI): domain Bacteria; kingdom Pseudomonadati; phylum Pseudomonadota; class Alphaproteobacteria; order Hyphomicrobiales; family Phyllobacteriaceae; genus Mesorhizobium; species Mesorhizobium sp. M0317. The sequence continues at coordinate 196,800 of NZ_JAMYRV010000004.1, read as the reverse complement.
TCGGCTTCCGGATCGACGAAGATCGACGAAACCACCGAGACAATATCGGCCATCGACACGGGCGCGATGACGTATTCGGAAATACCGAAGCGGATGAGTTCGCGGTAAAGACCGACATCGTTGTAGTGGCCGATCACCACGACTTTAGAGGAGGGATCGCAATATTCTGAAAGCTGGGCAAGCTGCTCCAGCAACTGCTTCGGTTCGCTGCGCGACTCCAGAAGGATGAGGTTCGGCGTCGGCGCGGATTGGTAGAATTCGATCGCCGTGGCGATGCCGCCCATATGCACTTTCAGATGCGCCTTGGCCATGCGGCGATCCTCGCCGGCCCGCTCCACCGGATGCGCGACACCTTCCGTCTCGCAAAATGCCTGGATGGAAATACGCGGAACCGGCCGCAGCGCCTGCATCGCGGCAATATCCAATTGCGAGCTGTCGCCGCCGTCTACGGGCGTATCGTAGGCAAGATTGCTCATTGTCATGCTCTTTTCCGTGACTTCTCTTCCGGTCTCTACGCGGGACCGGCGCTCCTAGTACGTCACTTCCGAATTGCCGAGGAACTCGTCCGAAATACCTCTGCCGCGGTAGACGTCGATCACCGCGCCGCGGTTCTCGGCGTCGATGTCGGACGACTTTCTTGGCCCGAGCAGATCGGTCGGATTGGCGAGTTGCGCGGCGAGGTTGTTTTGAGACGAGCAGCCGTAATCGGCGTAGTGCTTGTTTTCGGAGGTTTCGAGGATGTCTTCGGGCCAGCGCCCGCATTTGTCGGTCTGGGCTCTCACCGAAATATAGGAAACGCGGATAGGCGCCGACGCTTCCGGGGAAACCGACTGGTAGGAGGTCACCACGATCCGGTTTAGCTTGATGCCCCTGGCAACCGCCAGCCTTGCGAAATCGCGCGCCGCGGCAGTCGCCGCGACCTCATTAGCCGAGCCGATCGGGGTTGCGATCGTCAGCGCCGGGGCAGCGCTCTTGTCGTAACCGTCGAGGAAGCCCAGAAGCGTGTCGCGCTGCGAGCCGGTCATGCCGCGATCGCCGGCGCCGACCGGGAGGTCGAGCTTCTGGTTCTTCTCAGCAATTACGATCGGATGCGTGGTGCGATAATCATCGGGAATCGCCCCAACCGTGATGCTGTCGCGCTTAGCGCAACCGGCAAGCGAGGCGGCGATCGCGACCGCCAGGATCGGCATTGCCGATCGGCGGATCCGGCCACGGCCAGACCATGCCGTTGCGGCAATCGCCAGTACCTTTGATGCTGACTGAGACATGTCCGCTTCCCCGCTTACTTGTAGATGAAGCCGACAACGCCGTGGTAGCGGCCGTTGGGCTTGTCGGTCTGCATGGTGCCGTAGACGCGGTTGACGCGGCCAAGGAACATGGCCGGACCATCGCCGGCGGCATTGAAATTGTCGTCCGGCTTAGCCAGGTCGTTGCGCGCCACCGGCCGAGCCAGATAAGGCGTGATGATGATGACCAGTTCAGTTTCATTGCGGACGAAATCGCGGCTGCGGAATAGCGTGCCGAGCACCGGGATCTTGGTCAGGCCGGGCAAGCCCGATACAGCCTGGCGGACGTCGTCGCGAACCAGGCCGGCAATCATCATCGAACCGCCCGACGGCAATTCGACGGTGGTGTCGGCAAGTCTCTTGCGGATCGACAGAAGCGTCAGGCCGGGCAAGCTGCCGCCGCCTTCCAGGGTGGTAGCACCTTCCGAGGTCGGCTCCGAAACCGATGTTCTGACCTTGAGGCTGATCCGACCCGCCGACAGCACAACGGGCTGGAACTCGAGGCCTATGCCGTATTCCAGCTTTTCGTTGGTGTAGGTGACCTGGCCGGTCTGGTTGTCGGTCGAAACGTTGTTCGTACGTGCCGTGATGAGATTGAATTCGCCGCCGACCCTGAACGTTGCCTTCTCGCCCGAAACCGCGGTGAGGGTCGGTTCTGCAAGCGTCTTCATGACGCCGCTTTGCTCCATGGCATTGATGTAGGCTTTGAGGCCACTGCCGCCCAAGTTAAAGCCTGAATTCTGCGAAAGCGGCTTTCCCAAACCGTAGTTGGGCGAACTCAGCGCACCGTAGGCGATGCCGTCCATGCTGCCGCTGCCAACCATGTTGACGCCGAGCTGCTTCATCACCGAGCGGCTGACTTCGGCCACGGTCACCTTCAGCGTCACCTGGTCGTCGCCGATGATCTGTAGCAGGTTGACGATCTTCGAGACCCGGCGTTCGGCATCCGGGTTGTTGATGTCGACGCCGCCATTGGCATTACCGCCGGCCGCGGTCTGCGAATACTGGCCCGTCGTCGCTTCACCGCCGGACACGAAGATGGTTGCCAGATCGACGGCGCGCTTGGCATCGAGCGGCGTATCCACCGTCCCGGTCAGGACGACGTTGTCGTTCAGCAATTCGACCTTGATCTCGGCATTCGGAAGGAAGCGCTTGAGGTAGTCTTCCAATCCGGCGACGTCGCGTTCGACGGCCAGATCCAGGCTGGCAATCTGCTCGCCATTGGGACCGAAGACGAAGATGTTGGTTTCGCCCACCGACTTGCCGAACAGATAGATGCGCCTTGCGGTGCGGGTCACCGCATCGGCGACCGCGGGATTGGCGACAAGGATGTCGTAGGCGTCGCTCGGCAGATCGATGACGACCGATTTGTTGAGGCCGAGCTTGACACGTTGCGTGGCGGTCGAGGCCGTGACCCCGACGCTCTTTCCGGCGGCCTTGGCGTCGCCGAGGCCACTTGCATGGGCTCCGAGGAAAAGCAGGCCGACGGCTGCAGCCATGGTGACCGGCAGTTTAGCGACTAACCTCATTTCCTTGCCCCTACTTCGGAAACTTCGCCCGATTTGATCAACCGCACCGTTCCGCGCCGCCCACTGCCGGAAACGAGGTAGTCGGCTTCATCGGTGCCCTTTTCCTTGTTGTCGGTGATTGAGCGCAGCGCCAGCGTCAGGCGATCGGCCATCTGCTGGGCGACGGTTATGATCTCGGCCTGCTGCGGCGTCAGTTCCAGCGTCGCCGTCTGTCCGACCCTGGTCTTCTTGCCTTCCTCGTCCTCCTGGATGGTCTGATCTATCGCCAGGACGCGGATGTTCTTGAGGATGGTCTCGGTGGTGAATCCGCTGCCGCCGTTGCCGGTGTCGGATCTGCGGGTCATGATGACGTCGACAAAATCATTGGGCAGGATGAACCCGCCTGCCGACGTGTCAGCCGAGATCGCGGTGGCGACGGCACGCATGCCGGTGGGCAGGATCGAAGACATGAAGCTTTGCCCCTCGCCGATCAGCTTGGAGCGCCGCAGCGGCTCACCGGTGTACATCGCCATGCGGGCGACGGAGCCCTTCAGTTTCTCCCGCGCTTCGGGTTCGGCGGCACGGGTGATGAAATTCGCATTGATGCCATCGGACGGCCAGGACTCCCAGCTGAGATTGTTCTCAAGTGGGCTGCCCATCGGCACGTCGCCGGAAAGCACGAGCACATCCTGCAACGCAATGGCCGGCGCCTGCGGGGCATCGGCGACGACCTGCTGGGGCGGGACTGCCACCATATTCTTGGCAACATAACCTGCACCACCCGCCGCAGCCACCGCCACGCCCAGAATAATCAGTCGGGATGCTGGCATCTGTCCGAACCCTCGCCTTTAGGCAACCACCTAGCCAGGCCGGACTTTGCAGCGGCAATCGTCAAAACAAGGTTAATGCAATGCTTACGATCGTGATTAATTTAAGGTTTACATAAATTGGACGGACCCTTGCTCCGACGACAGAAAGGGCGACCAGCCGCCTCTTTTCAGACCGATGTCGGAGCGGCAAAGGTTGCTTGCTGTTTCAGTTCGCCAGCTTTGCCAGTGCCCAAACCATCAGGGGTGAATCCGGATAGGTCAGCAGCCCGCCAATGCCGAGTGCAATGCCGTAGGGAACGCCAGTCGTGTCGTCGGCGAAATGGCGCAGGAATAGATTGTGGCTGGTGTAAATCGCCAGCGGCGATTTCCGGTAGAGAAGGATGGCGAGCGTCAGCAGTCCGCCGATGAACGTCGATATCACGAGATACTCGACAAGGTGAATGTTGAACCCCATCCAGACGGCGGTGCCGGCGAGCAGCTTGGCGTCGCCGCCACCCATGCCGCCGAGTGCAAACAGACCGAACGTCACGGCCAGCACCAGGCCGCCGGCGGCGAAATGCCAGCCATAGGTTGCCCAGTCCATGGCCGTCAGCGGCGCAACCAGCGCAAACACCGCCAGCAGCAGCACCGGTACGCGGTTGGCGATCGTCATCGACAGCATGTCGGAGATCGCGGCGAAGAGCATGCAAAAAGGAAAGATGACGAAGATCAACGCTTCGAGCATGGGCGCGACACCCTGTTGCCAACTGTATCCAGCCTCAGCCTAGACATATATGATTAACGATCGATGAGACTGGGTTACTCAAAACCACCCGACGCGATGAAATAAGGGCCGCCAGTCAGGCGGCCCCTATCTCTAAGGCAACCAGGGTATTACGAACCACTCACCTTACCGGCGATGGCGATGAACTTGTTGTTCAGGGCGTTGCCGAGCTGACCAGCGCCAAAAATGATGGCAAGCGCGATGAGAGCGGCGATCAGACCGTATTCGATAGCGGTCGCGCCGGATTCGTCCTTCGCGAAACGTGCGATGAGATTAGACATTCGAGAGCTCCTACTCCACGTGTTACAGCACTTCCGTCAACTTCTGTGGTGGTTGATCGGATGCTGCTAATCTACGGAGAAGCTCTTTCAATCGGCTTAATAAACAGCCTTACCGATTCCTTTCCCGCTTCGAACAGCTTGCGTGGTTAACCGTAAACTAAACGCTGGACAGTAGCTCGCCTGCCCGTGAAAAGCTGTAATTTCACGGCTATCGGCAGGACGCATTGTTATATTAGCTGGCAGCAAGATTGGAGCGAATACCCGGCGCCGGTCAAGGGTTTAACCGTTGGTTCACCAATCTCCTTCATGTTCCGTGAACAAGTTTTGCCGCTGTGGAGCGCCTCGATGACCGCCATGAAATCGTCATTCCTGCTTGTCGCGCTTCTCGCCGTCCCGGCTTTCGTGCTGCCGGCCAAGGCCGGAGCCGGCATCGAAGTGACGATGAACCAGGCCAAGATCGTCAAACTGACACGCCCCGCCGACACCATCGTCGTCGGCAATCCGGCGATCGCCGACGCCTCCGTCCAGGATGCATCGACGATCGTGCTGACGGGCAAGGGGTTCGGCGTGACCAATCTGGTTGTCCTCGACCACGATGGCAGCCCGATCGTCGACGAGCAGGTGACCGTGGTGCGCCAGGACGCGTCGTCGGTGCGTATCTACAGGCGCGCCTCGGTCCAGACCATGTCCTGCACGCCCTATTGCGAAAGCTCGTATAAGAGCGACTCGGAAAAGTCGTCCGAGGCCGAGATGAGCGCTGGGCAGTAAGCGCCTCAGGTGACTTGATTGTCTGGGGGAGAGCCGCGTCGGTTAGCGGCCGGTTAATGTCGCCTGGTCGAATTTAACGGTCATTCAAACCGGAGCTAAATGGGTTCTTGATAGTGGTGCTGACGGTACCGCATCAGGATCGGCAGGAACGGGATATGGGCGACGTTTTGGACGAGGATTCAAGACGCAAGATCTGCAAGGCCAAGGCAGGGCGCGTGACGTTTGCCCGTCGTTTCCTTGGCGATCGGCGCGGCGGCACGGCGATAGAATTCGCCATGCTTGCGTTACCGTTTGCGGCTCTCGTCTTCGCCATCCTCGAGAGCTGCATTTCATTTGCCGGACAGGAGGTGATGGCCAACATCACCGATGATATCGCCCGTCAATTGCGTACTGGCCAGTTGAGGCAAGCCGATGTGACGGAAGAGAAGCTAAAGGGTAGGGTCTGCGCCAGGCTCGAGATCATTGTCGCCAAGGGTTGCCCCGGTTTGCTGGTTGATCTGCGCCCGTTCAAGACCTTTGCCGGGGCAGCCAGTGCGGGTTTCAAGATTTCCGGCTCGACCATCACGCTGACGGGCAAGGATCCGGATACAGGCAAGGACCCGGCTTTCGGGACCCCCACAATAGGTCCGGCAGAATCAAAGAACATGCTGCGGGTTTTCTACCCTTGGCCGGTCATGACCGATTTCATGGCTCAATACATGTCGAATATGGATGGCGGCAAGACGCTGCATTACGCAACGGCAACGTGGCAAAACGAGCCATTCGACAACTGAGGCACGTGTAGCAAAGGAAAAGGGCATGTTTCGTGCGGGGGCACATCCGGGGATATCGGTTGTCTGGAAGAGAGCGGCGCGGTTTTGTGCCGATCGGCGGGGCATAGCGGCGGTCGAGTTTGCCCTCATCGTGCCCGTCTTGCTGATCATGTATTTCGTTACCATGGAGGCCTCGCAAGCCATCGAGGCCAGCAAGAAGGTCAGCCGCATTAGCTCCATGGTTGCCGACCTCGTCACGCAGCAAACGTCGGTGGTCAATGCAGATCTCACCGACATTATGAAAATCGGAAACTCCAGCCTTCAGCCTTATAACCGCTCAGTCGCCGATATCTTCATCACAGCAATCGACATCGAAGCCGATCCGGGCAAACCGACACCGAAGGCGAAGGTGGCGTGGTCCTGGCGCGTGCTGAATGGGGTCACGAGCCGCGACTCCAACCCGACAAGCTCCACCACTGTTCCGGCGACGCTCAACGTTGCGGGGACTTTCCTTATTCGTGTCAAAACCACTCTCAAATATGAACCGATCATCTCCTGGTCGGAAAGCGCCGAAAAGCCGCTCGGATTTATCTCGGCCTTCAACGAAGGCAAAATAACGATGAGCGAAACCTACTATCTCAGGCCGCGCCGGGCCACCTCGATCCCCTGCAGCAATTGCTGAAGCAGTTCTACCCATTCAACCCGGGTCATTGCGCGCTGCTGTCCGTGCTGCCTGACACCAGGCGCACGATGGAAGCGGCCATCGCATAGTCACTCGCAGCGGCGAGCGTGAACCCTCCCGCATGTTTCGATTCCACGAAATCGTAGATTTCCGGCGACTGCGATCTGAGATTGGTGAGGAAGACCGTCAGTCGGCGTTTGGCTTCGGGGTCAAGATCGCTGCGGACGGCGTGAGGGCCGTATCTGAGCACGCCGGAGGTCCAGATGATCTGGAGCGCGGCTTCTGGAATGCCCGCCGCCTCCAGCCGCGCCGCCGTGCCGTCCGGATCAGCCGGCTGATCGCCAGCAATCGCCGTCCGGTTTTCCGCCGTGGCCCGCTCCCAGCCGAATACGGCATCGGCCTGGCCATCGGCCAGCATCGCTTCTGCGGCGGCAGCCGAGCCGGCATGAGCGAGGAATGGCGCATCCTGACTGATCTTGATGCCGTCGGCCGCCAGCCCGGCGAGCGGTAGAAGCGAACCGCCGACATAGTCGGAAGGCGCCATGGCGATGCGGTGCGTTTCCAGGGCCGCGAGATCGGAAAGCCTGCCGTCGCGCGTCAAAAGCACGGAGCGGATGCCCGTGGCACCGTCGGCGTCGACCGGCGCCACAAGAGGTTCGACGCAGCCGCAGCGCTCCGAGGCGGTGGCGTAGGCGGTCGCCGAATAGACCGCGTATTGAATCCGGCCATTGGCCTGCGCCTCCATCAGCGCCGCATAGTCATGCGCGACGACGAATTCCACCTTCATGCCGAGCGCCCTGCCGTAGGCGTCAGTCAGCATGGCCAGACCCGGAACCGTGTTGCCGGCGCCCGGCTCGGCAACGATGCCGATGCGAAACGTGCCGATCTGGTCGCGCCAGTCGGCGTGCGCGGCGAGCTGCGAGGCCAGGAGCGCTACAGTGGTCGCTAGTGCACTCCAACCGAGGTCAGCCCGTCTCATCGATCCATGCCCCGCACACCGTTTCCTTGAAGCGCATCGCATGTCTCAAGGATGCGTACAGCGCGCCTGCCCGACCTCGCGACTATTGCGCCAGGCCGCTGCCGCCTGGTTTACGATTTGCCAATGCCGCGACGGGACCTTATGTCTGGTCAACCAGACTGGCAATGACGGCACCGATGTCACGCGCTTTCCTCTTCGTTCTCGATTCTTTCGGCATTGGCGGCGCCGCCGATGCCGAACGCTATGGCGACGCCGGCTCGAACACATTCGGACATATCGCGCTGGCCTGCGCGGAAACCCGCGCCGATCGCGAGGGCCTGCGCGAGGGACCGCTGAAGGTGCCCACCATGGTTTCGCTCGGTCTCGGCCGCGCAGCAGAAACCGCAACCGGCTTCCAATTCGACAGCAAAGCCGCCGTTTCAGCCTCCGCCTTCCACGGCGCCGCGCAGGAGATTTCGAGCGGCAAGGATACGCCGTCGGGTCACTGGGAAATCGCCGGGCTGCCCGTGCGGTTCGACTGGGGCTATTTCCCCGATAAGGTGCCCGCCTTCCCTGCCGAACTGACCGAAGCGATGATCCGCGAGGGCAAGGTGCCGGGCATTCTCGGCAACTGCCATGCGCCCGGCACGGAGATCATCGAGCGCTTCGGCGAGGAGCATATCCGCACCGGCCAGCCGATCTGCTACACCTCGGTCGATTCCGTCCTGCAGATAGCAGCGCACGAAGTTCATTTCGGCCTGGAGCGGCTCTACGAGTTCTGCAAGACGGTACGCCGGCTGGTCGATCCGCTGAAGATCGGACGGGTGATCGCACGGCCTTTCCTGGGCGAAACATCAGCCACCTTCGAGCGCACCTACAACCGCCATGACTACGCCGTGCCGCCGCCTGAGCCGACGCTGCTCGACCGCTTGACCGGGCGCGGCAGCCGGGTGATCGCGGTCGGCAAGATCGGCGACATCTTCGCCCACCGCGGTATCTCGGAAGTACGCAAGGCGCCCGGCAACATGGCAATGTTCGACAAGGCGCTGGGCGCGATGGACGATGCCGGCGACGGCGACCTGGTGTTCGCCAATTTCGTCGACTTCGACACCGAGTTCGGCCATCGCCGCGACGTCGCCGGCTATGCTGCGGCGCTCGAAGCCTTCGACCGCCGGCTGCCCGAGGCACTGGCAAAGCTGAAGCCGGGCGATCTGCTCATCCTCACCGCCGACCATGGCAACGATCCGACATGGCGTGGCACCGACCACACGCGCGAACGCGTCCCGGTCATCGGCACCGCACCGGGTCTCACGGGCGGCGACATCGGGCTCAGGACCACCTTCGCCGATATCGGCGAGACGGTCGCCGAACACCTCAAGCTGGCGCGCGGCCGCCACGGCGCTTCCTTCCATTCGGCGATAGGCGGCCATGCCTGAACTGCCCGAGGTCGAAACGGTCCGGCGCGGCCTGCAGCCGGTTCTGGAATGCGCGCGGATCGTGCGCGTCGAGGCGCGCCGGCCCGATCTCAGATTTCCGTTTCCGGCGAAATTTGCGCAGCGGCTGACCGGCAAGACGGTCATCGCGCTTGGCCGCCGCGCCAAATATCTCACCATACACCTGGACGGTGGCCCGGTGCTGATCTGCCATCTCGGCATGTCGGGCTCGTTCCGCATCGAGGCCGCTGATGACAAAGAGACGCCCGGCACGTTCCATCAAGAGCGCTCGAAGGATGCCAAGCACGACCATGTGGTGTTCCATGTCGTGTCGCCTGTCGGCGTCCAGTCTCGCGTGGTCTTCAACGACCCGCGTCGCTTCGGCTTCATGCTGTTTGCGGAAGGCCTGGCCGACGCGCATCCGATGCTCGCGGGACTGGGCGTCGAGCCGACCGGCAATGCGCTGGAAGGCGCCCTGCTCGCCTCTCTGCTGAAGGGCCGCAGATCGCCGTTGAAGGCGGCGCTGCTCGACCAGAAGCTGATTGCCGGGCTCGGCAATATCTATGTGTCGGAAGCGCTGTGGCGCGCCGGCCTTTCGCCATTGCGCGAGGCAGGCACCATCGCCGGGACCGGCAAGAAGGCCAAGGAACAGAGCGAACGACTGGCCGAGGCAATCCGTTCGGTGATCGCCGATGCGATCGCCGCCGGCGGGTCTTCGCTGCGCGACTATGTGCACACAGACGGGTCGCCGGGCTATTTCCAGCATTCCTTCGCGGTCTACGATCGCGAAGGCGAGCCCTGTCCGACGCCCGGCTGTCGCGGCCACATCGAGCGCATCGTGCAAAGCGGCCGCTCGACCTTTTATTGCCGGACCTGCCAGCGGTAAGCTAGACGGTCCTTCAGTGCCGCAACCAGGAGGCCAGCCCATGAGCTATGAAACCATCATCGTCGAGACGCGCGGCAAGGTCGGCCTGATCACGCTGAACCGGCCCAAGGCGCTGAACGCGCTGAACGCGCAGGTGCTGGCGGATTTGCTGACGGCGGCAAAGGGGTTCGACGCCGATCCCGGCATCGGCGCCATGGTCATCACCGGTTCCGAGAAGGCTTTTGCGGCGGGCGCCGACATCAAGGAAATGCAGGCCGTCACCTACGCGGAGGCCTATGTGCAGGATTTCTTCGTCGGCTGGGAAGAGTTTACCCGTGCGCGCAAGCCGATGATCGCGGCGGTCGCCGGCTATGCACTGGGCGGCGGCTGCGAACTGGCGATGATGTGCGATTTCATCATTGCCGCCGACACGGCGAAATTCGGCCAGCCCGAAATCACGCTCGGCGTCATTCCCGGCATGGGCGGGTCGCAACGGCTGACCCGCTTTGTCGGCAAGTCGAAGGCCATGGACATGTGCCTGACCGGTCGGATGATGGATGCCGCCGAAGCCGAGCGCAGCGGCCTGGCCTCCCGCGTCGTGCCGGCCGGCGAGTTGATCGAGGAGGCGATGAAGGCCGCGGCCAGGATATCAGAGTTTTCACTGCCATCGGTGATGATGGCCAAGGAGGCAGTCAACCGCGCCTACGAGACGACGCTGGCGGAGGGACTGCGCTTCGAACGCCGGCTGTTCCACTCGCTGTTTGCGCTCGACGACCAGAAGGAAGGGATGGCAGCCTTTGCCGAGAAGCGGAAGCCGAATTTCACCAATCGCTAGAGTGGCGGCGGCGCGGACCAAAAAGAAGCCAAAGCGGCGTTGACGCGCCGGAAAAGCTGAACTATAAGCCGCTCCAACCGAGGCGGCCGTTGGCTGCCCGTTTGTTTTTTGCGCCCTGCGGCATCCCGCATGCGCCCACCAGATCAGAAGAGAGGCATCATGGCCAATACCTCCTCGGCCAAAAAGGCAACGCGCAAGATCGCCCGCCGCGCAGCGATCAACAAGAACCGCCGCTCGCGCGTGCGTACATATGTCCGCCAGGTCGAAGAGGCACTGGCTGCCGGCGACAAGGCAGCCGCGCTGGAAGCCTTCAAGACCGCAGAGCCGGAATTGATGCGCGCCGCGACCAAGGGCGTGATCCATAAGAATACGGCATCGCGCAAGGTGTCGCGTCTGGCTCACCGCCTCAAGGTGCTGTCGGCCTGATCGACCGTTCCTGAACTGTCGTTCTTTCAAACCCGGCCAATCGCGCCGGGTTTTTCGTTTGCCGGCAAGCACTTAAAAGAACGACCGCAAAACACGCCCGAGCCGCATTCCAGAGTCCGGAATGCTTTGCCGGCACATACACTCCCACTGATATTCCAATCCGCCGAAACGGCCCACGCCAATAAATTTGGCTGTCACAAATTGCTGATATTTTTCAGTGGCTTGCTGGAAGTGATCCACAGCTTGTTCACATAGCCTGTGGGCGACAGGCAGCAAGTTGGTGTCAAGCGAATTATTTCAGAAAATTTCAAACCGCACAGCCATTTTCATATTCGCGGCAAAAGGGTTTGAATCCCAATGGCTTTGTCAAAATATGCGCTTCCAGCACGGAGCCCGAACCGTTGTTCACTAACCAGATTCCTTAAAAATCCGTTAGAGGTGGCCTTGCCCTATCCACAGCGATTTCGGTAATGTCGGTCTATCGAAAGGGACGGGCCATTAGCCCTTAACCCAGCCTGAATCGGCCAGCTAACAGTGGCAGAATTCATGACGTGGATCAATTCCGCGAACGGGTATGGCTTGCCTTTTCGATACGATAGGGGACTGGCGTAATTGTACATGGCAGCTTGATGGCGCACCGGCGTTTTCGCCGGGTAGCACCGCTTTGCCCGAACATGTCAGACGGACTGGCTTTAAGCAGCCGGGACCCATCCCTTTTTGACGAGGCAACGTCATCCGCCGGCGGCGGCGGTGGTGTTGTAGCGAAGATACGGTCGCCGGAAACATGGGTGCAGGAGGCGCACTCCCGGCGGGAAAAAGGTACAAAGGAAAAGGGACGCACAATCATGCAGAGCGGCATCGAGCGGGAGCTTACGGGCGACCTGCCATTTCCCGGAACATTGGTCGGAGCGCACGATATGGCGGCTTCCAACGACGCGGAACAGAAGTTCGACCGGGTCAAGGCCCAATTGAAGGCGCGCCTGGGAACCGAGGTCTATTCGAGCTGGTTCGGCCGTATGAAGGTGGCTGAGGCTTCCCGGGGCATTGTACGCATCTCGGTGCCCACGGCCTTCCTGCGCTCGTGGATCAATGGCCATTATCTCGATCTCATCGCCGATCTGTGGAAGCACGAGGATCCCGAAATCCTCAAGATCGAGATGGTCGTGCGCACCGCGACCCGTCCGGCCCGCAATGGCGTCGAACCCGAGGTCGTGCCGGCGCGCAAGATGACCAAGCATACGCAGACCGCATTGGCGGCCGGCACGGTCGGCCCCGGCAGGATGGAGCGGGCGCCCGCCCCTCGTCCCGGCACGCCGATCGAGAGCGAATTCCGGCACAATGTGCTGGGGTCGCCGCTCGACCCGCGCTACACGTTCGGCTCCTTCATCGAAGGCCCGTCGAACCGGGTGGCTTTCGCCGCAGCCAAAGCCGTGGCGGAATCGCAGTCGAGCGCGGTGCGCTTCAACCCGCTGTTCCTTCATGCAACCGTCGGGCTCGGCAAGACGCACCTTTTGCAGGCGATTGCGGCCGAATCCCTGAAACAGAACCCGAAATCGCGCGTCGTCTATCTGACGGCCGAATATTTCATGTGGCGCTTCGCCACCGCGATCCGCGACAACAATGCGCTGACGCTGAAGGAACAGCTGCGCGACATCGACCTCTTGATCATCGACGACATGCAGTTCCTGCAGGGCAAGTCGATCCAGCACGAATTCTGCCATCTCATCAACATGCTGCTCGACAGCGCCAAGCAAGTGGTGGTTGCCGCCGACAGGCCGCCGTCGGAACTGGAATCGCTGGAACCGCGGGTGCGCTCGCGCCTCAATGGCGGTGTCGCGCTGGAAATGTCGGCGCCGGACTTCGCCATGCGCATAGGCATGCTCAAACTTCGGCTTGCCACCGCCAAGGTTGACGATGCATCGCTCAATATTTCGGAGGAGATCCTCAACCATGTCGCCCGCACGGTGACCGGCAGCGGTCGTGAGCTGGAGGGCGCGTTCAACCAACTGCTGTTTCGTCAGTCGTTCGAGCCGGCGATCACCATCGACCGCATCGACGAGATCCTGGGGCACATCTATCGCTCTGGCGAGCCGAAGCGGGTGCGCATCGAGGACATCCAGCGCATCGTGGCGCGCCACTACAATGTGTCGAAGACCGAGTTGCTGTCCAACCGGCGCACGCGCACCATCGTGAAGCCCAGGCAGGTCGCCATGTACCTGTCGAAGGTATTGACGCCGCGCTCGCTGCCGGAGATCGGCCGGCGGTTCGGCGGGCGCGACCACACCACGGTGCTGCATGCGGTGCGCAAGATCGAGGACCTTTCCGGCGTCGACAACACGCTGGCGCAGGAACTGGAACTGTTGCGCAGGCTGATCAACGACCAAGCCTGATCGGCGCGGCAAACGGAGCGCGCCGGGTTAGAGTATTCGGTCGTCGCGCTTTAAATTTTCTTGTTTTGATGCATGTCGTTGTCCCAAAACCGCTGCGCAGTTTTCGGCGACATGCATCGGTTGCCGGCCAACGTCCGCTTTATCCCCAGAAAGCCCGCTTAACCGGCGCGAACCGGTGGCCCGGACTTGCGTTTGCTGGCTTTTTCCTGTCAGTTTGCATAGATTCTGAGCCTGTTCAGACCTTTCGCGGGGCGCCGCCCACTGGTGACCCGTCCATTCATTCAAGCGAGCCTGTTTCGTCATGCGTGTTATCCTGGAACGGTCCAATCTCCTGAAGTCGCTCAACCACGTTCATCGCGTGGTCGAGCGGCGCAATACCATACCGATCCTGTCGAACGTGCTGCTCAGCGCCGAGGGCGCCAGCCTTGAAATGAAAGCCACCGACCTCGACCTCGAAGTGACCGAATCGACGCCGGCAAAGGTCGAGCGCGGCGGGGCGACGACGGTTCCGGCGCACCTCCTCTACGACATCGTGCGCAAGCTGGCCGACGGCGCCGAAGTGATGCTGAAGACCGATGAGGACGGCAACGCCATGACGGTGACGTCGGGCCGCTCGAGCTTTCGCCTGCAGTGCCTGCCGCAGTCCGATTTCCCGGAGCTTTCGGCGGGGTCCTTCTCACACATCTTCCGGCTCGATTCCGTCGCCCTGAGAGGCCTGATCGAAAAGACCCAGTTCGCCATCTCCACCGAAGAGACGCGCTACTATCTCAACGGCATCTACCTGCACACGCATGAAACTGGCGGCAAGCTGAAGCTGCGTTCAGTGGCGACCGACGGCCACCGCCTGGCGCGCGCCGAGATCGACGCTCCGGCCGGGTCCGAAGGCATGCCGGGCATCATCATTCCGCGCAAGACGGTCAGCGAGTTGCAGAAGCTGGTCGACGATCCCGATGTCGCGGTGACCACCGAACTGTCCGACACCAAGATCCGCTTCACCATCGGCAGCGTGATTCTGACCTCGAAGCTGATCGACGGCACTTTCCCGGACTACCAGCGCGTCATTCCGACCGGCAACGACAAGAAGCTGATCATCGACCGCCAGAGCTTCGCCGCCGCCGTCGATCGCGTCTCGACCATTTCCTCCGAGCGCGGCCGCGCGGTGAAGCTTTCGATCACCGAAGGCCAGGTGACGCTTGCCGTCAACAATCCGGATTCGGGCAGCGCCACCGAGGAGCTGGCGGCCGACTATTCGTCCGACCCGATCGAGATTGGCTTCAACGCCAAATATCTGCTCGACGTCGCTGCTCAACTCACCGGCACGGAAGCCAAGTTCATGCTGGCCGATGCCGGCTCGCCGACGCTGATCCACGACATGGCCGATGAGACCGCGCTCTACGTGCTGATGCCGATGCGGGTGTAGCAGCCGCACTGCGGCACACTGCAGCATAATTGATTGCGGCGACTTCTACAGGCGGATAGCGGTTGCCGGAACAAAGTCACATAAGGAAGCTAACACTTACGAATTTCCGCAATTATGCGGCGTTGTCGATCGGCTTTTCACCCGGCACGGTGGTGTTTTCCGGCGACAATGGCGCCGGCAAGACCAATCTCCTGGAAGCCATCTCGCTGCTGACGCCTGGCCGCGGCCTGCGCCGGGCGCCCTATGTCGACGTGGCCCGCGAAGGCGGCGATGGCGGCTTTGCGCTGCACGCAAGGCTCGACGGGCCGGAGGGGCAGGTCGAGATCGGCACCGGCATCACCGGGGGTGAAGCGGCCGGCGAGGGCGGTCGCAAGGTGCGCATCAATGGCGCGCCGGCACGGTCGGCCGACGCCATGCTGGAATGGCTGCGCGTGGTCTGGCTGACGCCGGCCATGGACGGCCTGTTCCCGGGGCCTGCCGCGGACCGGCGGCGCTTTCTCGACAGGCTGGTGCTTGCGATCGATCCCGGCCACGGCCAGCGCGCGCTCGACTATGAGAAGGCGATGCGCGGACGTAACCGATTGCTTACGGAAGGTTCGCGAGACGGCGCATGGTTCGACGCCATCGAGATGCGAATGGTCGAAACCGGCGTGGCGATTGCCGCGGCGCGCGCCGAGCTGGTGCGCCTGCTGGCCGCCATGATCGACAGGTTGCCGTCCAGCGGGCCGTTTCCGCAAGCCGACATCAGCCTCTTCGGCGACCTTGAAAGCCATGTCGCCTCAGCACCCGCTGTGGATGTCGAGCAACGCTATCGCGACGCCCTTGCCGACGGCCGCGAGCGCGACCGCGCCGCCGGACGCACGCTCGACGGCCCGCACCGTTCGGATCTGCTGGTGCGCCACCGCCCCAAGGCGATGCCGGCCGAACTCTGCTCGACCGGAGAGCAGAAGGCGCTGCTGGTCGGCATCGTGTTGTCGCACGCAAGGCTGACCGGCGAGATGTCGGGGATGACGCCGATCCTGTTGCTCGACGAGATTGCCGCGCATCTCGATGCCGGCCGGCGCGCCGCGCTGTTCTCGATCCTGGAGGAGCTGAACTGCCAGGCCTTCATGACCGGAACCGACGCCGCGCTGTTTTCCAGCCTGAGGGGACGCGCGCAGTTCCTCACCGTCGACCACGGCACGGTTGGGCCAACCGAAGAGACCTGACAAGGTTTTTGCTCCGCTATATGGTCGGGCAATGACCCCTGCCGCCCTCACCGACGAAGAACTCGAACGCTATGCCCGCCACATCGTGCTGCCTGAGATCGGCGGCGCCGGCCAGCAGAGGCTGAAGCGGGCGCGAGTGCTGGTGATCGGCGCCGGCGGCCTCGGCGCGCCGGTGCTGGAATATCTCGCTGCCGCCGGCGTCGGCACGCTTGGCATCGTCGACGACGACATTGTCTCGCTGTCCAATCTGCAACGGCAAGTGATCCACGCCACCGATACGGTCGGCATTGCGAAGACCGAGAGCGCCAAAGCAGCGATCGCCCGGATCAATCCCCATGCCGCGGTGGAATTGCACGATTTCAGGCTGACGGCCGACAATGCTGCCGTCCTCGTCACGCGCTACGACGTGGTCGTCGACGGCTCCGACAATTTCGAGACGCGCTATGTGGTGGCTGATGCCTGCGCGGCGGAAAAGCGGCCGCTCGTGCATGCCGCCGTCGGCCGCTTCGACGGCTCGGTGACGGTGTTGATGCCGTTCGGCACCGGCACCGACGGCAGACCGAACCCTGGATATCGCGACCTCTTTCCCGAAGCGCCGCCAGAGGGGCTGGTGCCATCCTGCGCGGTGGCCGGGGTCGTCGGTGCGCTGACCGGCGTCGTCGGCACGCTGCAGGCGATGGAAACGATCAAGCTGATCACCGGCATCGGCGAACCGCTGGTCGGCCGGCTGCTGCTCTACGATGCGCTGTCGGCGCGCTTCGACACGATCCGCTACAAGAGAAGCTGACCGCATGGATCAGCCTGCCAGTGTTTTGGTCACGCAGCTCGCCCCCGGCTTCGACCGCTGGGACGAACTGCTCAGCCTGATCATGCGCGCCTTTGCACCGATGGACGGCGTCATCGACCCGCCCTCCTCGGCACATCTGCTGAACGCCGGAAACCTCAGGGACAAGGCTGGCCGCGAGACCGTGTTGCTGGCCCTGCAGGATGACAGGATCGCCGGCTGCGTTTTCGCGCTGGAGAGAGCCGATGATTTCTACATCGGCAAGCTCGCCGTCGAACCTGAGCTTCAAGGGCAAGGCATCGGCAGGCGGCTGATGCAGGCTGTCGAATTTCTCGCCCGCAGCCGGAACAAACCGGCCATCGAACTGCAGACGCGAATCGAACTGACCGTAAATCATGCAACCTTTGCCGGTCTCGGCTTTCGCGAGACTGAACGCACCGCGCATGACGGCTATGACCGGCCGACCTCGATCACCTTGCGCAAGGAGTTGGCGTGAGCCTTGCACTCAGCTCACAGGAGCAGACAGTCGCCTCCGGCCATGACGGGGCGGCGATGGCGATGCGCATCGTTGCCGAAAGCGCTGCGCTGCTCGGCGCGCCGCGACTTATCCCGATCGCCTCGACGCATATAGACGGCGCGCTCTATCACGGCGATTCCGGCACGCTGTTTGCCGAAAGGCTGGTCGATAGCGGCGCCAGGGTCGCGGTGCGCTCGACGCTCAATGTCGGCGCGCTCGACCTGATGGGCTGCTCGCGCGTGCGCCTCGAAGAGCCGGCGCGCGGCATGGCGCGACGAATGATGGAGGCCTACCGCAAACTGGGCTGCGAGCAGAGCTGGACCTGCGCGCCCTATCAGGCCGGCCACAGGCCGGCGCTTGGCAGCGATGTCGCCTGGGGTGAATCCAACGCGGTGGTGTTCTGCAATTCGGTTCTGGGGGCACGGACCAACCGCTATGGCGACTTCCTCGACATCGCCTGCGCCATATCGGGCCGCGCGCCGGATTACGGCCTGCATCGCCCCGAGAACCGGCAGGCACGGCTGTTGTTCGATGTGTCCGGCCTCTCCGCCTCGTTCCTTGGCTCCGAGATCGCCTGGCCGGTGCTGGGCAACCTCTACGGCCGTGAGGTCGGCAATGCGATCGGCGTCGTCACCGGCATATTCAGCCATCCCGGCGAGGATGCGCTGAAGGCCTTCGGCGCGGCGGCGGCATCGTCGGGCGCCGTCGGCCTGTTCCACATTGCCGGCGTGACGCCCGAGGCGCCCGACGCCGAGACCATCCTGGTGGGCGGCAGGCCGGAAACGATGATCCGCGTAACGCCGGAGATGGCCATGAAGGCCCGCGCCGGCCTGTCCACCGCAGCCACGCAGACCGCCATCGATGCCGTGGCGATCGGCAGTCCGCATCTGTCTTTGGCCGAATTCGATGCACTTGAGCGGCTGATTGGCGGGCGGCGGCTCAGCGTGCCGATTTACGCCTGCACCGGCCGCCACGTGCTCACCAGGTTGGAGCAGAACGGCAAGCGCAAGATGCTCGAAGCCAGCGGCGTCATCATCGTCGCCGACACCTGCGTGGTGGTGACGCCGATCCTGCCGGATCTGGCCGGCGGCGTGCTGATGACCAATTCGGGAAAATTCGCGCACTACGCGCCGGGCAATACCGGTTACGCCGTGCTTTACGGCTCGCTGGCCGACTGCGTGGAAAGCGCGGTTGCCGGTAAGCCCAGGTTTACGGACATCGCCGCATGAATGCTGCAGCCGACATACTGGTGCCGGGCAGCGGAGGCGAAGGGCTGGCCTTGGTGCTGACCGCGCCAATCAGCTTCTGGGGTGGCGTCGATCCGAAGAGCGGCCGCATCGCCGATGTCCGTCACCCGCATCATGGCGAGACCATTTCCGGGCGTGTGCTGTTCCTGCCCGGCACGATCGGCTCGTCCTCAGCGTCAGCCGTGCTGATGGAACTCGTCCACAATGGCCATGCGCCGACGGCACTCGTGCTGCACGAGCCGGACGCGATCCTGCTGCTTGGCTTGATCGTGGCCAGGGAAATGGGCTGGCCGACGCCGGTAGCGCTCAGGCTCGAGCGCGACGATTTTGAGGCCTATCGCGGCAAGCGTGTGAGTGTCGCGGCGGATGGCGCCCTCACAACCGCATCCTGAACGCGGCCCGCTTCAAGTCCGTAGCGGCAGCACGCGGTCCGGCGGCCGGTGGCCGTCGAAGAAGGCGCGGATGTTGATGATCACCTTCTCGCCCATGTCGATGCGGCCCTCGATCGTCGCCGAACCCATATGCGGCAAAAGCACGACCTTGTTCTTCGCGGCAAGCTTCAGCAGTTTCGAGTTCAGCGCCGGTTCGTGCTCGTAGACGTCGAGGCCGGCGCCGGCGATCTTGCCGTCCTGGATCAGCTTGACCAGCGCTTCCTCGTCGATGATGTCGCCGCGCGCGGTGTTGACCACATAGGCGGTGGGCTGAAGCAGAGCCAGGCGCCGCGCCGAAAGCAGATGAAAGGTCGCCGGCGTCGACGGGCAATTGACCGAGATGATGTCCATGCGGGCAAGCATCTGGTCGAGGCTTTCCCAATAGGTCGCCTCCAGCCCTTCCTCGACCGCCGGCAGCACGCGATGGCGGTTATGGTAGTGGATGGACAGGCCGAAAGCCTTTGCGCGCCTGGCAACAGCGGTGCCGATGCGGCCCATGCCGACAATGCCGAGGCGCTTGCCCCAGATGCGCCGGCCGAGCATCCAGGTCGGCGACCAACCGGCCCATTTCTTGTCGCTGGTGAGCACATTGGCGCCTTCGGCCAGCCGCCGCGGGCCGGCCAGCATCAGCGCCATGGTCATGTCGGCCGTATCCTCGGTCAGCACGTTCGGCGTGTTGGTGACGGTAATGCCTTTCCTGGCCGCCGCAGCGACATCGATCTTGTCGACGCCATTGCCGAAATTGGCGATCAGCTTGAGATTGTCGCCGGCCTGGGCAATCAGCGCCGCATCGATCTGGTCGGTGATGGTCGGCACCAGCACATCGGCTTCCTTGATCGCCGCGACCAGCTCCGGCTGCGTCATCGGCCTGTCCTCGACATTCAGCCTGGCGTCGAAGAGTTCGCGCATGCGGGTCTCGACCGGATCGGGCAGCTTACGCGTGATGACGACGAGAGGCCGTTTTTTGCCTGCCATTGTTTCCTCGAACCCGATCTCGTTGAGACCTCTTTAACCAAGACAGGCGAAACTGAATACCGGTCGCGGTGCCTGCCACTCCTGTAACAAGCGGTGCCGCCGAAGACAAAGAAAAAGGGGCGCCCGGACCAAAGGGCACGCGCCGAAAGGAATGAAAGTGTCTGGTTTCGCGTCGCTTCGCCTGATCCTCAGCGCAGCGCTTCTCGGCGCTCTCCTGCATTCCCCGCAAGCCGCGGCGCAAGGTGCCGCCGCACCTGTGCAGACGGTCACGCTCGGGCCGAGCGGCCTGCCGCTGCCGCGTTTCGTCAGCCTGAAATCGGCTCGCGTCAACTCGCGCGTTGGCCCCGGCGCCAACTATTCCGTCGACTGGATGTACACAAAGGCCGGCCTGCCGATGGAAATCATCCAGGAATTCGATACCTGGCGGCGCGTGCGCGATGCCGATGGCTCGGAGGGTTGGATCAACCAGTCGCTGCTGTCGGGCCGCCGGACCGCGATCGTCGCCCCTTGGCAACGCACCAAAGGTGGCCGAATCAATCTGCTCGACGATGCCGATAAGGACGCCAGCGTCATCGCCATCATCGAGCCGGGCGTTACGGGCACGATCAAAACCTGCGATGGCCAGTGGTGCGAAATGACCTTCGACGGCCACACCGGCTGGATCGCCCAGTCGCAGGTGTGGGGCGCCTATCCCGGCGAGCACGTTAAGAATTGAGATTGCTGGAGGCCTAACGGCCGATACGGCCGAGATGGGTGTCCTGAAAACCGGTCGACAGTTTGAGACCGTAGCCGAGCGCGCGGTCGACGGCGATGTGGATGATCCAGATCAGACCAATCGCGGTTGCCGTCGAATTGGCCAGAACATATCCGGCGAGGGCCAGCAACAGCGGGACGATCAGGATGTGCAACGCGTTGTAAGCGACAGCGCCGATCCGTGCCCCGGCGAGATAGCCCAGCATCGACAGGTCGGGCGCCAGAATAAGCAGGGCGAACAGCCACCAGGAAACGCCTGACGCGGCATAGGCGACTATAGCCACGAGCGCGACCGCAACCCATTCGAGCCGGATTGCAAAATCGACAGGCTTCATGGGGTGGGGCTTAAACGTTGCGTTTCGGGCGCAGCCTCACCACGATGTCGACATTGGCGATCTCCATGCCTGCGGGTGGCTCCGGCAGGTTGGAGACGGTCACCGGACCGCTTTCTATATCGAAGATCCTGTTTTCGCCTTCGATGTAAAAATGATGGTGATCGGAGGTGTTGGTGTCGAAATAGGTCTTGGACCCCTCGACCGCCAGGATGCGCAGCAGGCCGGCCTGGGTGAACTGGTGAAGCGCGTTGTAGACGGTGGCGAGCGAGACCGGCACGCCGGCGGCGACCGCCTCTTCATGCAGTTCCTCGGCCGAAAGGTGGCGGTCGCCCTTGGCAAACAGCAGATCGGCCAGCGCAATGCGTTGGCGTGTCGGCCTAAGGCCGGCTTCGCGAACCCGCTTGTCCACAGCGACATTTTCCTTCCGGCCGCCCAGATCCATCTATCCGTCCAAGCCCACAGTTCTGCCTCAAGACACGCCCAGAGTGGCGAAAAAACGTCATCGGCCGAAACTGGGCACCTCCCGACATATATTCTGTTGGCCGAATACGATCAATAGAGCGACGTGCGGCCAGTTGGACGCACCAAATGCGCTCTATCACTTTTGGCGTAGCATCGTGCTTTCTGGAAATCGGAATCGATTTCCAGGCCGATGCGAGAGCGCGCATTGACCCGGGCAGACGGGCGGGTTAAGCGCAAACGCCGGTTTCCGGCCCGAATGGGATTGTGTTAGGAAACCAACGACAAGGGCGCCCCACCGCCCGGGACGATTATGGGGACGAGACATATGGCGGGTTCGAAATCCAGCTACGGTTATGAGGAATTGCTCGCCTGCGCCCGCGGCGAGCTGTTCGGGCCCGGCAACGCCCAGCTACCCTACCCGCCCATGCTGATGTTCGACCGCATCACCGAGATCAACGAGACCGGCGGCGCCTACGACAAGGGCTTCATCCGTGCCGAATTCGACATCAAGCCGGACCTGTGGTTCTTCGCCTGCCATTTCATCGGCAATCCGATCATGCCGGGGTGCCTGGGCCTTGACGCCATGTGGCAATTGACGGGGTTCTACCTCGGCTGGCTCGGCGAGCCGGGCAAGGGCATGGCGCTGTCGACCGGCGAGGTCAAGTTCAAGGGCATGGTGACGCCTTCGGTCAAGAAGGTGGAATACGGCATCGATTTCAAGCGCGTCATGCGTGGACGCCTGGTGCTCGGTATCGCCGATGGCTGGCTTAAGGCCGACGGCGAACCCATATACGCTGCGACAGACCTCAAGGTGGGGCTGTCCAAGCAATCGGCCGCCTGACCGGCGCCACTGCAGCGGCGCGTTCTTCCGAGACGCAACGCCGCTGCGGCATTTTGATTTTGCGTATGATCGCCGGCCGACTACGGTTTCGGGATCATCCGCTGGAAGGAGTTGCGAATGAGAAGGGTCGTCGTCACAGGCCTCGGCATCGTATCGTCGATCGGCAACAACGCCAACGAGGTGCAATCCTCGCTCCATGATGCCAAATCAGGCATCAGCTTCTCAGATTCCTTCGCCGAACACGGCTTCCGCTGCCAGGTCTGGGGTGCGCCGACGCTCGAGCCGACCCCTATGATCGACCGGCGCGCCATGCGCTTCCTGAGCCAGGGCGCGGCCTGGAACCATGTCGCGATGGACCAGGCGATCGCCGACGCCGGGCTTGGCGAAAGCGACATCACCAATGAGCGCACCGGCATCGTCATGGGCTCGGGCGGCCCCTCGACCCGCACCATCGTCGAGGCGGCCGAGACCACGCTCAAGAACAACAGCCCCAAGCGCATCGGTCCGTTCGCGGTGCCGAAGGCGATGTCGTCGACCGCGTCGGCGACGCTCGCCACCTGGTTCAAGATCCACGGCGTCAACTATTCGATCTCGTCGGCCTGCTCGACCTCGGCGCATTGCATCGGCAACGCCTACGAACTGATCCAGTGGGGCAAGCAGGATGTGATGTTTGCCGGCGGCCATGAAGACCTCGACTGGACGATGTCGGACCTGTTCGATGCCATGGGCGCGATGTCGTCGAAGTATAACGATCGTGCGCCGACAGCTTCCCGCGCGTATGACGCCAATCGCGATGGCTTCGTCATCGCGGGCGGCGCGGGCGTCCTCATCCTGGAGGAGCTCGAACACGCCAAGGCGCGCGGCGCCAAGATCTACGCTGAGATCGTCGGCTATGGCGCGACGTCGGACGGTTACGACATGGTGGCGCCGTCGGGCGAAGGCGCGGTGCGCTGCATGCGCCAGGCTCTGGCGACGGTGTCCACGCCGGTCGACTACATCAACACCCACGGCACCTCGACGCCGGTCGGCGATTCCCGGGAAATGGGCGCCATCCGAGAGGTGTTCGGCGAGAAGATGCCGTTCATCACCTCGACCAAGTCGCTGACCGGCCATTCGCTGGGTGCCGCCGGCGTACAGGAATCGATCTACTCGATCCTGATGATGCAAGGCGGCTTCATCGGCGAGAGCGCTCATATCGAAAACCTCGATCCCGAATTCGAGGGCATGCCGATCGTGCGCAAGCGCATCGACGACGCCAGGATCGACACGGTTTTGTCCAACTCGTTCGGCTTCGGTGGCACCAACGCAACGCTGATTTTCCAGCGCTATTCCGCATAAGGCCAGCGTTTTTTTGTAGGGGGATTGCCGGCCATGGACGGACTGATGAAGGGCAAGCGCGGGCTTGTCATGGGCGTCGCCAACGATCATTCGATCGCCTGGGGCATCGCGAGGAAATTGTCCGAACACGGAGCGGAGCTTGCCTTCACCTATCAGGGCGACGCATTCGGGCGCCGCGTCAAGCCGCTTGCCGAGAAGCTTGGCGCGTCTCTGGTGGTGCCCTGTGACGTCGAGGACAGCGCATCGGTCGCCGCCACCTTCGAGACGCTCGGCAAGGAATGGGGCGGGCTCGACTTCGTCGTCCACGCCATCGGCTTTTCCGACAAGAACGAGCTCAAAGGGCTCTACGCCGACACCAGCCGCGACAATTTCGTCCGCACCATGGTCATCTCCTGCTACTCCTTCACCGAGGTCGCCCGCCATGCCGCCCCGCTGATGAGCGAAGGCGGCGCGATGATCACGCTGACCTATGCCGGCTCTGTCCGCGTCATGCCGAACTACAACGTCATGGGCGTCGCCAAGGCCGGGCTGGAAGCCAGCGTGCGGTATCTCGCCAACGATTATGGCCCGCGCGGCATCCGGGTGAACGGCATATCGGCGGGACCGGTGCGTACTTTGGCCGGCGCCGGAATCTCGGACGCCCGCCACATGTACTCCTACCAGCAGCGCAACTCGCCGCTGCGCCGCACGGTGACCATCGACGAGGTCGGCGGCTCGGCGCTCTATCTTTTGTCCGACCTCTCGTCAGGCGTCACCGGCGAAATCCATTATGTGGATTCCGGCTATCACATCGTGTCGATGCCAACCCTGGATGAGTTGAAGCAGACCGACAGCGTACGCGATTAACTCACCAGTAAAATTAGATGCATCGGCGGAAACTCATTTTAAGGAGATATCCGCTAGAAGTCTTATGGGCTTGGGCTCTGCGCGTTCTTGCTGGGCGCAAAGGATGCTTTAGCCTTTATGCGTTTGCGCTTGATATTTCCCGAAAGTCGAGTTGATTTCGGGATCATGCGACAGGGACTGAGCAATGCCTGCTGTCAGCAACCCGAAGCGAACACCTGTGTTCCGGCTGCTCACCGTCGCCAGTTCGGGCCTTGGCAGTTTCATTCTTGGGCTTTGGGGCCTCCGGCATGGTTTCGGGGACGGCTTTGCCGGCATGCAGGCGGAAACTATGATCGGCATCGCGTCGGCGCTGTGCGCGCTGGCCGCCGCCGGTGCTGCCTTGTCCTTCTTCGCCGGCGTCGATGAATCGGTGGACTACGTTTTCAACGAAACCCATTTCGACAAGCTGACCGGGCTTTTTGCGCGGCCGGCGATGGTCGGCAGGATTGCCGACGCGGCGTCCGCGACGATCAGGACCGGTGAGCCGGTGTTCCTCATCGACATCGACATCGACCGCTTCAAGCAGATCAACGACGCCATCGGCTACAGCCATGGCGACGAACTGATCCGCGGCTTCACCAAGCGGTTGAAGGCCTGCATGCCCGAAGGCGCGGTGATGGGGCGCATCGGCGCCGGCGAGTTCGCTATCCTTGTCTGGGAACACCAACTCCAAAGCTCGATGGAAAGCACCGTCGAAACCATGATCGAGGAGATGCTGAAGCCGTACCAGCTCGATTCTCACCTGCAGTCGGTCGGCCTGTCGGTCGGCATCGTGGCGATGCCAAAGGATGGCGTCGATCCGGTCCTCATCCTGCGCCGCTCCAACCTGGCGCTGCAGAATGCCCGCGCCGGCGGCGTGGGCAACTGGTCGGTCTTCCATTCCGACATGGGCCAGGTCGCCGACTACCGCCACTGGATCGAATCCGAACTGCACATCGCCTTCGACCGTGGCGATTTCGACCTTCATTACCAGCCGCAGCTCGACCTGCCGACCGGCCGTGTCGTCGGCTACGAGGCGCTGATCCGCTGGAAGCACCCGGAACGCGGCATGATCCCGCCGATGGAATTCATTCCGATCGCCGAAGAGACCGGCATGATCCACCCGATCGGCAATTGGGTGCTGAACAAGGCCTGCAGCGATGCCCGTCATTTGCCCGAGGACTGCTTCGTTGCCGTCAACATCTCGCCGGTCCAGTTCATGACCAAGGATTTCGTCGGCATCGTGCGCGACACGATGGCCAGCACCGGCATCAAGCCGTCGCGCCTGGAGCTCGAACTGACCGAGACGGCGATGATGCAGGACCGTGACCGCGCCGCCATCATCCTGCAGCAGCTTGCCGACATGGGCATTTCGGTGGCCGTCGACGATTTCGGCACCGGCTATTCCAATCTGAGCTACCTGATCGACTTCGCCTTCGGCAAGCTGAAGATCGACCGCTCCTTCGTCAGCCGCATCGACACCGATTCCAATTCGGGCGCCGTCGTCTCTACCATCGTTGGCCTGTCGCGGGCGCTCGGCGTCGGCATCATCGCCGAAGGCGTCGAGACCGAGAACCAGGCGACGCTTTTGCGAGCGGCCGGCTGCGAGATGGTGCAAGGCTATCTGTTCGGCAGGCCGGCGCCGCTCAAGATCAAGCCTGGCGACATCAGACCGACCATTCCCGTCCACGAGCCGGCGCGCATCGTCAGCATGCATTGAGGTGACCGGCACCGTCCTATCGGCGCGCGGAGAAAACCTTGAACATGCCGTCGCGGGCGAGCTCGGCATGGCTGGAGAAGACGGCCTTCAGAACCGGCTCATAGGGCAGCTGGCGGTTCGCCACCATGAACAGCCGCCCGCCCGGCTTCAGCGCCTTGCCCGCCGCCTGGATCATGCCGGCGCCGATTTCCGGCTCGGCCGCCCGGCTGCGATGGAAGGGCGGGTTCATGACGATGGCATCATAGCGCCGCTCGACCGGCTCGCTCAGCAGATCGGTCCAGAAGAAGCCGGGCTCGAAGCCTGTCTGGCCGATATTGCCCTTGGCCGCCTCAAGCGCGTCGAAATCCGCTTCGTAAAGGTCGAGCCCCGTTATGCCGGATGAACGTGCCGCGACCTCGGCGGCGACATAACCCCAGCCGGCGCAGAAATCAGCAATGTTGCCGCGCAGGTCTTTGGGCAGGTTGTCGACCAGAAGTTTCGAGCCGACGTCGATCCGGTCGAAGGAGAACATGCCAGGCGCGGTGCGGAAGCGGTCCTCTACGACCAAGGCGGGATTGGCGACGCGCAGTTTTTCCGCAGGCGCCAGATCGGCCGGACGGCGAAGCCAGAAGGCGATGCCGTGATATTTCGGCAGATGCCCTTCGATGGGGACAAGCTCGTCGATGCGCTTGCGCAGGCTGGCGATGCCTTCGTCCTTGCCGCCGGCGACAATGATCAGACCGCCCGGCGTGACGCGTTCGATCGCCTCGGCAATACGCATCTCGTTTAGCCCACGATGGCGGCCGGCAAGCACGAGCGCTGCATCGAATGCATCGCCTTCCGCGCGCGGCGTTACCTTGTGACCGGCACGCTCCAGCGCTCGGAGATGCGGCCGGAAACCCTGTGCAAGATGGAGCTCTGCCTCGAAGCCTTCCGGCAAGCGGAAGCCGGGCTCCGCACCCAGGAACAACACACGCTCGCCCTTTTGCGGCAGAGGGAGCCCCTCGGCCTCGAAGGGATGGAACAGTGTCTTCAGCGGCTCAGCGGCCATTCTTCGATTCTCATGTCGTAGACGGGTATTAAACGAAAACGGGCGCGACATAAGCCGCGCCCGTTCAACTCTATTGTCAGACCACTCAGGCGGCGTTTTCTTCGCCTTCGGCCTTCTTGTCGCGGGCGATTTCCTTGCCGGTGGCCTGGTCGACGACCTTCATCGACAGGCGGACCTTGCCGCGCTCGTCGAATCCCATCAGCTTGACCCAGACCTTGTCGCCTTCCTTGACGACGTCCGAGGTCTTGGCGACCCGGTCGTTGGCAAGCTGCGAGATGTGGACGAGGCCGTCACGCGGACCGAAGAAGTTGACGAAAGCGCCGAAGTCGGCGGTCTTGACGACCGTGCCTTCGTAGATTTCGCCGACTTCCGGCTCGGCGACGATGGTATGGATCCACTTCTTGGCCGCCTCGATCTCCTTGGCGTTCGACGAAGCGATCTTGACCGTGCCGTCGTCCTCGATGTTGATCTTTGCGCCGGTCTTCTCGACGATCTCACGGATAACCTTGCCGCCGGAGCCGATCACGTCGCGGATCTTGTCGGTCGGGATGTGCATGACCTCGATGCGCGGTGCGAACTCACCGAGTTCGGGGCGGGCGCCGGTCAGAGCATGCGCCATCTCGCTGAGGATATGCTGGCGGCCGTCCTTGGCCTGGTCCAGCGCGATCTTCATGATCTCCTCGGTGATGCCCTCGATCTTGATGTCCATCTGCAGCGAGGTGATGCCGCCTTCGGTACCGGCAACCTTGAAGTCCATGTCGCCGAGGTGATCTTCGTCACCCAGGATGTCGGACAGAACCGCGAAGCGCTCGCCTTCCTTGATCAGGCCCATCGCGATACCAGCAACCGGCTTGGCCAGCGGAACGCCGGCATCCATCAGCGCCAGCGATGTGCCGCAGACGGTGGCCATCGACGACGAACCGTTGGACTCGGTGAT
Organism: Mesorhizobium sp. M0317; assembly: GCF_040321555.1. Taxonomy (NCBI): domain Bacteria; kingdom Pseudomonadati; phylum Pseudomonadota; class Alphaproteobacteria; order Hyphomicrobiales; family Phyllobacteriaceae; genus Mesorhizobium; species Mesorhizobium sp. M0317. Next base: position 168,161 of record NZ_JAMYRV010000004.1, on the reverse strand, counting down.
CTCCGAGACGACGCGCAGCGTGTAGGGGAACTGGTCCGCGCTCGGCAGCATCGGACGGATAGCGCGCCAGGCGAGCTTGCCGTGGCCGATTTCGCGGCGGCCCGGCGAACCCATGCGGCCGGTCTCGCCGACGGAGTAGGGAGGGAAGTTGTAGTGAAGGAGGAACTTCTCCTTGTACATGCCGGTCAGCGAATCGACATACTGCTCGTCCTCGCCGGTACCCAGCGTGGCAACGACCAGCGCCTGGGTCTCGCCGCGGGTGAACAGCGCCGAACCGTGCGTGCGCGGCAGGACGCCGACTTCCGAGACGATCTTGCGGACAGTCTTGAGGTCACGGCCATCGATGCGCGAACCGGTGTCGAGGATGTTCCAGCGCACGACCTTGGCCTGGAGTTCCTTGAACACCGAACCGATCTGCTCGGAGGTGTACTTGGCGTCTTCGCCTTCGGCCGGGGCGAACGCTGCCTTGACCTTCGCCTTGACGGCGTCGACGGCGGCGTAACGCTTCTGCTTGTCGACGTTCTTGTAGGCATTGCTGAGCTCGTCGCCGACGATCTTCAGCATTTCGGCTTCAAGCGCGGAGTAGTCCGGCGCCGTGAAATCGCGCGGCTCCTTGGCGGCAACTTCGGCCAGCTTGATGATGGCGTCGATGACCGGCTGGAAGCCCCTGTGGCCGAACATGACGGCGCCGAGCATCAGCTCTTCGCCGAGTTCCTTGGCTTCGGACTCGACCATCAGCACGGCGTCGGTGGTGCCGGCGACGATCAGGTCCAGCCTGGATTCCTGCATCTCATCGACATGCGGGTTGAGCACGTATTCGCCGTTGATGTAGCCGACGCGGGCGCCGCCGATCGGGCCCATGAAGGGAACGCCCGACAGCGTCAAAGCGGCCGAGGTGGCGACGATCGACAGGATATCGGGATCGTTCTCGAGGTCATGCTGGACGACGGTGACGACGATCTGGGTGTCGTTCTTGTAGCCGTCGGCGAAGAGTGGGCGGATCGGGCGGTCGATCAGGCGGGAAACCAGCGTTTCCTTTTCGCTCGGACGTCCCTCGCGCTTGAAGTAGCCGCCCGGGATCTTGCCGGCGGCGTAGGTCTTTTCCTGGTAGTTGACGGTCAGCGGGAAGAAATCGAGGCCTGGCTTCGGCTCCTTCATCGAAACGACGGTGGCGAGAACCTTGGTTTCGCCGTAGGTCGCAAGCACCGCGCCGTCAGCCTGACGTGCGATCTTGCCGGTTTCCAGGATGAGCGGACGGCCGCCCCATTCGATTTCCACTTTGTGGTAGTTGAACATATCTTGTCCTTAATAAGCGGAAAGGGCCGCGCCGTTTCACGGTGCGCGGATGCCCTTTCCCTGGCTTCCTTTCTCGGGCAGCCACGGGCAAGACAACGGGAAGCTCGGTAAATTTCGGCGCTGGTTAGCGCACGAGCGTCCTGCAATCCTGCCCCATGACCGTCCATGGGCGGTTTCGAGTGGCCTCTGCACGCTCGAAACCGGGTCTGGCCAATCGATGCGACTGGCAGAATGCGCGACCGGCGGGCTCTCCTTCGAAAGCCCGCCGGTCAATTCGTCAACGGCGCAGACCGAGCTTCTCGATCAACGTCTGATAGCGCGCGTCATCCTTGCGCTTGAGATAATCAAGCAGGCTGCGGCGCTGGGAGACGAGAGCGAGCAGACCACGGCGGGAATGGTTATCCTTCTTGTGGTCCTTGAAGTGGTCGGTCAGGTTCTTGATGCGCTCGGAAAGGATGGCCACCTGGACTTCCGGAGACCCGGTATCGCCCTTGGCGGTTGCGAATTCACCCATCAATTCCTGTTTGCGCTCGGCAGTAATCGACATCGTGTTTTCCTTATCTGTTTGAGGAAACGGGTCGCCCTCAGCCGGGATGTCGTCCAGCAGGGGCCGGTGCAAGCAAAGCGACATGGCGCGATGCTGCGGCGCATATAGGGCAATTCCCCGGAAAACACCAGCCCATTCATAAAGCCGGCTTGTCGCAGCCTTTGCTCGGGAATCCAGGATTCCCCTGACACCGGAAGCTTACAGCCACTTCTTGCTTTTGAAGAAGACGATCAGCCCGACAGCAACGGCCAGCATGAACAGCAGCGAAGCCGGGTAGCCATAGTAGGCTTTCAGTTCCGGCATGTTCCACGGCGAGCTCTCGGGATCGAAATTCATCCCCCAGATACCGACCAGGAAGGTTAGCGGCATGAAGATCACCGAGACGATGGTGAGATAAGAGATGACGTCGTTGGTGCGCGCCTGGCTCAGCGACAAATGCATTTCGATCAAGCCGGTCAGCATATCACGCTGGTTCTCGACCAGCTCGATCAGCCGCAATGCGTGGTCGAGCGTGTCGTTGAAGAAGATTTTCGTCTCCGGCTTCACATAGGGCACGTCGTTGCGGATCAGCGTCGCCAGCGCGTCGCGCATCGGCCACAGCACGCCCTTGAGCACATTGGCGTCGCGCCGCAATTCGTGCAGCTGGCGCATCTGATGCTTGTGAGGCGTGTTGAGCATCTCGTCCTCGATGCCATCGACCTCCTCGCTCGCGGCCTCAATCGGCGGGAAATAGCTGTCGACGATGGAGTCGATGAGCGCATAGGCCAGATAGTCGGCGCCGCGCATCCGCAAGCGGTTGGGCAACGCTGCCGCGATGCGCTTGCGTACGGGGTCGAACGGATCGCCTTCGCGCTCCTGGAAGGTGACGACGAATTTCTTGCCGAAGAACACCGCGATCTGCTCATAGCGATGCACCTTGACGTCGTCGATCATGCGCATGACGACGAAGGCGTGGTCCTCGAAGAAGTCGACCTTCGGCCGCTGGCCGGTGTTGACGACATCCTCCAGAGCCAGCGGATGCAGGTTGAATATCCGGCCGATCTCCTCGATCAGCTGGATGTTGGCGAGACCGGTGCAGTCCAGCCAGACGACCGGCCAGTTGTCGCAATGGGTGTTGAGATCGTCGATGCTGGCATCGTTGATGGTCATGAATTTTTCAGGCGAAATCAGCGTCAGCCGCAGCTCGGACCGTCGCGCCGCCGGATCGGCGATCAGCGTGCCAGGCGAGGCGCCAACCGGCGGCCGGCGCGTTGTCACCGGCGCCCGCTTCTTCACCGCCTCAGCCTTTGCCATGTGCCCCTCGGATGTGACGTCGACGTAAGACTAGACGAGAGTGGTCAGCCGGCAAAGACCCGCTTCGGCTTGAACATGCCTTGCTCGATGGCGCCGATGGCGACAAGCTTGCCGCGCGCGGTGGCGCAGGCTTCCTCGGCTTCCACGGGCGCGTCGCGGCCGCGGATGATGACGGGATTGCCAAGGCGGATTTTCGTCGCCGCTTCGTCGCTGATGGCAATCTGCGGCAGGCAGTCGAGCGCGGCGGCCGTGTCGACGAGCAGCGCATCGATTGCGCCAAAGTCGATCGGCGCGTCGGCAACATCGGCGTCGCCCTCTTTGTCAGCTTCGCGCTGTTCGCCGAAACGGGCGGCTTCCAGTTCGGCGACGGTGACGAAATCCTCCTGGGTGAACGGCTCGACCTCGACCCTGCGCAATTCGGCGATGTGGCCGAAGCAGCCGAGGTCGCGGCCCATGTCGCGGGCCAGCGAGCGCACATAGGTGCCTTTGCCGCATTCGACCTCGAACAAAGTGTGGTCGGCAGCGTGCTCGACGATGTCCAGACGGCCGATCTCGATCTCGCGCGCGGGGATGTCGACTGTCTCGCCCCCACGGGCGAGATCGTAGGCGCGTTCGCCTGATATCTTGATGGCCGAGAATTGCGGCGGTGTCTGCATGATGACGCCGGTGTAGTTCGGCAGCAGCGCCCTGACATCTTCTTCCGCCGGACGGCGGTCGGAACTTTGCGTCACCGGGCCTTCGAGATCGTCGGTCGAACGCTCCTCGCCCCAAGCGACGGTGAGCCGGTAGATTTTGGCGCCGTCCTGCACATAAGGCACGGTCTTGGTTGCCTCGCCCAGCGCGATCGGCAGCATGCCAGAGGCCAGCGGGTCGAGTGTGCCGGCATGGCCGGCCTTTTCGGCCTGGAAAAGCCATTTGATCTTGGAGACGGCTTCGGTCGAACCCATGCCAACCGGCTTGTCCAGCACCACCCAGCCGGAGATCGGCCGGCCCTTCTTCTTGCCGCGGCGCCCCACTATTTCTCGTCCTTGTCGTTGTCTTCGCCATCGGCACCCAAGTCTCGCGCGACTTCGGGCGATTTCAGCAAATCGTTGATCCTGGCGAAATTGTCGAAGGACGTATCGAGCTTGAAGCGGAACTCCGGCATGAACTTCATCTGGCGGAGCGCGCCGGAGACGCGGCCACGGACGAACTTCGCATGCTTGTTGAGCGCGTCGATGACCGCACCCGTGTCCTTGGCGCCAAGCGGCGAAACGAAGGCCGTTGCGACCCTCAGATCAGTGGACATGCGCACTTCCGAGACCGAAACCACGGTGTTCTCGATCAGCGGGTCGATAATCTCGCCGCGCTGCAAGGTTTCCGACAGCGCATGGCGCACCTGTTCGGCGACGCGAAGCATGCGCTGGGATGGGCTGGAGGCGGTTGGACGGGGCATTTTTCTCAATCCGGAAAGCGTGAGGCGCGGGATGGGACCGTGCCGCCATGTCTCATATTTGTTCTATGCATGTCGTTTATCCCGCACTTTTGGGCGACAGGCATTAAAGTTAGGGCGGCGGTCTTTCGACCACCGCCCGGTCGTATCGACAGTATACGAACTCAGAGCGTCCGGGTCACCATCTCGACGCGGAAGCACTCGATGATGTCGCCGACGCGCATGTCCTCGTAGTTCTGCAAAGCCATGCCGCACTCCTGGCCGCCCGGAACTTCCGCGACTTCATCCTTGAAGCGCTTGAGGGTCTTCAGCGTACCTTCGTGGATGACGACGTTGTCGCGGATCAGGCGCACGCCCGCTCCACGTTCGACCTTGCCTTCGGTGACACGGCAGCCGGCGATCTTGCCGACCTTGGTGATGTCAAAGATCTCGAGGATCTCGGCATTACCGATGAAGGTCTCGCGGCGTTCCGGCGACAGCAGGCCGGAAAGTGCTGCCTTCACATCGTCGACGAGGTTGTAGATGATCGAGTAGTAGCGGATTTCGATGCCCGCGGCCGCCGCGGCCGCACGTGCCTGCACGTTGGCACGGACGTTGAAGCCGATGATCGCGGCCCCCGAGGTCTCCGCCAGCGACACGTCGCTTTCGGTGATGGCGCCGGCGCCGGCATGAACGATGCGCGCACGCACCTCGTCGGTGCCAAGCTTGTCGAGAGCGGCGTTGATCGCCTCGATCGAACCCTGCACGTCGCCCTTGATGACCAGCGGGAATTCCTTCAACCCGCTCGTCTGCAACTGCGACATCATCTGTTCGAGCGAGCCGCGCTGGCCAGCATGGCGAGCCACTGCCTTCTCGCGCGCCAGACGCTGGCGATATTCGGTGATCTCGCGGGCGCGGGCCTCGTTGTTGACGACAGCGAAGCGGTCGCCGGCTTGCGGCGTGCCTTGCAGGCCGAGCACCTCGACCGGCATTGCCGGCGGCGCCTCCTTGATCTGCTCGCCACGGTCATTGACCAGCGCGCGCACCCGGCCCCACTCATTGCCGGCGACGAGGATGTCGCCCGGCATCAAAGTGCCGGTCTGCACCAGTACAGTGGCGACGGGGCCACGGCCCTTGTCGAGCTGGGCTTCGATGACCACGCCCTCGGCGGTACGGTCCGGATTGGCCTTGAGGTCGAGGATTTCGGCCTGCAGCAGGATCGCTTCCAACAGCTTGTCGAGGTTGGTGCCCTTGGTCGCCGACACTTCGACGTCCAGCACTTCACCGCCCATCGATTCGACGAACACCTCATGGCGCAGCAGTTCCGACCGCACCTTCTGCGGATCGGCATCATGCTTGTCGATCTTGTTGATCGCCACGATGATCGGAACGCCGGCCGCCTTGGCATGGCTGATCGATTCGATGGTCTGCGGCATGACGCTGTCGTCGGCCGCCACCACCAGGATGGCGATGTCGGTCGCCTGAGCGCCGCGCGCGCGCATCGCCGTGAAGGCGGCGTGACCGGGCGTGTCGATGAAGGTGATCTTCTGACCGTTCTTCTCGACCTGGTAGGCGCCGATATGCTGGGTGATGCCGCCGGCTTCGCCGGAGACGACATTGGCATTGCGGATGGCGTCGAGCAGCGAGGTCTTGCCGTGGTCGACATGGCCCATGATGGTCACGACAGGCGGCCGCGACACCAGGTCCTCGGCATTGTCGGCAATGTTGAACAGGCCTTCCTCGATGTCGGACTCGGCGACGCGGCGGACCGTGTGGCCGAATTCGGTGGCGACCAGCTCGGCCGTGTCGGCGTCGATGATGTCGCCCGGCTTCAGGATCTGGCCCTGCTTCATGAAGTACTTGACCACATCGACAGCGCGCTCGGACATGCGCTGCGCCAGTTCCTGGATGGTGATGGTTTCAGGCAGGATCACTTCGCGCATAACCTTCTCGCGCGGCTCATTATGCATCGCGCGCTTGAATTTTTCCTGGCGGCGACGCATCGACGACAGCGAGCGGGCGCGCGCGTCCTCGTCGGAAAGAGCCGTGTTGAGGGTCAGCTTGCCGCGACGACGGTCTTCCTCGGCCTTGGTCGGCTTGGCCGGGCGCGCCACTTCGGGCGTAACCGGACGGCGTACCGGGGCACCGGCGGCGGTGCGCTTCGGCTTGACCTCTTCCTCGTCGTCCGACGCCACAAGCTCGGCAGCCTGCGGTGCGCGGCGGCGCGCTTCTTCCTCGGCGCGGCGGCGGGACTCGGCCTCGGTCTGCAGGCGGGCTTCTTCCTCGGCCTGACGGCGCGCGGATTCCTCGCGCTCGCGCTTGCGGCGTTCCTCATCCTCGTTGCGGCGCTTGGCCTCTTCGATGGCGCGTTGGCGGTCCTCGACGTCGCGAACCTTGGAGCCTTCGAGCGCCCTGCGGCGCGCTTCCATTTCATTGCGCGACAGTTCGTTCAGCACCATGCCGCCGCGTTCGGCCGGGGGCGGCGGAGGCGGCGCCTTGGGCGCTTCCTGCACGACGGGGGCTGCCACTACCGCGGGCTTGGGCGTAAATACGGGTGCAGCCACCGGCTCCGGCTTGTCGCCGGGCATGGAGAATTTGCGCTTCTTGATCTCGACCTGGACCTGCTTGGTGCGGCCATGCGAGAAATTCTGTCGCACGACGCTCTGCTCGGTACCGGGGCGCTTCAGCGTCAAGGTCTTCTTCGGTGTAACACTCAACGTCTTGTCGTCGCCCGATTTCGTATCGCTCATTCCATATCCTCTGCAGCATCATCTTCGTCAGCAACGGCCGCAAGCATTGCCAGATCGTCGGGGGTTCCGCCCCGATATCGGTCGAGCGCAACCATGCGCCTCTCAACCGCCTTGCCCGCGTCTCCCGCGAGAACGGCAGCATGTATCACATTTGTACCCCCCAATGCCAAGCTCAACTCGGCCTCGGAGAAAAGTTTGTAGGCAAGGACTGCAGGCCCGCCGAGGTGGACAGTTGCCCGCCGCGCCTGACTGATCTTGCGCACGCCATCGTCGGATGCCTCGGTCGCGTGGAGCACGAAAAGCGCCAACCCCGAGCGCACCGCGCTCTCGACCTTGGTTGCGCCGAGTGCGATCGAGCCAGCCTTGCGGGCAAGGCCAAGCATACCCAAAGCGGATCGTGCAAGCAGTCCGTCGACCATGCCGCCGAGATCGGGCGGCACGACGACCTGCGCCTTGAAGGCGCGGGCAAACAGGTTCTTCGCCGCCGCCTTGTCGATATGTAGGCGGTCGGCGCTCACCCAACAACCACGGCCGGGCAGATTTCTCTTCAGGTCAGGAACGACGGCCGAATCCGGGCCGACGACGAAACGGATCAGCTCATCCGGCTCGGCTTGCTTGCGCGTGACGATGCAGGTGCGATCGTTCATCTCGTCCTGGGGCGGGTTGTGTGCGATGCGGTTTCACCTCACGCACCAACGGCTTCGTCAGCCGGGACCTGTTCGGCTGCAAGCTCGTCTTCGGTGATCCAGCCGGCCTTGAGGCGGGCTGCCAGAACCATCTGCTCGGCGTCGGCGCGCGACACGCCGTGATTGGCGAGCACACCCGGGAATACCTTGGTCTCGCCGTCCTTGCGTTCCTTCCAGCCGGTCAGGTCGTCGGCGGCATAGCCGGCGAAATCCTCGATCGTCTTCACGCCATCCTCGCCGAGCGTCACCATCATGGCGGTGGTGACGCCAGGGATTTCGCGCAGTTCGTCGGTGACGCCCAGCGCCTTGCGCTTGTCGTCATGCTCGGCTTCGATCTTCTCCAGATATTCGCGGGCGCGGGTCTGGATCTCCGAAGCGGTGTCTTCGTCGAAACCGTCGATCGAGGCGATCTCGCCCGAATCGACATAGGCAACTTCCTCGACGCTGGTGAAGCCTTCGGAGGCCAACACCTGGCCGACCATCTCGTCGACATCAAGGGCTTCCATGAACAGCGACGAGCGTTCGACGAATTCCTTCTGGCGGCGCTCAGACTCCTCGGCCTCGGTCAGGATGTCGATGTCCCAGCCGGTGAGCTGGGAGGCAAGACGCACGTTCTGGCCGCGACGGCCGATGGCCAGCGACAGCTGGTCGTCGGGAACCACCACTTCGATGCGCTCGGCATCCTCGTCGAGCACCACCTTGGCGACTTCCGCCGGCTGCAGCGCGTTGACGATGAAGGAGGCGGCCGAAGGCGACCACGGAATGATGTCGATCTTTTCGCCCTGCAATTCGCCGACCACGGCCTGGACGCGGCTGCCGCGCATACCGACGCAGGCGCCGACCGGATCGATCGACGAGTCACGCGAAATGACGGCGATCTTGGCGCGCGAGCCTGGGTCGCGGGCGACCGACTTGATCTCGATGATGCCGTCATAGATTTCCGGCACTTCCATGGTGAAGAGCTTGGCCATGAACTGCGGATGGGTGCGCGACAGGAATATCTGCGGGCCGCGCTGTTCGCGGCGCACGTCGTAGACATAGGCGCGGACGCGGTCGCCGTACTTGTAGTTTTCACGCGGGATCAGCTCGTCGCGGCGGATAATCGCCTCGCCACGGCCGAGATCGACGATGACGTTGCCATATTCGACGCGCTTGACGGTGCCGTTGACGATCTCGCCGATGCGGTCCTTGTATTCGTCATACTGGCGGTCGCGCTCGGCCTCGCGCACTTTCTGCACGATGACCTGCTTGGCTGACTGGGCGGCGATGCGGCCGAAATCCATTGGCGGCAGCTGTTCGGCGATGAAGTCGCCAAGCTGGGCGTCCGGATTGCGCTCGCGGGCCGAGGAAATGGCGATCTGGGTGGCGTAGTCGTCGACCTTCTCGACCACTTCCATCAGCCGCTGCAGCTTCATCTCGCCGGTGTTGGCGTTGATGTCGGCGCGGATGTTGGTTTCCTGGCCGTAGCGCGAGCGCGCGGCCTTCTGGATCGCATCAGCCATGGCGGCAATGACGATCGACTTGTCGATCGACTTTTCACGCGCCACCGCGTCGGCGATCTGCAGCAGTTCAAGTCTGTTGGCGCTTACAACCATCTTATTTCTCCCGAGCTTGTTGCCGAGCTTTTAGGCCCGGCCGCTCATCATAGTTCCTGTTCGATTTCGTCTTCCGCGCCGCCTTCAGCACCTTCGGGTGCATCATCAGCTTCGCCGCGGCGTTTCTTGGCTTCCTTGCGTTCCCGGTTGTCCTTCGAAAGGGCATCGCGAATAAGGTCGTCGGTGAGGATCAGCCGCACATCGGCGATCGCGTCATAAGGAATGCGAACCGTCGGCTCTTCGCCGTAGGAGGCCTTGTCGCGCTCGAGCAGCATGTCGTCTTCGCCGGCTTCGGCGATCTTGCCCTTGAAGCGCTTGCGGTCGGCGACCGGCACCGAGGTTTCCATCTTCACCAGATGGCCGGTCCAGGTGACGAAATCCGACTTGCGTACCAGCGGCCGGTCGATGCCCGGCGACGACACTTCGAGATGATAGGCCTTCTCGATCGGGTCATCGACGTCGAGCGCCGGCGACACAGCGCGGCTGACCTCTTCGCAATCCTCGACGGTCATGGTGCCGTCCTCGCGTTCGGCCATGATCTGCAGCGTCAGGCCGTTCTGGCCCGACAGATGCACCCGCACGAGGCGGAAGCCAATGCCTCGCAACACCGGCTGAACGATCAGCGCGATGCGCGCATCGATACCGCTTTCGCGGATGATGCGGTCGTCGGCTTCGCTTGCCGTTGCAGTCATGCGGTTCCTGTCGTTCTCTGGATCAGGATGATCGTCGTCCCGAACCATCTCTTTGCTGATGGCTGACCGGCAGGTAATAAAAAAGAGCGGGACCGGGTGGACCCACTCTTCGTCATACCGACCAAGAATTTGAGGCTGATATAGACGATCCCGGCCGGTGTTTCAAGTCTGTTGACGGGCCGGGCAGAGTGCAGCCGGGGACGGCTGGCAGGATTGCGCGCGGCGCATGCCGGCTATGCGGTAACGGCCCTGTGATCCCGGATTTCACATCCCTATCTATGTTGCACTGCACAAATCAAAGATGAGCGCGCGGTGGCGCGCGAAAGGTCAAGACAATGAGCAACCGTACCGTGTTTTCCGCCATAGGCGACGCCTTTGCCCTTTTCGGCAGCGCCGTTGCCGCCTCGCGGGCCGTCGAAGCCGGCCGCAAGCCGCGCGCCAACGATCTGCGCCGGCTCGGCATGGACCCGACCGCTTTCGGCAAGATCGGCCGTTTCTGAAGCCAGACCGGCTGTCGATGCGGGACACTTTCCCAACTATTTTCTGATGAAGGTGAGATAGGCCGGCCGTCGGCCCTCGCGAATGGCTTTTGCCTCGTAGCGTGTGCCCGGCCAGCCTTCATAGGGCCGATGCCAGTCGGCCCCATCTTGCACCTGCCAGAGGAGCCCGCCATGCGCCCGACAGTGCAACAAGGTCCAGTTCACATAGGTGTCGATGTCGGATGCGAAGCGGAATTTTCCGCCCGGCTTCAGCACGCGCGCGAACCGATCGAGGTTGAGCGGGCTGACAAAACGCCGCTTCCAGTGCTTTTTCTTCGGCCAGGGATCGGGGTAGAGCAGATCGATGCCGTCGAGCGACGCCTGCGGCAACCAATCGAGCAGGCGCGTGGCGTCGTCGTCATAAACGCGAAGATTGGCAAGCGGCTTTTCCCGCACCGCCATCATCAGCTTGGCCATGCCGTTGACGAACGGCTCGACACCGATGAAGCCGGTCGCCGGTGCCTCCGTGGCACGGTGCAGCAGATGCTCTCCGCCGCCGAAGCCGATTTCCAGCCGAACCGTTGAAACATCCGCTGAGAATAGCGCGCGCAATTCTGCCGGTGCCTGGACGGAGAGGTCGAGGCCATAGGCCCCAAGACCGCTTTCCAGCGCCGCCGCCTGTTGCGGGCGAATGGTCTTGCCGTGCCGGCGGCCGAAGAACCCTTCGGTCGCCCGGCTCCGCCTGTCCTGTGGATCCATGGCCTGGTCGCGCGCCGCGCTTAGATTGAGATGAGATTTGGGATTGAGATGAGATTTGGCTGAAATCTCATCTCAATCTAATCCTTTGTTGGAGCATGGTCTTTTCCAAAAAACCGGTACCCACTTTTTGGAATCATGCCTAAGCAGCGATCGCGTCCTTGAGCGCCTTGGCCAGATCGGTCTTTTCCCAGGAGAAGGACCCGTCTCGGCCGGCCTTGCGGCCGAAATGGCCGTAGGACGAGGTCTTTGCGTAGATCGGCTTGTTGAGGTCGAGATGCCTGCGGATGCCGGATGGCGACAAATCCATCACCGTGCGCAGCGCTTCCTCGAGCTTGGCCTCGTCGACCTTGCCGGTGCCGTGCAGGTCGACATAGACCGACAGCGGCTGGGCAACGCCGATGGCGTAGGACAGCTGGATGGTGCAGCGGTCGGCGAGCTTGGCCGCCACCACATTTTTGGCGAGATAGCGCGCCGCGTAGGCGGCGGAGCGGTCGACCTTGGTGGTGTCCTTGCCGGAGAAGGCGCCGCCGCCGTGCGGGGCAGCACCACCGTAGGTGTCGACGATGATCTTGCGGCCGGTCAGGCCGGCGTCGCCGTCCGGCCCACCGATGACGAACTTGCCGGTCGGGTTGATGTACCACATGCAATCTTCGGCGATCTTGAGGTCGCCGAGCGCCTCACGGATGTAAGGCTCAACGACCTTGCGGACCTTCTTGGAATCCCAGGTCGCGTCGAGATGCTGCGTCGATAGCACGATCTGAGTCGCTTCGGCGGCCTTGCCATCGACATAGCGAACGGTGACCTGGCTCTTGGCGTCAGGCCCGAGCTTGCCGGCTTCGCCGTTGTTTTCGTGGCGGGCAGCGGCGAGCAGTTCGAGAATCTTGTGGCTGTAATAGATCGGCGCCGGCATCAGGTCCGGGGTCTCGCGGCATGCATAGCCGAACATGATGCCCTGGTCGCCGGCACCCTCTTCGCCCTGGCGGTCCGCGGCGTTGTCGACTCCCTGGCCGATGTCGGGCGACTGGCCGTGCAGCAGAACCTCGATCTTTGCCGTCTTCCAGTGGAAGCCGGCCTGCTCGTAGCCGATTTCGCGGATCGCCTTGCGGGCGACCGACTTGAACTTGGCCGGGTTGACGACCGAATGCCCGGCGGCGTCCTTGAGGATGTTGCCGGCTTTGTCCCGCTTCAGCAGAGTATCGGGAACCCTTACTTCGCCGGCGATGACGACGCGGTTGGTGGTTGCGAGCGTCTCGCAGGCGACGCGGACTTTCCATGGGTCCATGCCGGTCTTCTTGGCCTCGCGATAGACCAGATCTACGATCTCGTCCGAGATGCGGTCACAGACTTTATCGGGATGACCCTCGGCCACGGATTCCGAGGTGAAGAAGTAGTTCTGCCGCGTCACGGGTGTCCCCTCTTGAAAAAACGATCGGCAGGGCTGCCGATTTTGGCGCGCCACGTGTTAACGGTGCCGGGCGCCGCTCGTCAAGCGGTGCCGCGGTTCTGGCATGAGTGCTGCAGCAATATATCTTGTACCACCGGCGGCTTGGCGCCGCCGGCAGTCGAGCCTCTGGGCTACTCGGGCCCGGGGATTACTGGGGCCAATGGGTCAATCGACCCACCGAATCACTCGGCATCTTCGGCAGAAAGGGACTTCACAAGGTCGATAATCCGGCGGCGCACCTTCACATCCGCGATCTTGACGAACGCGCGGTTGAGCTGAAGCCCTTCCGGACTGCCGCAGAATTCGACGGCGAAAGCCATCGAAGTGTCCTCGGCAAATCCTCTATTACCCACCGGCTCCTGCCCTGGCGCATCCTCGAAAAAGAAGGCGACAGGCACGCTGAGTATCGAGGCTATTGCCTGCAGACGGCTGGCGCCGACGCGGTTCGTTCCTTTTTCATATTTTTGGATCTGCTGAAACGTAATACCGAGATTTTCACCAAGCTTTTCCTGGCTCATTCCAAGCATATTGCGCCGAAGGCGGACGCGACTTCCGACATGGATGTCGATCGGATTCGGTTTCTTCTTGTTTTCTTCTGTCATTTTTTCCTCGCCGAATTTTTCCGGCCTTTTCTATTTTTCTCGCCCAAACGAAGCCGGAGCCAACTGCCCCAACAGAAACACCAACCGACTTCGAGAAAATTAGGCGGTAACAGTATGAGTTTCTAATGTGTCGACTGTCAATTCACCCGTAGCCGTTGCCTTACGTTCAAGCTGAGGGCGATTGCGGCAAACACCAACATGATCAGCATTCCGTTAATGCGCCGCCCCGCGGCGGAGATGAAGGCTTGGCCGGAGATCGGCACCCGCACGTCGATGGCGCCACGTGCATCGACCGCCAATGCGTCGACGATGCGTCCCCGCGTATCGACAACGGCGGAAATGCCGTTGTTGGCGGCGCGCAACAGCGGCAATCCGTTTTCCACCGCGCGAATCTGAGCCTGCCTGAAATGCTGGTACGGCCCGGGCGTGTCGCCGAACCATGCGTCGTTGGTGACGTTCACAATAAGCTGGGATGACGTTGCGTCAACAGCCACAAGATCAGGAAAGATCACCTCGTAGCAAATAAACGGCAAGGTGCTGATGCCGCCGGGCAAAGCGATCGGATGGCGCTCGTTGCCGGCGGCGAAATTCATCGGCCCGGCGACGAGCTGTCCGATGCCGAAGCGGCTGAGCAGACCGGAAAACGGCAGATACTCGCCGAACGGCACCAGATGGACCTTGTCGACGGCATCAGCGATTTCGCCCTTGTCATCGATCGCCACCACCGAATTGTAGTAGCGGCTGTCGGCATCCGCCCCCGATCCGCGCTCCTCGCGCACGACGCCGGCAATCAGCATCTGACCAGGCTGCAGCATGTCGCCGAGCGCGGTCAGCGCGTCCGGACGCTCGGTGAACAGGAACGGTACCGAGGTCTCCGGCCACAGGATAAGTTGCGGTTTGTCATGACCGGGGTCGGGCGCTGCGGCCGACAGGCCCATCATCGTGGCGAAGATGCGGTCGCGCACCGAGGCGTCCCATTTTTCGCTGAGGTCGACATCCGGTTGCACGATACGGACATCGAGAGTGCGGGTTGTCGGCTTGTCGGGGGTCGCGAGCCTGACATAGCCGAAGCCGGCATGGGCGGCGACGAGAATGGCAAGCAGGACCACACCGAGACGGACATGCCGGCGTGCTGCAAGCAAGGCCGGCATGGCGAAGACAAAGACCGCCAGCGCGTTCATGCCGACCATGCCGGTCACCGACACGCTTTGCATCAACAGCGGCACGGGCATCGCCGCATAACCGACGGCATTCCAGGGAAAGCCGGTGAACAGGAAGCCGCGCAGCCATTCCGTCAGGCCAAAAGCAAAGGCAAGGGCGGCAATGCGGCCAATGTCGTTGGTCCATAACAGCCGCGCAACGACGGTGGCGAAGCCGTAGAAAAATGCCAGCGCCAAAGGAATGCCGACGACCGCGAAGGGTAAGGCCCAGGCGAAACTGTCGGCCTCGACCAGAAGCGCCTCACCGATCCACCACAGACCGGCGAGGAAATAGCCGAAGCCGAACCACCAGCCGATGGCAAAAGCCGGCCGCAGGCGCCTGAGCCAGCCGTCGGAAGCCTCGCCGGTGGCGCCGTCGAGCAGCCAGACCAGCAGTGGAAACGAGACGAAACAGACGGCGAAGAAATCGTAAGGCGCCTGGGCGAGCACCGCCAGCGCCCCGGCAAGAAACGCCACCAGCGCGCGCCGCCAGCCCCAAAGCAGAATTATCCGGCCGGCAAGGCGCTCCATACAGACTTCCCAGGTCGCGCGAATCAAGAGCCAAGATTTATCAGATTTATTGAAACGCGAACCGGCCGATCGCTGCGCTATCGGTGCCATCCCTCGATGGTTAGCCCGCTCAGGTGCTCGGCCTCCTCGCGCGGCACGGTGCGCAAGGTCTGGGTGAAGGTCCAGACATGGCTTCGGGGTCGCGCGCCCGATACTGCCGTTCGCCGTAGAAATGGTCGGCAGGCTCCTCGACGATTTGGGCTCCAGCCGCCATTGCCCGCTCACAATGCACGTCCAGGCCGTCTTTCAGACGCACACAGACCGACTGAGTGTTCTTGCCGCCGACGCTTACCGGACTGGCAATATGATCGGCCCATTCGGAATCGACGATGATGTAGCCGTCGCCAAAACGCATTTCGGCATGGACCAGCTGTCCGTCGGCGTCGCTGACCACCATGCTCGGCTCGAAGCCGAAGGCCGTTTCGAGCCATTTCAATGCGGCTCGCGGGTCCTTGTAGAACACACCCGAGCCAAAGGTTGAGTGCTTGAAGGGATCGTCGATCGTCATCGGCCGGGCGACGTTCTGTCCTAGGCCTGCTCGGTGCGGGGGGCGGTCACGCGGCGGCGACGCTCGCCCTTCTGGTTCTGGACGATGCGCACCCGCTTGACGCGGCGCGGATCGGCGTCGAGCACGTGGAATTCGAAGCCGGGGATGGCTTGCACAACCTCACCACGCGCGGGCACGCGGCCCAGCGTGTTGAAAATCATGCCGCCGATCGTGTCGACATATTCACCATGCTCACCGGCGGTAAAGTCCTCGCCGATCATCTTGGCGACCTCGTCGATCTCGGCCTTGCCGTCGACTACGAACACGCCCTCGCCGGTCTGGGTGATCAGCGGCTCGTCCTCGTCATGCTCGTCCTCGATATCGCCGACGACCATCTCGACGATGTCTTCCAGCGAGGCGAGACCATCGGTGCCGCCATATTCGTCGATGACCAGCGCCATCTGGGTGCGCGTCGTCTGCATATGGCCCATCAGGTCGGAGGCAAGCATCGAGGGCGGCACGAAAAGCACCGGGCGGATCAGATTGAGGTCGCCGATGGTGCGGCCGAGATCGACCTGGGCGAGGTCGAGAAGCGTCGTTGCCGGCGTCTTCCTGGATGTTCTGCCCTTCTTGACCCGGGCGACCTTGGTGATGTGGGCCAGCACGTCGCGGATGTGAACCATGCCGCGCGGATCGTCGAGCGTCTCGGAATAGACCGGCATGCGGGAGTGGCCGGACTGCTCGAACAGACCGAGCAGATCGCCCAACGTCGTGGTGATCTCGACGGCCTCAATATCGGCGCGCGGCACCATGACGTCCTCGACGCGCACCTCGCGCAGGCGCAATATGTTGTTGAGCATGGCGCGTTCGCCAGGCGAGAAAGACCCCGCATCGCTGGTCGTTTCGGCAAGCGCGCCGGCGATTTCCTCGCGCAGGCTGGTGCCGTTCCGTTGTCTGAAAAGGCCCAAGACGCGGTCGAACAGGGACGGACCGGCAGGCGATGGCTCGCTGGCAATGCTACCAGAAGCGAGGCTGCCGGAACTGGGACTCGGACTCGATCCCTCTTCCGTCGTATCGGAAGGCTTTGTCGCACTGCCAGCCTCGGGGCGGGCGGCAGTTTCTGGTTTGTCGTTCATCGTCGTCCGGTCAATTGGTCTTTTGTCATTACGTGTAGGGATCGGGAATGGCAAGCCTTGCGAGCGCTGAGCGCTCGATGGCTTCCATCTCCTCGGCCTCTGCATCGGTCTCGTGATCGTAGCCCAGTAAATGCAGCAGGCCGTGGATGACGAGATGGGTGATATGGTTCTCGAAGGGCTTGTCTTCCAGGGCTGCTTCGCGCGCCACCGTCTCGGCGGCGAGCACGATGTCACCCAGCATCGGCGGCAGCTTGCCACCCTTGGGGAAGGGAAAAACCGGGAAAGACAAGACGTTGGTCGCCTTGTCCTTGCCGCGCCAGCCGGCATTGAGGGTACGGATATGGGCATCGTCGGAAAAGACGATGCTGAGTTCGGAAGGACCGGCAGCAGCGGTTTCGGCAAAGGCAGCCGACACGGCGCGATCGACCAGACGCGTCAGCGCCGCCTCATCGGGCCAGTCGCCGGCCTCGACCGACATATCGATCTCGACGGGAACCGAACTATCCCCGCCGCCAGGTCTTATGTCTTCAGGCATGAGCCCGCATCGTCACATCAGCTCTCGGCGCCGAGGCCGCGTGCCAGCTTGGCGTCGCGGTCATAGGCCCTGACGATTTCGGCCACCAGCGGGTGGCGCACAACGTCGACATCGTTGAAGCGCACGGTCACCGCGCCGGCCACGCCGTCAAGGACACGCAAGGCTTCGACGAGGCCCGACTTGGTGCTTGGAGGCAGATCGATCTGCGTCGGATCGCCGGTGACGATCATGCGCGAATTCTCGCCGAGGCGGGTCAAAAACATCTTCATCTGCATCGGCGTGGTGTTCTGCGCCTCGTCGAGGATGACGGCGGCATGCGCCAGCGTGCGGCCGCGCATGAAGGCCAGCGGCGCGATTTCGATGACCTCGGCAGCGATAGCACGTTCGACCTTGTCGGCCGGCATCATGTCGTAGAGCGCGTCATAGAGGGGCCGCAGGTACGGATCGACCTTTTCCTTCATATCGCCGGGCAGAAAACCCAGCCGCTCGCCGGCCTCGACCGCCGGCCGTGACAGGATGATGCGCTCGACCATGCCGCGTTCGAGCAGCATCGCCGCATGCGCCACCGCCAGATAGGTCTTGCCGGTGCCGGCCGGGCCAATGCCGAAGACAAGTTCCGAACGCTCCAGTGCCCGCATATAGGCGTCCTGGTTGAGCGAACGGGCATAGATCGGCTTCTTGCGGGTGGAGATCTGGGCGGCCGAAACCTTGCCCTTGCGTTCAAGCGTCGGCAGCGTCAGCTGGTCGTCGGCGGCAATCGCCATGCGCACGGCGCCATCGACGTCGGACTGGCCAATGTCGGTGCCCTTCTGGAGAATGCCGTAGAGATTGTCGAGTGCGCGGCGCGCCTGTTCGGCCGCCGAGGCCGAGCCCTTGATGGTCAACTGGTTGCCGCGCGAGCGGATGTCGACGCCGAGCTTCTGCTCAAGCCGGGCCAAATTCTCGTCGAACTGACCGTACAGGGCGCTGGCAAGCTTGTTGTTGTCGAAAGTCAGAACGATGTGCGCCATGTCAGAGGCCCCGGATGTCTGGTTCTGGGGCAGAGTCTTCACTTCAGCAGCGCTCAACCGTCTCTCCTCATCTGCCGAGGCCATCAAGCCAACTCGGCGAACAGGCTATTGTAGCCCGTCTTCGTGATTCGCACCCGGATAATGTCACCGATTTCGCCGGCCTTTTCATCAACAATAACCGGCTGCAGCCAGGGCGAGCGGCCGACCTTCTGGCCGGCCTGACGGCCGGGCTTCTCGATCAGCGTGTCGATGGTGCTGCCGACCAGGCCCAGGCCGAAATCCTGCTGCTGCTTGAGCAACAATGCCTGCAGCTGTTGCAAACGTTCATCCTTGACCGCTTCCGGCACGTGATCCGGCATATCGGCGCCCGGCGTGCCGGGACGCGGCGAATATTTGAACGAGAAGGCCGAGGCGTAGTTCACCTGGCGCACCAGACCCATCGTGGCCTCGAAATCCGCCTCGGTTTCACCGGGGAAGCCGACGATGAAGTCACCGGACAGCGCGATGTCGCCGCGTGCAGCGCGGATGCGCTCGAGCAGCGCCAGATAGTCCTTGGCCGTGTGCCTGCGGTTCATCGCCTTGAGAATGCGGTCTGACCCGGATTGCACCGGCAGGTGCAGATAAGGCATCAAAGCCGGGAGATCGCGATGGGCAGCGATCAATTCGTCGTCCATGTCGCGCGGATGGCTGGTGGTGTAGCGCAGCCGCGCCAGGCCAGGAATTTCGGCCAGCCGGAACAGCAGGCGACCAAGCCCCCATTCCATGCCATCCTCACCCTTGCCGTGCCATGCATTGACGTTCTGCCCCAGCAGCGTCACCTCGCGCACACCGGCATCGGCCAGCCGCTCGGCTTCGGCGACGATCTGCGCCACCGGCCGCGACACTTCCGAGCCCCTGGTATAGGGCACGACGCAGAAGGTGCAGAATTTGTCGCAGCCTTCCTGTACCGTGAGGAAGGCGGTGACGCCGCGCTTGATCATTTCGGCACGCTTCGGCTTCGGCAGATGCTCGAACTTGTCCTCGATGGCGTATTCGGTCTCGACGATCTTCTCGCCGCCACGCACCCGGGCCAGCACATCGGGCAGCCGGTGATAGGTCTGCGGGCCGATGACCAGATCGACAGCAGGCGAACGGCGGATGATTTCCGCGCCTTCGGCCTGCGCGACGCAACCGGCGACGCCGATCAGCATTTCGCGCCCAACTGCTGCGCGTTCAGCCTTCATGTCGCGGATGCGGCCGAGCTCAGAATAGACCTTTTCCGCCGCCTTCTCCCTGATATGGCAGGTGTTGAGCAGCACCAGGTCGGCGTCGGCGATGACATCGGTCGCGGTGTAGCCGTCGGCGGCCAGCGTATCGGTCATGCGCTGTGAGTCATAGACATTCATCTGGCAGCCATAGGTCTTGACGAAGACCTTTTTGGCCGGGGCGGACGCCGCAGCAGCGCTTTGCGAGGCGCTGTCGGTTTCGTTCCGCTCTATCGTGTTCAAATCCATCCGGCGGCTTCTAACGCCTTTCCGTGACAAAAAACAGACGATTCTCGGGCATCGGCCTGTAGGCGCTCGGCCTGCGCTAGCGGCTCGGTCGGGGATCGGCGAGCGCGGCCTGCATCATGGCGCGCACCTTGCTTTCCATCATCCTCGACGTTTCCTTGCGGTTCGAGCCCTTGGAAAAGGCGATGGGCTCGCCGAAATGCACCTCGACGTCAATGGCGCCTTCGGCCATCAGCACCTTCAGATGCGGCATCAGGTCCTGATCGCCGATCCAGGCAGCGAGCGGCCGGTGGCGACGGCCGAGAGGCACGCCGTGCACCCGCGTGTAGGCAATCGCCAGCGGCTGGATGAAGACCTGCTCGGCCGCGCCTTCCGAAATCGCCATCGAGGCGGCGCCGAACAAGGTGCTCTTGAACGGCAGGATGGTGTTGCCGTCGCCGGTAGAGCCCTCGGCAAACAGCACCATGGCGTCGCCCTTGGCCATGCGGCTGGCGATCTCGCTGGCCTGGTCGCCAGCTGTCCGCTTGCGCTCGCGTTCGATGAAGACCGTACGCTGCAGTTTCGACAGCCAGCCGATCAGCGGCCATCCCTCCATGTCCGCCCGGGCGATGAATGTCACATCGGCAAAGGAGCCCAGCACCATGATGTCGGTCCAGGAGATATGGTTCGAGGCGACCAGCAGCGGGCGCTGGCTGGACAGTGCGCCTTTGACATGGATGCGCAGGCCGAGCGTCCGGACGATGAGGCTGTGCCAGACCTTCAGAATGACCGTCTCGCGCCAGATTCCGGTCTTCATCGACAGCAGCTGCAAAGGCACAAGGACCAGCGAACCGACGACAACGAGGCTCAGCGCCAGGAAAATCCTGATTTTTCCGATCATGCAGCTTGGCCCTGCCCCAAAACTTTGGCTAGCTAAGATCGCGGCGCATGACAAGCGCGCCGGTAGGACCATGTTCGGTCGAGCGGTAATAATTGGCGCGGTGGCCGACCTGGCGGAAGCCCAGCCGCCGGTAGAGGGCAATCGCGGCGACATTGGTCTCGTCGACCTCAAGGAACAGCGCCTCGGCGCGCTGCGCATGCAGTTCGCGCAGCACGGCGTCCATCAATTGCCAGCCGAGCCCCTGGCGGCGATGCGAGCGCGCCACCGCCACGGTCAGAATCTCGCCCTCGCCGGCTGCAAGCCTGGCCAGCACGAAGCCGACCGGCGGCTTGGCGCCCTGGCCGATTTCGCGCGCGGCATAGCCGAACACGGTTTCCTGTTCGAGCAACGCGGCGAACTCGCCATCGGTCCAGGACCGGACGAAATCCTCGCGATGCAGCACCGACGCTGCCGGGCTGTCGGCGATGGTCAGCGGCTCGAGCGCATAGTCCCTGCGGCGCGGCTGGAGGAAAGGGATGCGCATCACTTTTCCTGCCTCAACAGGATGAACCCGGCCTGCGCCTTGGCATCGGCGCCGCGCAGATAGAGTGGCTTCGGCTTGTCGCCCTCGCCTTTTGCAGCGGCGAGCCGGGCGTAGACGGCAATGTCGGCGGTGGCAGCCGTCGGGCCGATATCGAAATCGCGACCGGCCGCGGCTGCGATCTGCACGGCGGCTGTGCCGGCAAGCACCGGACGATTGTCCGCCGCCATTCCCGCGGCTTGCGCAAGTGTGGTCACCGCCGGACCATAGCGCAAAATCGCTTCCGCATCGTAAAGCGCGGCATGGATTTCCTCGCGGCCGGCATCGAGAGCGGCCAGGACCGGGCGGCCGGGAAATGCCGCCCTCGCCTCGGCCGCCAGCGCCTCCAGTGTCGTTACCCCGATCGCCGGGATCTTCAGCGCCAGCGCCAGGCCGCGCGCCGCCGAGACGCCCACCCGCAGGCCGGTGAAGGAACCCGGACCGATGGAAACCGCAACGGCGCCAAGGCCGGCATAATCGGTGCCGTCCGCTTTCAGCGCTTCGTCAATGACAGCCATCAGGTGTTCGGCATGGCCTTTGCCGAGATCGAGTACCGAGCGGCCAAGTTCTCTGCCGCCCGATGCGTCATAGACGCAAGCGGCGCAGAGATTGGCGGCACAGTCGATGGCGAGCAGTTTCATGGGCGACCGGTTCGAAAAACAGTCTCCCTCTGCCCGCCACGGGGCGCCGCCGCAAGAGCCAGCGCGTAAATTGTTAAGTGGCTTCGCTTCGGTGCAGGCCGGACGGCTTACGCCGCCGGCGCGATGCGCAGCATGTGGTTGTCCCAGACATAGTCGGGCTCGGAGCGCGTCGCGCCGCTGCCTTCGATGATTTCGCCGGCACCCGTGGTTGCCATGAAGCCCGGGCCGTCGGGCGCCAGGCCGCAGACCTCGACCAGCGCCTTGGTGGCGACGATCTTGCCGCTGGCGGCGTCGATGACGGCCAGCGAATTGCCTTCCGGCGAAGACACCGCGACCGTGCCGGCAATCGGGTTGGCGGCGACCGAGCCGATGTAATTCCGGAAGCCGGATAGCACGTCCTGCGGCATGTCGAGCAGCTGCAGCCCCTTGCCGCGCGTGGCGCGGCCGACCAGCGGTGGCCGCTCGGTGCCCGGCCCGCGGTACTGGCAGCCGAACCAGATGGTGCCTGTGGGGTCGGCATCCATGTGGCGAATCGACAGCTGGTGCAGAGCCGGCGGCAGTTCGTGCTTTTCGATGAGATCGCCGGTTGTGCGATCGACCAGCACATAGGACGGCTTCATGGTGGCGATGTTGAGCTCGGCGCGGCCATAGTCGGGATGGGTCTCGATGCCGCCATTGGCGATGGCGATCGTCCGGCCGTCTCCGAGCAGCAAGAGCTCATGCGGCCCCATGCCATAGGTCGGAAACTCGCCGATGCGGCTGAACTTGGCCCGTGCGTCGTAGATCCCGACGACGCCGGCGGCATTGTCGAAATTGTTTTCGGTGGCGTAAAGCAGCGCGCCGTCGGTGGAAAACACACCGTGGCCGAAGAAATGCCGACCGGTGATGCTGGCGATGGTCAGCGGCGGCTCGCGGCCGGCATGGTCGAAGACCACGGCGAAGGTGCCGGGTTGCCGGGCGAAGACCACGGAGCGCTTCGAGACCGGATCGAAGGTGACGTCGTGGCCACGGTCGGGCAGGTCGATCGCATGCAATACTTTTCCGGCTTCCGACAACACAGCGGCGCCAAAGCTGCCGTCGCGCTTGACGAAGGCGGTGGCAAAGACGGCATCGGCGGCAAGCGTGTCCGCCCAGGCCCACGGCGCCATTGACGCGACGAAGCCGGCGCCGGCAGCTCTGAGAAAATCGCGGCGGTCCATCAGCGGCGTGCGTGTCGCAACCATTGGTCAGTCCCCGTCCAGTGACGAAAAGCCGGCGGTCAGGCCGAACTCGGCGGTTAGCCGGGTGCCGATCAAGCCCGACAGGCTGGAGGTGATCAGCGCGAAATGTTCGAGTTTTCCGCGCTCCGCGGGATCGGCAAGCGTCTTGTCGATCCGACCCTGGATGGATTTGGCAGTGGCAACGCCATTGATGAGCTGGATATGGATGGATTCCGCCATCCATCTGCTATCCTCGGGCAGCGCGTCGCCGAGCTCCGAGGCCTGGAACAGCGCATCAATGCCGGAGAGGTTGCCGGCTAATGAAAGGCCGGTGTTTTGCGAGCGCCAGTAGATCGCTTGCCTCGGCTTGTCACCCTGCGGTTTGGCGCCGAGAAAACCTTTGAGGCGCACGTCGCGGACCATTTCCAGCTCGTTGATGAAGACGCCGACCAGTTCGGTCACCGCTTCGGTGCCGTCGCGGTAAAGCGCATTGTCGGGTCCAGGATTAGCCCACAAGGCTGCAAAACCGTCCGGTTTTTTCCAGGCCGCGTCGACATCGGCCGCCATGGTCTCGATGTTCTTGGCGACTGCCGCGCCATAGGCGCAGCGATAGGGCTCGTCCTTGCCGACGAGCGTCTCGGCGCCGTCGCCGTAAAGCACGAACTCAAGCGCCCCTAATCCCTGCATCGCGACACTCTTGCCCGCCAGCTGCGCCGGATCGGTGGCGGTCGGATCCTTGCCGGCCAGCGCCGCCTGCACCTGCTTCAGGCCGATGCTCTTTCGGTCCGGCCAGTAGAGCATGCGCTCCAGCCGGTTGTTCTCCTTGATTGGCCCGAAGCCGATGATTTCAGCCGACGACCAGGCTGCGACCGTGGCCGAGAATCCGGCATGCGCGGCATCGAGGTTGCCCTGCGACGGCGCCTGGCAGAGCGCGTCCATGGCCTTCGCCAAGGTGCCGGCATGGCCATGCAGGCTGGCATAGGCGGGGCGGACAAATCCGTCGATCGCTCTTTGAATGACATCGGAGGCTTTCACCGAGGCCGATGCCGGGGACGCACCGAACAGAGCCAATGGGAGGAGTAGAACAGGCAAAACCCGCTTGAGCATCAGAATGACTCCAGGAATTTGATGAGAGCATCGCGGTCGGCCGTATTGGCGGCGGCAAAGCGATCGCGCGCCTTCTGCCCCTCGCCGCCATGCCACAGGATCGCTTCGGTAAGCGTGCGCGCACGCCCGTCATGCAGGAAGAAAGCGTTGCCGTTGACGGTCTTTGTCAGGCCGATGCCCCATAGCGGCGGGGTGCGCCATTCACTGCCCGTGGCATCGCCCACCGCCTGGCCGTCGGCAAGGCCAGGCCCCATGTCGTGCAGCAGAAAGTCGGAATAGGGCCAGATCAGTTGGAACGCCTGCGCCTTGTTCCCGCGCATGGTGACGAATTTCGGCGTATGACAGGCAATGCAGCCCATCTCGTAGAACAGCTTCTTGCCGGCGAGCACGGCGGGTGCGCCGACATCGCGCCGCGCCGGCACCGCAAGGTTCTGCGAATAGAAGGTGACGAGGTCCATCACCGGTGGTGGCGCCTCGACCGGGCCGAGCCGCTTCTGCACGCCATTGGGCATGGCCAAACAGGCCTCTTCGGCTGCGGTGCAATCGCCCCAGTGACTGGGCTCTTCCGGCGTCGAAATGCCGATGTCGCCGGCAAAGGCGTCCGCCGCCTGCTGGCGGATCGACGCGGTCTGGGCCTTCCAACCGAAGCGGCCAAGCGTCAGTTGCCCACTGCTGAGGTCACGCACCATGTTGGGCTTGCCGGAAATGCCGTCGCGGTCGCCGGGATCGGCATGGGCAAGGAGGTCGGCCGGCGCGATCTGCTCGATCAGGCCAAGGCCGATCATTGGCGGCGTCAGGCGCGGCGACAGCGTGGTGCGCGGGTCAAGCGGGCCGTAGCCAAGCCCGTCGACCGAATAGCTCGGCTTGCGCAGCGAAACGATGCTACCGTCGCCGAGCGTGACCTTTTCCTCGCGATAATCGACATACATGCGGCCTTCGCCCTTGAGGCCGGGCACCGCCAGTTCCTGCAACTGCGCGCCGTAGACCGGATCGGGGAAGTTCAGCACCTTGTGCGCGGCGATCTCGGTCTTTTCCTCGGCCGTGCTCGCATCGCGCGCTAGCCGCAGGAACATCGACGTGGTGCGGCTGTCGGCGGCCGGCGGGCGGCCGCGGCCATCCTTCAAATGGCAATTCTGGCAGGCGCGCTCGTTGAACAGGGGTCCGAGACCGTCCGAGGCCTGGGTCGAGGATGGCGACGACACCCAGTTCTTGCGGAAAAGCGCATTGCCGAGCTTGAAATTGCCCTGTTCCTCGAAGGTAATGTTTTCAGAGGGTTGCGAGAAGGCGTCGCGGTCGACCTGCTTGCGCGACGTGCCGGCGCCGCCTTGCATCGTTTCGAAGGATTCGGGCTTGGAGAAATCCTGGGTTGGCCTGGTAACTGCAAGGACGCGGGCCTGGTCCTTCGGCGTCAGGTCGGTGCGGCTCGTGGCGAGGCCGACCGGTTCCGACGATCCGGCCAGGGCCGGGGCCAAAATTGCCGCCAGGGTTACAACCGAAAGCCCGCGAAAGGCCTGATATCGCGGGTTTTTGAGGAGCAGCGGGCCGGCGGCCCGCCGCAAGCGGCGCAGAATATCTATGGGGCGCCGCATTCCTGCATGGTCCTATTCCGCCTCGTCCGCCGATGCGGCGTTGAGCTGGCCGTATTTTTCCTCGCCGATCGAGGCAAGGAGGTCGAGCTGCGTCTCGAGGAAGTCGATGTGACCTTCCTCATCCGCCAGCAATTCCTCGAACAGCTTCATCGTCACGTAGTCGCCGGCTTCGTTGCAGATCTCGCGCGAACGCTTGTAGGCGGTGCGTGCGTCATATTCGCCGGCGAGATCGGATTCGAGCACTTCCTTGACGTTCTGGCCGATGCGCAACGGCGCCACGGACTGCAAATTGGGATGCCCTTCGAGGAAGATGATACGGGCCACCAGCCGGTCGGCATGGTGCATCTCCTCGATCGATTCGGCGCGTTCCTTCTTTGCCAGCTTGGCATATCCCCAATCTTCGAGCAGGCGGAAATGCACCCAGTATTGATTGACGGCGCCAAGCTCCAGGAACAGAGCCTCGTTAAGCCGCTCGATGATCTGCGGTTCGCCTTTCATGGATTCTGCTCCCATATTGGACGCGCAGGCCTCTGACGCGATCCAGGTGTGAAACGATGTCCACGCCGCTCGCCTCCGAACGGGTGTGGTAATTTTCGGTGACCCGAATGATCGTTTCGACCACATTTGGGAAGCAGCCGCAACAGCGACCGCGCTTTTGCATCGTGTGATAGACCTTCGCCGGCACGATCAGTTGCCAGGGGTCCTGATCCAGCAGATCGACGATCGTCTGCTCAATCTCCTTTTCGGTGATGATGTTGCAATGGCAGATCAGCATGGATTGGCTCTGGCTGACGGCGCCCCTCCGCGCCGTTTGGCTGGTAGTTGGTTGGGGTGCTACTTGAACACCTTGTCCGGTGCGTCGAGGCTGTCGGACCCCTCGAAGGCTATGTTGTTCAGCTTCAGCGCGCCGACGGCGCGTTCGATCGACTTGGTCTGGTCGACCAGCGCGTCGATTGCCGCCTGCACGGTAGCATTGCCTTCGGTGTTGCCCTCGGCGATCTGCTGGTCGTAGGCCTCGCCGGCCACTTCCCGCGCCTTGATCGCCTCCATCTTGGCGACCGAGACATCGAGCTTGTCGGACAGTTCCTTGTCGATCGCCGGATCGGCCGCCTTGACCATATCGTGCACCGACGGGCCTGAAACGACGGTGCCGTCGATGCGCGTGTAGCTGGCGAGATAGGCGGCGCGGATGCCGATGGCGTCATAGAGATGCGAGTTGTAGGTATTATCCGAGAAGCAGTCGTGCTCCTCTTCGGGATCGTGCAGCAGCAGGCCGAGTTTCATGCGCTCCCCGGCCAGTTCGCCGTAGGACAGCGAGCCCATGCCGGTGAAGATCACCGAGATAGCGGTGTTCGGCTGGCCATCGACGAGGTTCTTGCGGGCGGCGCCGTCTTCCTTCCAGTTGCCGACCATCTCCTGCAGGTCGGAGACCAGAAGATCGCTGGCCGACTTCAGATACTCGGCCCGGCGATCGCAATTGCCGCCGGTGCAGTTCTTGAGGTCGTAGTCGGTGTACGGACGCTCGCCGGCGCCCGGGCCGGTGCCGTGCAAATCCTGGCCCCAGAGCAGGAATTCGATGGCGTGATAACCGGTGGCGACATTGGCCTCGATGCCGCCGGCCTCCTGCAGCGTGCCGGCGAGGAACTCCGGCGAAAGCTTCGAGGCGTCGACCTTCTTGCCGTCGATCTCGATGTCCTTGTTAGCGATGACATTGGCGGTGTAGAGCGCGTTGGCGTCGGACTCGGTGCCGTAGCTCTTGGCGACGTAGTCGATCAGGCCTTCGTCGAGCGGCCAGGAGTTCACCTTGCCTTCCCAGTCGTCGACGATCTTGTTGCCGAAGCGGTAGACCTCGGTCTGCTGGTAGGGCACGCGCGACGCCTTCCAGGCATCGCGGGCGGCATTCAGCGTGTCCGCCGACGGGTTGGCAAGCAGCGCGTCGACAGCCTTGTCGAGCGCCTGCGCCGTGGTCAGCGAATCCTCGTACTTGGCCAGCGCGATGTCGGAATAGGTCTTGATGACCGCCTTGGCATCGATCTCCGCCGCCTTGGCCGGCAGGATGAAAACCGCCGCCGTCAACATAGCCGTGGCACCGATCGCAGCCAGTCTGCCGCCATATCGCGCTGTCATCATCAGTCTCCGGTTCAAAGGGGATTCGGTAAAAGGCGCGCGTGCCAAACGGTGCCGGGACATAGGCATGCCGTAGGACACCACAGATGCCGCGCCGCTCTGCGGCTCACGGGAGAAAGACACCAAATGCCTCCAATCGAACGGGTTCAAGGCCCAAACATCAAAGGGATGCGCTGACGCGCGAGCCTCCATAAAACGATGGCGAGGCCGGAAGTCAACTGGTGAACCCTGGAAAATTCAATTGAAACAACAGTTTAGAATTATTCTAAACTAGCACTATCAACTTTAATCGTAGCCAGCAGCCAAGGTGAGAGACGCGGCGATTGACAAGCGACCGTTCCGGGTGCGACCCGGACCGGGGCTCTTGCGACGGCGGCAGACAATCGCCATCTGGCGGAACGGCTCACAATCAAAGCATGATGTCGTCCGAAAACCGCTTCACACTTTTCGGCATCATGCTCCAGATTTGAAACAGGAGTTCGGGTTGCGATGAAGAACGGGGTCGTCATTGTCGGTGCAGGTCATGCGGGCGTGCAAGCGGCCGCCAGCCTGCGCGAGGAAGGCTATGACGGGCCTGTCATACTGATCGGCGACGAAACCGATCTGCCCTATCACAAGCCGCCGCTGTCGAAGACCTTCATCAAGGACGCCGATGCCAAGCCGCAACCCTTGCGCGGCGAGGCCTTTTACACCGGCAGCGCCATCGACTTCAGGCCGAGCATCCGAATAGACAGCCTCGATACAGCAGGCTGCAAGCTGGAGGTAGCGGGCGGCGGCGTGCTGCCGTTCGACCGGCTCATCCTGGCCACCGGTTCGCGGCCGCGGCTTCTGCCGCTGCCGGGCGCCGACCTCTCGGGCGTGCTGTCGCTGCGCTCGATCGCCGATGCGCGGCTGATCCGCGCGCTCAGCGCCCAAAGCGAAGACGTGGTCATCCTCGGCGGCGGCTTCATCGGGCTGGAGATCGCGGCAACGCTGAGGGCCGCCGGCCGCAACGTCACCCTGGTCGAGGCTGTCGACCGGCTGCTTGGCCGCGCCGTGGCGCCGGTGGTGGCGAGCCATGTCCGCCAACGACTGGAGGCGATCGGCGTGCGTATCCTCACCGGCACCACGATTGCCAGGCTGGAAGGGGAAAACGGCCATGTCTGCGCCGCCATCACCTCCACCGGCGAAAGGCTGCCCGCGCGCATGGTCATCGTCGGCATCGGCGCCGTGCCGAATGTCGAACTTGCGCAGGCTGCCGGACTGACTGTCGCCAATGGCATCCGCGTCGACCAACAGATGCGCACCTCAGTGCCTGATATTCTGGCCATCGGCGACGCCGCTTCCTACCGCCACTGGTCGACCGGCGGCGACGTGCGGCTGGAATCGGTGCAGAACGCCACCGACCAGGCGCGGCTTGCCGCACGCACGATCACCGGCCATACGGACGCCTATGCGGCGGTGCCGTGGTTCTGGTCTGACATCGGCGACATGAAACTGCAGATGGTCGGGCTGACCTCGGGCGGCGACAGCCATGTCGTGCTGGGCGACCTCGCTGAGAACAAGTTCTCGATCTACCACTATGCTGGAAGCCGGCTGCTCGGCATCGAATCCGTCAACAGGCCGGGCGACCATATGCTGGGCCGCAAGATGCTCGGGGCCGGGTTTTCGCCGATGGCGCAGACGATTGCTGAGGGACCTGACGGGCTGAAGGCTGCACTGGCAGCGTTCCAGCAGGATGAGCCGGCACGGGCTGCGGGCTAGACGCACTTACCCTCCCCCTTGTGGGGAGGGTCGCTGCGAAGCAGCGGGGTTGGGGTCGGCGCGAGGCCCCCACCCGGACCTGCGGTCCGACCTCCCCACAAGGGCCCACAAGAGGGGTTTGCGCTAGGCAGCGCAGACTTCGCGGATCGAGCTTTCCAGAATGTCGAGCGCCTCGTTCATGACATTGTCCTGGATGGTGATCGGAGCCAGGAAACGGATGACGTTGCCGTAGACGCCGCAGGTCAGCAGGATCAGCCCCTTGTCGAGCGCCTTCAGCCGGATCGCATTGGCGATCTCGGCCGACGGCAGGCCCTTCTTGACGTCGTTGAATTCGACCGCGTTCATGAAGCCGAGACCCCTGATGTCGACAATCTCGGGCACATCGTCGCGGATCGACTGCAGCCGCTGTTTCAGCCGGGCACCCAGCGTATTGGCGCGGTCGCACAGCTTTTCGTCCTCGATTACGTCGAGCACGGCGTGTGCCGCGGCAACGCCGATCGGGCTGCCGCCATAGGTGCCGCCGAGCCCGCCAGGACCGGGCGCATCCATGATCTCGGCGCGGCCGGTGACCGCCGCCAGCGGGAAGCCGCCGGCCAGGCTTTTCGCCATGGTGGTAATGTCGGCCGCGACCTCATGATGATCCATGGCGAACATCTTGCCGGTGCGGGCAAAGCCGGTCTGCACCTCATCGGCGATCAGCAGCATGCCGTGCTGGTCGCAGAGCTTGCGCAGCGCCGTCAGGAATTCGCGCGGCGCGTCGTAGAAGCCGCCCTCGCCTTGGACCGGCTCGATGATGATGGCGGCAACGCGAGCCGGATCGACATCGGCCTTGAACAGTTTGTCGAGTGCGGCCAGCGAATCGGTTGTAGACACGCCGTGCAGCGGCACCGGAAACGGCGCGTGGTAGACGTCGCCCGGCATGGCGCCGAAGCCGACCTTGTAGGGCACGACCTTGCCGGTCAGCGCCATGCCCATGAAGGTGCGGCCGTGGAAGCCGCCGGCAAAGGCGATGACGGCTTGGCGGCCAGTGGCGTTGCGGGCGATCTTGATGGCGTTCTCGACGGCTTCAGCGCCCGTGGTGACGAAGATGGTCTTCTTCTCGAACTTGCCGGGCAGCATGCCGTTCAGCCGTTCGGCCAGCCTGACATAGCTCTCATAGGGCACGACCTGGTGGCAGGTATGGGTGAAGCGGTCGAGCTGTGCCTTGACCGCCTCGATCACCCTGGGATGGCGGTGGCCGGTGTTGACGACGGCGATGCCGGAGGAGAAATCGATGTATCGGCGGCCTTCTACATCCCAGATCTCCGAATTCTCGGCGCGGTCGGCATAGATCTGCGTCGTCATGCCGACGCCGCGCGAGATCGACTGGTTCTTGCGCTCGGAAATGGCTGCGTTCTTCATTTCGTCCCTCATCGGGCCGACGCCCGTTCTCGTTAGATGAATGCCAAGGCCTCTTCTGACCTTATTTCACGTTTTCCTCAAGTTGGCACCGCCGCCGGGCGATTGGGCCTGTCGTCGATGCGGGCCACTTCGACAGACCGGTCTTAACCAGCCGACCGATACACGTACGGGGCAGTCCGTGACAGCTCACCCTTCACCGGGAACGGCGAAGCGATCCCGCTCGCGGCAGTGGCGACTTCCGCTACGACCTCGAACAGCCGACGGTGTGGCGGCGCAACCGCATCCCGACGATCACCGTTCGCGCAGGCCTCGTTGGCGACGTGCTGCCGGCCACCGTCGTCAACGAATTGAAGCCGTCGGTCGACGCCTTCATCGCCAAACTGCCGACCGGCTATTCCGTTGCAACCGCCGGCTCGGTCGAGGAAAGCGCCAAAAGCCAAGGACCGATCGCAGCGGTGGTGTGGCTGATGCTGTTCGTGATGGCGACCATCCTGATGATCCAGTTGCAAAGTTTTCAGCGCCTGTTCCTGGTGGTGGCGGTGGCACCGCTCGGCTTCGTCGCCATTCTGGGCGTCCTGGCGCTGATCGGCATCCTGATCCGCAACTCGGTTATCCTGATCGTGCAGATCGAGGATCTGGTGGCCGAGGGCCAAGACCGCTGGGAAGCCGTGATCGAAGCGACCGAGCACCGCATGCGGCCGATCGCGCTGACGGCCGCGGCCGCCAGCCTGGCGCTGATCCCGATCGAGCGCGAAGTGTTCTGGGGCCCGATGGCCTACGCCATGACGGGCGGCATCATCGCCGGCACGGCGATCACGCTGCTGTTCCTGCCGGCGCTTTATGTGACGTGGTTCAGGATCAAGGAGCCTAAGCAGGGGGACGAAC
Organism: Mesorhizobium sp. M0317; assembly: GCF_040321555.1. Taxonomy (NCBI): domain Bacteria; kingdom Pseudomonadati; phylum Pseudomonadota; class Alphaproteobacteria; order Hyphomicrobiales; family Phyllobacteriaceae; genus Mesorhizobium; species Mesorhizobium sp. M0317. Next base: position 136,049 of record NZ_JAMYRV010000004.1, on the reverse strand, counting down.
CATCTGTTCCGGAGAACGGCGAACTGGCGCAAGACCCCGCTTAACGCTTTGCGGATCATTCGTTATCGTTAGAGGGTTCGGGGCGCGATTTCGCTCGCTGCCATGGCGATGATTTTGAGGTCCGCCAAGCATGCCAGCCTTTTGGCAAGTCGGCCAATGCCAGGATGCTTTCATCCTGCTGCACCACCTCTTGCAGGCCAACGAGCATTATCTCGCGTTCATCCCAATCTCGAGAGTCGCTGCTATAGAATTGCCAACTGCCGCCTTCATCGTTGTAGTTCTCGTCATCGTCAGCTTCATGCACAACGTATGCGATCCAGTCGCCCCGTTTGAATATGCTCTTGTCCGATAGCACCGCGACATTGGGCGGATCTGCAAACTTCCATTCTTCCATGGAATTCCCCAAGCGATTGTTCTGCGGAAGAAACTAGTTCACGCCGTCCGAACAAACCCCTCGCTCGCCCTAAGCAAATTGCGTGTGTAATCCTTCTCCACGCGGTGCCCGATCAGCTGGCCCGCCGTCAGGTTCTCCACCGCTTCGCCATTCTGCATCACCATCAGGCGCTCGCACATATGGGTGATGATGGCGAGGTCGTGGCTGACCATCAGGAAGGTCAGCTTGCGCCGACGGCGAACCTCTTCCAGCAGGTTGAGCACTTCGGCCTGCACCGAAGCGTCGAGCGCCGAGGTTGGTTCGTCGAGCAGCAGGATCGACGGTTCGAGGATGAGCGCCCGCGCGATCGCCACGCGCTGACGCTGACCGCCGGAGAGCTGGTGCGCGTAGCGGAAACGGAAACCGTTGCCTAATCCGACCTCGTCGAGGGCGCGCTGGATGCGTTGCTCGCCATCGGCAAAGCCGTGAATGGCGAGCGGTTCCTGTAGCAGGCGGTCGACGGTCTGACGCGGGTGCAGCGAACCATAGGGGTCCTGGAAGACCATCTGCACTTCGCGATAAAAAGCCTTGTCGCGGCGCGCTCCCAGCGTCTTGCCATTGACCGTGATAGTACCGGATGCGACAGGCACCAGGCCGGCAATGGCTTTGAGCAGCGTCGACTTGCCGGAACCGCTCTCGCCGACCAGGCCGAAGGATTCGCCGGACTTCACCTCGAGGTTCGCCCCTTTCAGCGCGCGAAAACGGTCGAACACCACCTCCAGCCCTTCAATCGAAATGGCTGGCGTCATGCCGCCCACTCCGGCTTGCGGTCGAGCACCGGCAGCGGGTGGCGTTCGTAACCGATCCTGGGCATGCAGTTGAGCAGGCCGCGCGTGTAGGGATGTTGGGCGTCGCGCAGCTCCGACGCCTTGAGCTGCTCGACCACCTTGCCGGCATACATGACGATGACGCGGTCGCAGAAGGAGGCGACCAGCCGCAGGTCGTGCGAGATGAAGATCAGGCCCATGCCGCGCTCACTGACCAAGCGGTCGAGGATGCCGAGCACATCGAGCTGCACGGTGACGTCGAGCGCCGAGGTCGGCTCGTCGGCGATCATCAGTTCCGGTCCGGCGATCAGCATCATTGCGATCATGGCGCGCTGGCCCATCCCGCCGGACACCTCGTGCGGATGCAGGTCGAAGACACGCGAGGGATCGCGGATCTGCACAGCTTCCAGCATGGCCAGCGCCCGCTCGCGCGCTTCGGCCTTGGAGACCTTTTCATGCGTGCGCAGCGTCTCGACGATCTGGCGGCCGATGCTCATCACGGGGTCGAGCGAATATTTCGGATCCTGCAGGATCATGGCGATGCGTTTGCCGCGCAGCGCCCGGCGCTGGCGGGCGGGTATGTCCAAAAGATCGATGCCGTCCAAGGCGAGCTTCTTGGCCGAAACCAGAGCCTGCGGCGGCGTCAGCCCCATGATGGCGCGGCCGGTCTGCGACTTGCCGGAGCCGCTTTCGCCGACAATGCCCAGCCGCTCTCGGCCGAGCGAGAAGGTGACGCCACGCACCGCCTGGATGAGGCCGGTCCGAGTCGGGAAGGTGACGCGCAGGTCGTCGACATCGAGAAGTGCACCGCTCATTGGTCACCACTCATTGGTCGCCACTCCGGGGATCGAGCGCATCGCGCAGGCCGTCGCCAAGCAGGTTGAAGCCGAGGCTGACGATGAGGATGGCGAAGCCCGGCGCGCCGGCCACCCACCATTGGTCGAGTACGAAGCGGCGGCCGGACGCGATCATCGTGCCCCATTCCGGCAGCGGCGGCTGGGCGCCGAGGCCGAGGAAGCCGAGGCCGGCGGCGGTGAGGATGATGCCGGCCATGTCGAGCGTCACCCGGATGATCAGCGAAGAGATGCAGAGCGGCATGATGTGGCGCAGCACGATGCGGAACGGCGAGGCGCCCATCAATTGCACCGCCTTGATGTAATCGGAATTGCGCACGGTCATCGTTTCGGCGCGGGCAATTCGGGCGTAAGGCGGCCACGAGGTGATGGCGATGGCCAGCACCGCGTTTTCGATACCGGGTCCAAGGGCCGCGACAAAGGCCAGCGCCAGGATCAGCTTGGGGAAGGCAAGGAAGATGTCGGTGATGCGCATCAGAATGGCATCGGTCCAGCCGCCGGCATAGCCGGCGACGGTGCCGACCAAAAGGCCGATGGGGGCTGCGATGACGGCGACGAGAATGACGACATAGAGCGTCCAGCGTGAGCCGAAAAGAATGCGCGAATAGATATCGCGGCCGAGATCGTCGGTGCCGAACCAATGCGCCGCACTCGGCGCCAAAAGCCGGGCATTCTTGAGATCGCCGATGGTCGGCGAATAGGGCGCCAGCACATCGGCAAAGGCGGCGACCAGTAGCAGCGCGATGATGATGAGCAGGCCGAGAAACGCCAGCCGGTTGGCGGAAAAGCGCCGCCAGGCGACATAGGCGCGGCCGAGCCGTGCCTGCATGCGCGAGGCCGGCCGATCGCTGAGCAGCCAATCGCGGCGCGTTTGGATTGCTTCGGCGCTCATCCTGTCTTCGTCCTCGGATCGAGCACCTTGTAGAGAACATCGGACAGGAGATTGATGCCGATGAACACCGAACCGATGACGATGGTGCCGCCGAGCACGGCGTTCATGTCGGCGTTCTGCAGCGAATTGGTGATGTAGAGGCCGATGCCGGGCCAGGAGAACACCGTCTCGGTCAGCACCGAACCTTCGAGCAGCCCGGCATAGGACAGCGCGATCACCGTGACCATCGGCACCGCGGCGTTGCGCAGCGCATGGCCCCAGATGATTCGCGTTTCAGACAGGCCCTTGGCGCGCGCGGCGACTATGTATTCCTGCGACAGCTCATTCAGCATGAAGGAGCGCGTCATTCGGCTGATATAGGCGAGCGAGAAATAGCCCAGCAGCCCTGCGGGCAGGATGATGTGGCGGTAAGCGTCGTAGAAGACATCCCACTGGCCCTGCAGCGCGGCGTCGAGCAGGTAGAAGCCGGTGATCGGTGTGAATGTGTACTCGTAGACGATGTCGAGGCGGCCGGGAAAAGCCACCCATTGGAGCTTGGCGTAGAACAGGACAAGCCCCAAAAGCCCGATCCAGAAGATAGGCACGGAATAGCCAATCAGGCCGACAATGCGAACGATCTGGTCGATGAGACTGCCGCGTTTTACCGCTGCCAGCACGCCGAGCGGCACGCCGATCAACGAGCCTATCAGAGTGCCCAAAGTCGCCAGTTCGATCGTTGCCGGAAAGGCACGGCGGATGTCGGTCATCACAGGATTGGTGGTCAGCACAGAGGTGCCGAAATCGCCGTTCAGCGCATGCTTGAGATAGATATAGAATTGCTCGATCAACGGCAGGTCGAGCCCCATCTCGCGGCGGGTGCGCTCGACGACATTGGCCGGTGCGCGGTCGCCGAGCACCGCCAGCACCGGATCAATCGGGATGACGCGGCCGATGAAAAAGGTCACCGCGAGGAGGCCGAGATAGGTGGTGACGGCGATGACCAGGAAGCGGCCGATGGCCAATAAAATAGCGACGGCGCGGGCGCTTCCCTGCCCCGCCGTCGCCTGGTTTTCAATCGCGCTCATCAGGCGCGTCCGCCGTCGCTATTCCTTGGAGACCGGGCCGACGAAGTTGGAGTCGAAGCTCGGACCGAGCGCAAAGCCTTTCAGGTTTTTGCGCAGGCCTGCCACTTCCAATTGCTGGTGGATGATGACGAAGGGACTGGTGTCGAGGATCGTCTTTTCAAGGCTCTTGTACATATCGGCGCGCTTGCCGGCATCCTTCTCCAGCAAGGCTGCTTCGGTCTGCTTTGTCAGGTCCGGGATGTCCCAGGCATTGCGCCAGGCCAGCGTCTTGGTCTTGCCTTCATCCGAATTGTCCGGGTTTGAGGCAAAGGTCTGGGCGTTGGAGTTCGGATCGAAATAGTCCTGGCCCCACTGGCCGATATAGATGTCATGATTGCGGGCGCGGTATTTGGTCAGCGTCTGCTTGCCGTCGCCCGGGATAATTTCCAGCTTGATGCCGGCCTGGCCAAGCGTCTGCTGGATCGATTCCGCCATGCCCGTTGTCGGCTGTCCCGTGCGTACATCCATGGTTACGCTGAAGCCGTCGGCCAGGCCGGCCTTGGTCAGCAGTTCCTTGGCCTTGGCGACGTCGAACTTGAACGGATTTTCGTCCAGTTCCCCCAGCACGCCCTTGGGCAGGAAGGTCTGGTGAATCTCGCCAATGCCCTTGAGGATGGTCGTGCTCAGCGCATCGTAGTCGACCAGATATTTGAACGCCTGGCGAACCTCGGGCTTGGCGAGGTTCGGATTCTTCTGGTTGAGGCTGATATAATAGACCGTGCCCTTCGGCGCGCTGGTCGTGGTGAGATCGGCATTCTTGGCGATGGCGTCGAGATCGTTCGGCTCGAGGTTGCGGGCAACGTCGATGTCGCCTGCTTCGAGCGCCAGGCGCTGTGCCGAGCTTTCCTTCATGTTGCGGTAGATGACGCGGGCGAGCTTGGCCTTCTCGCCATTGTAATTGTCGTTGCGCTCGAGCACGACGACCTCATTGGCCCGCCATTCGCGCAGCTTGTAGGCGCCGGATCCGGCATAACCGGTCTTCAGGAAGGCGTTGCCGAAATCGTTGTCCCATTTGTAGTCGGCACTCGGCGTCACCGCGGCGACATGTTCCTTGACCAGCTTTGCGTCGACGACCGAAGCGACCGTTGCCGACAGGCAGTTTAACACGAAGCTCGGCGCATAGGCCTTGTCGACGGTGAACTGGAAGGTGGTGTCGTCGACGGCCTTGGCCTTGTCGGCAACATTGTCGCCGCTGATGCCGAACTGGTTGATGATGAATGCCGGCGGCTTGTCCAGCTTGATGGCGCGCTCGAAGGAATAGGCGACATCGGCGGCGGTCAGTGGATTGCCCGAAGCGAACTTTAGGCCGGGCTTGAGCTTGAACGTATAGACCAGGCCGTCGTCGGAGACGGTCCAGCTCTCGGCAAGGTCGCCCTTGACCTTGGAGGTGTCGCTGAGGTCGAGGCGGACCAGCAGATCATAGGTGTTGCCGGTGACTTCGGCGGTCGACAGTTCGAACGCCTCGCCCGGATCCATGGAGATGATGTCGTCGATGGCAAAACCTTCGACCAGCGTGTCGGCGGGGGTCACGGCAAAGGCCGGCGCGACGCCAATGAGCAGAGCGGACATGGCAGCACCTGCGAGCCAGACGCGCGAACGTAGAGCAAACTTTTCCATCATCATGATGATTGTTCCCTGTTTTGTTGATTGTTGACCCCGAGTTCCCGGCTCAGGGCTGCAGTAATCTTTTTCGCGGCCGGAGGACGACCGTTAGAGCCCATACCGTGTTGATTTTTTTCCAGTTGGTCAACACCCTATCCGGCAGCCCTCCAACCGGCAACGGGCATTTTTGCGAGCCGGCATACTGGACCGGAATATGCTGTGCGCGTCGAAGCATGGGCGAGCCAATTGCAGCCGCCGATGGGGAAAAATCTGCTCTTTTCGGTGTTACTTGATGGCAGCAACCAGATCGGCGTCGGGGAAGCAGGTGGCGGGGCGGCCGTTCTTTTCCTGCCAGCTGCCGATCGAGCGGCGGGTCTTGAAGCCGGGCAGGCCGTCGGCGCTGCCGACATCGTAGCCCTTGGCCTCCAGCGCCCGTTGCAGCGCGGCGATGTCGGAACGATGCAGGCCGCCGACCGCACCCCAGCTGCCGACGAAATCAGCATCGCCATGGGCGATGCGGTCAGCGCCATGGCCGATGAACAGGGCGTAGAGGTCGCTGGTGTTGTATTGCTTCAGCAGGTAGAAATTTGTCGTGGCGATGAAGGCCGGACCGCTGCGTCCGGCCGGCATCAAAAGGAACCCTTCCGCCTTCAGTTCGTTGGCCGGAAAGGCTTTGCCGCCGACGCGGCTGATTCCCATCGCCGCCCAGGCTGAGATCTTCTTGCCCTGGTCGGGACCTTCGAGCGAGCAGGAAACGCTTTCCGGAACCGTCACCTCGAAACCCCAGCCACGCCCCTTCACCCAGCCATAGTGGACGAGATAGTTGGCGATCGAGGCCAGCACGTCCGGCGTCGAATTCCAGATGTCCGGGTGCCCATCACCGTCGTAGTCGACGGCGTGCTTCAGGAACGAGGTCGGCATGAATTGCGGCTGGCCGAGCGCGCCGGCCCAGGACGATTTCATGGCGCCGACCGGCGCCAACCCATGCTCGACGATCTCGAGCGCCGCCAGTACCTCGGTGCGGAAGAAGTCCTTCCTGGTCGACATGAACGCCTTGGTGCCGAGAACCTCGAAGGCGTCGTAGGGCATTTTCGCCGCGCCGAAGCCGGTCTCGCGGCCCCAGATCGCCAACAGTATCTCGCCCGGGACACCGTAGCGCTTTTCGATCGCAGCCAGCGTCCTGGCGTTGGCCGCCTCGCGCGTGCGCCCACCTGACGTGACGGCGCGCACCGTCTTTTCGGCGAAATAGGCGCCGGGCGAACCGAACTCCGCCTGATGCTGTTTTTGCGGGGTTTTGGGTTTCTCGCCGGGCAGGACGAGGTCGGGCAATTTGAGGTTCGGCTTCACGCCATCGAAAGCGGCGTCGAAGGTGGATTTGGAGATGCCTTTGGTCTGGGCTTCCGGCCAGAGATCGGTTTGCAGCCAGGCGCGGAACTGGTCGTCGATTTTGGCGGCGGAGGCGGGGGCTACAAAAAGCAGGGCAACAAGGGATGCGAGAAGCGCAACGAGCGCCAATCCGAAAGGTCCGCTTTCTGTCGCGCCCCCCTCTGTCCTGCCGGACATCTCCCCCACAAGGGGAGAGATTGGCTGTCGCTTCGGTTTTCGCCAACCACCAGCGTTGAAAGAAGAATGCCGCCCGAGAAGCTGCTGATCTCCCCCCTTGAGGGGGAGATGTCCGGGAGGACAGAGGGGGGTGTTTGGCGCAAACCTCGAAGAATGCGAAGCTTTCATGTCGCACATCCTGCCCGCCAATTGCGTCAAAACGCCGTCCGCGAGCGCAAGGCCGCCGCCAGCGTACCCTCATCCAGATAATCAAGCTCGCCGCCAACCGGCACGCCATGGGCAAGTCGTGTCACCTTGACCTCGAAGCCCGACAACTGGTCGGTGAGATAGTGCGCCGTCGTCTGGCCCTCGACCGTGGCGTTGACGGCGAGGATCACCTCCTTCACCTCGCCGCCGGCGACGCGGTCGACCAGCGAGCGGACATTGAGCTGGTCGGGGCCGATGCCGTCGAGCGGCGACAGCGTGCCGCCGAGCACATGGTAGCGCACATTCATGGCCGCCGCCCGCTCCAGCGCCCAGAGGTCGGAGACATCCTCGACGACGATCAGCGTCGAGGCATCGCGGCGCGGATCGGTGCAGATCATGCAAGGGTCGGAGGTATCGACATTGCCGCAGGTCGTGCAGATGCGCACCTTGTCGGCGGCTTCAGCCATGGCGGCGGCGAGCGGCGACAAAAGCTGCTCCTTCTTCTTGATGAGGTGCAGTGCCGCACGCCTGGCCGAACGCGGCCCTAGCCCCGGCACCTTGGCCAGGAGCTGGATCAGGCGTTCGATCTCGGGACCGGCGATTCGCTTCGACATCGCACTGATCTAGGATTTTTCCGCGCGCTTTGAAACATGCCGCATACGCACCGAGCCCGCCATGCTGCCATGGCGGGCTCGGAAAATGTTCTGGGCGTCAGTAGGCTGAGAGCGGCCGGGTTTGATCGACGATCATTGCGCCGATAGCGTCGGTGTTCTCAGGCGTCGACTGGAAGCCCATCGACGCTTCCTGCGTCGCCGATGGAACCGAGGTGATGTAGCGGGCGTTCAGCGTGCCGCCGAAACGCGAGGCATCCGGCTCGGCCATCGGCTCCTGCATCGCCACCTCCGTCTGCTTGGCGGCGACGCGGGCGCTCTTGGCGGGCGCCGCGAAAGCCGTCACATAGGTCTGCTCGGCCGGGGCACGTGTCGCCTTGGCTGCGCGAACCGCCGCGGCCTGCTTGGCAGGATCTGGACGGACAATGGTCTTCACCACCGGCTCGGCGTAGGCAACCTGCACCGGCGCTTCGGGCACAGGCGCGCGCGGCGTCCCCGAGGCAACCATGGTCGTGGATTCATCCGGCAGCGGCTGCCAGTTGCGGCCGCGCTTCTCGTAGAAGGCGTTGCCGCCGGCAACCATGGTGTAATGCATGTTCTTGTAGGGGAACCTCAGGCCGGCGGTGTGGAAGTACATCGTGTTCTTCAGCTTGGCCTTGCGCTCGCCCTTCAGCACCGCATCGGCGGCCTCCTCGACATCGGGCATCGCTTTCGAATTCATCGCCCGCGTCATCACGCCGGGCGCGAACTGGCCCGGTTCGCCAACCACTTGGCAAATGGTGCTGCCATGATTGCCGGAGCGCAGCCGGTTCATCACCACCGTGCCGACGGCGATCATGCCGTCACGGCTCGAGCGGTTGGACTCGAAGAACATCGCCCGCTCCAGGCATTCCTTCTCCTTCGGCGTGTTGCGGTAGGCGCGCGTCGAAAGGAAGCTGGGCGTGATGGCGTCGGTCAGGCTGGCGACCGACAGGCCGTGCGAAGACGTGGTCTGGCTACAACCGGCCAGGAACATAGGGGAGAAGATGATGCCGAGCAGAAGCGGCGTCTTCCATCGCGTCGCGATCAACAAAAATGCCTCATTGTCCAGATGCCAGCCCGCCCCGAGATGGGGCAAGAATGAGACTCTTAAAGGCAAAAAGATGGCTAAAGGATTAGCTTTCGTGCAGCATAGGTAAAACTTTATAAATGCCCGGATATGTCCGCGTGAGCAAAGCCGGAGAAAGTCTTAACAACAGCCTCCGCAGCCGATTTCCCTTCGTAATCAATTAACTGCTTGGAGCCGGCTCAGAACGGCAATTTCATTCCGGGCGGGATCGGCAAGCCTGCCGTCAGCGCCTTGGTCTTCTCCTGCATAATCTGCTCGACCTTATTTTTGGCGTCATTGTGAGCGGCCAGCAGCAGGTCTTCGAGAATCTCGACCTCGTCCTCCTTGAACAGCGAGGGATCGATCTTCAGCGACTTCATCTCGAACTTGCCGGTCAGCGTGACGCTGACCAGGCCGCCGCCGGCCTGCCCGCTTGCTTCTATCGTGGCGATCTCGTCCTGCATGGCCTGAAACTTGGCCTGCATTTCCTTCGCCTTGCCCATCAGGCCGAGAAGATCTTTCATGGTCGGGTCCTTTGCGGATTCGTACTGTGGTCAGGTTTCGTCGTCGTCGGACGGCGGCTCGACCGGCACTTCGGCCTTGTCCGTGTCGACTTCCGGCGCGTCGGGAATGCGCACGTCGATGATCTTGGCGCCGGGAAAGCGCGCGAGGATGGCGGCCACCGCCGGATCACTTTTCGCATCGGAGAAAGCAGTCTCGCGCCTGGTCGATTCCATCTCGGCCAACGTCTGGCCGCCCTCTTCCTTCGACAGCGACACCAGCCAGTTGCGGCCGGTCCAGGCCCGCAGCTTCGCCGTCAAGTCGTTGAGCAGCATCTTGGGCGCATCGGCGGTCAGGCCGACGTCGATACGGCCGGGTTCGATGCGCACCAGGCGAATACAGCTCTTGACCAGCACCTTGAAGGCGATGTCACGCTGCGCGTCGGCAAGAGCGACAATATCGGCCAGCGATTTCAGCGGCGGCGATTGCGGCTCCACGACCGGCTGCGGAGGCGCGACAAAGGCGACCGGGGGCGCGCCGACCAATCGCATGGTTTGCGCACCGGCTGGCCCGGACGGCATCCGGGTCTGCGCTACCGCGCTGGCGCCGCCGCCATTGCCGGCATTTACCGGCGCACCATTCGGGCGTGAAACACTACCGGACGCCGGAGCGCCGCTCTCCAGAGATTTCAGCGCCTCGTCCAGCGTCGGCAGGTCGGCGGCATGCGCCAGCCGGATCAGCACCATCTCGCCGGCGCTGACCGGTCGGCTGGATGACTGCACCTCGGGAATGCCTTTCAAGAGCATCTGCCAGGTTCGCGACAGAACCTTGACCGACAGCGTGCTGGCGAAGTCGGCGCCGCGGCGGCGCTCATCCTCGGACAGGGAAGCGTCGTCGGCAGCCGTCGGCACGAAGCGCAGCCGGGTGACGAGGTGGTTGAATTCGGCCAGATCGGTCAGCACGGCAGTCGGATCGGCGCCGGTGTCGTACTGGTTGCGGAATTCGGCAAGGGCGGCCGCCACATCGCCCTTCATGACATGTTCGAACAGGTCGACGATGCGGGCGCGGTCGGCGAGACCCAGCATGGCGCGCACCGCTTCGGCGCTGACGGCGCCGCCGCCATGGGCGATCGCCTGGTCGAGGATGGAGAGCGAATCGCGGGCCGAGCCTTCGGCGGCGCGCGCGATCATCGCCAGCGCGTCGTCGTCGACCGATATGCCTTCCTTGCCGGCAATCGAGGAGAGGTGCGCGACCAGTGCGCCAGCATCGATGCGTCTCAGGTCGAAACGCTGGCAGCGCGACAGCACGGTGATCGGCACTTTGCGGATTTCGGTGGTGGCAAAGATGAATTTGACGTGCGGCGGCGGCTCTTCCAGCGTCTTCAACAGGCCGTTGAAGGCCTGGGTGGAGAGCATGTGCACTTCGTCGATGATGTAGACTTTGTAGCGCGCCGACACCGGGGCATAGCGCACGCGCTCGATAATGTCCCTGATGTCGTCGATGCCGGTATGCGACGCGGCGTCCATCTCGATGACGTCGACATGGCGGCCTTCCATGATCGCCTGGCAGTGCTCGCCCAGGAAGGCGAGGTCGACCGAGGGATGGTCGACCGTCGGCGTCTTGTAGTTGAGCGCCCGTGCCAGGATGCGCGCCGTCGTGGTCTTACCGACGCCGCGCACGCCGGTCAGCATCCAGGCCTGGGCGATGCGGCCTGTGGAGAAAGCGTTGGTCAAAGTGCGGACCATCGGCTCCTGGCCGATCAGTTCGGAGAAATTCGACGGACGATATTTGCGCGCCAGCACGCGATAGGCGACGGCCTTTTGCTTCTCCAGGTTTTCGGGGTCCGAATTTCCGGCTTCGCTCATTCGCCCGTAAAGCTCCAAAAGGCCGCGTCTCAGCGTAGCCGATTCCTGCTAGATCGTTTCACCGTTTTCTGAAACGGCAAACCGCTCTACCCTTTGCTTTAACGCAATTCCGGACGGGAAACCGCTCACACTTTCCCTGGAATTGCTCCAATAGTCTCGCCCGCGCTGCAATGCGTCGTCAATGTCGCGAGAGGGGCCGATGAGGTGGGAGGCTGGAACAATGACCCGTTCCGGGCTCGTTAGGGCTGCTTCCTTCCGGACCTGACCCGGTTGGCGAGTGGATCGTCCACCACCAACCTCCCGCGTTCCATATCGGCAATTCAGCGATCAAATGCAAGGGTGCATTGAGAATCGGATGCCCGTGAACTCCGCCGCTCAATGAATCGCTTGCAGCCCCCGTGCAGCCGCTCTAGCGTCATGAGTTTGGGAATAATGCGAGAAGCGCAAGGGAAACGCCAATGCTACCGGGCCTCAAGGCCGGATTCACGCTCGACTCCAGGCTGGAGGCGGATAGCGAGCAGCTGATGTGGCTCGGCCTGTGCGAGCTCAGGGTGATGAACGATAGCCGCTGGCCATGGCTGGTCCTGGTGCCGCAGCGGCCGGGGGCCGAAGAAATCCACGACATGACGCCGCTCGACCAGGCGATGTTGACCTTCGAAACCAACATGGTGGCGCAGGCGCTGAAAAAAACCACGGGCTGCACCAAGATCAACACCGGCGCGCTCGGCAACATCGTTCGGCAATTGCATGTCCACGTCATCGCCCGCTCGGAAGGCGATCCGGGCTGGCCGGGGCCGGTGTGGGGGCACGGCATGCGCGAGCCCTATGAGCGTTCAGGCATCCGCCAGTTTGCGCAACAGATCAAGGCGGCGCTATAAGAGCCGCCTGTGTCCATTCCTAGACGTTCGAGCTTCCATGACCTTTCGCCTTTTTGACGCGCCCTTGCGCGAACCGAGCCAGTTCGTCGGCTTCGCCGGAAACACGATTGATCGGCAATCCGAGAACCGCGCCGACGATTCCGTCGAAAAGGCGTTGGCCGATCCCTCGGCACGTCTTTTGCCGATGCATGGCGGACGGCTGTATCTGAAATTCCACGATGGCAGCTTCGACCCTTGGTTCGATCTGGCTGAGAGCCAGAAGCTGCAGCCATCACTCGCACAAGGCGTGCTGCTTGGCTTTGCCGAGAGCGGCCCGGTACTTGCCGTGCCGGTCGGCCTCGATCCCGAACAGCTACCGGAGACCATGAAGGCGATCGATTATCGCTCGGTCTATATGCAGGGGCTGATCGACGAGGCGGCAGCGGGCGCGCTGGCGCAAGGCGCCGCCCTGCTTGCCTGGCATGCCACCCATCGCTTCTGCAGCAAATGCGGCCATGAATCGCAAATGCGGGCCGGCGGCTACAAGCGCCATTGCCCAAATTGCGGCACCGAGCACTTTCCACGCACCGATCCGGTGGCGATTATGCTGACGGCGATGCGGGAAAAATGCCTGCTCGGCCGCGGCCGGCATTTCGGGCCCGGCATGTACTCGGCGCTTGCCGGCTTCATCGAGCCGGGCGAGACGATCGAGGCGGCGGTGCGCCGCGAAACGCTGGAGGAAGCCGGCATCCGGCTCGGCCGCGTCGTCTACCATGCCAGCCAACCCTGGCCGTTCCCCTATTCGCTGATGATCGGCTGTTTCGGCGAACCGCTCAATGACGACATCCAGGCCGATCTCAACGAGTTGGAAGATTGCCGCTGGTTTTTTCGCGACGAGGTGCGTTCCATGCTGGAGAGGACGCACAAGGACAATCTGGTCACGCCGCCGAAAGGCGCGATCGCGCATCATCTGATCCGCGCCTGGGTCGACAGCGAATAAGACTTGTTATTTTACGCAATTCCGGACGGAAAACCGCTTCACACTTTTCCTGGAATTGCTTAACGGGAGCAAAAAATGATCCGTCACACCGTGGTTTTCACCCTGAAGCACCCGCAGTACTCGCTGGAGGAAAAGCGGTTCCTCTCCGATGCCAAGCGCATTCTCAGCGCAATCAAGGGCGTCACCCATTTCGAGCCGCTGCGGCAAGTCAGCCCGAAGAACGACTATCACTTCGGCTTCTCGATGGAGTTCGTCGATCAGGCCGCCTACACCAGATATAACGAGCATCCCGACCACGTTGCCTTCGTGCGCGACCGCTGGATCCCGGAAATCGAAACCTTCATGGAAATCGACTATGTGCCGCTGACCCTGCTGGTTTAGGGGAACCTTAGTCCGCGACCTTCCACTGCTCGCGCGACTCGCTGGCGGGATAGACACCCAGAATGCGCACTTCGCGCGAGAAGAAGCGCAGTTCGTCCAGCGCCAGCTTGACCAGTGGATCGTCGGGATGGCCCTCGATATCGGCGTAGAACAGCGTCGCGGTGAAGGCGCCCAACTGATAGCTCTCCAGCTTCGTCATGTTGACGCCGTTGGTGGCGAAACCGCCCATTGCCTTGTAGAGCGCAGCCGGCACGTTGCGGACACGGAACATGAAGGTCGTCATCATCTTGGTGTCGGCCGAGGGCCGTTCGGCCAATCGCTTGTCCTTGGTCAGCACGACAAAGCGGGTGACATTCGAATCCGTGTCCTCGACGTTCTTCTCGATGATGTCGAGGCCGTAGAGTTCTGCGGCTAGCGCCGGGGCGAGCGAGGCCATGGTGCGGTCCTTGAGCTCCGAGACCAGCTTCGCAGAGCCCGCCGTGTCGCCGGCGATCACCGGCTTCCAACCGTTCTTGCGGATGTATTTGCGGCACTGTCCCAGCGCATGGATATGGCTGTGCACGGTCTTGATCTCTTCGCGTTTAACGCCGGGCAGCACCATCAGCTGGAAATGGATCGGCAGGAAATATTCGCCGACGATGTGGAGTTTCGATTCCGGCAACAGATGATGGATGTCGGCGACGCGGCCGGCGATGGTGTTTTCGATCGGGATCATGGCGAGGTCGGCCTTGTTGGTCTCGACCGCGTTGAAGGCGTCCTCGAAGGTCGGGCACGGCAACGGCTCCATCGAGGGGAACATGTTGCGGCTGGCGGTGTCGGAATTGGCGCCCGGTTCGCCCTGGAAGGCTATTCTGTTGGTCTTGTCAGGCATGCCGATATCTCAGGTTTGAAAGGATCTGCGGTGTCAGGAAAGAATTTATCTTCTCAGCAAAGAATTTGTCTGGCGCGTTCGAGGTCTTCCGGCGTGTCGACGCCGAGCGGCAGCGATTGCACGATCTCGGCATCGATGCGCATACCGGCCTCCAGCGCCCGCAACTGCTCCAGCCGCTCGCGCCGCTCCAGCGGCGACGGCTTCAAAGCGACGAAGCGTTCGAGGGCTGAGCGCCGATAGGCGTAGAGGCCGACATGGTGATAGAGCGGCCCCTCGCCCCAGGGCGCGGTGGCGCGGGTGAAATAGAGCGCCTTCAGCCGCGTCGCCGACAACGGCGAACCGACGATCTTGACGACGTTGGGGTTGGCCTTTTCCTCGTCGCGGACGATCTCGACGCCGAGCGTGGCGATGTCGACCGCAGCGTCCTCGAACGGTTTCAGCGCCGCACCGATGATCTTGGGATCGATGGTCGGCAGGTCGCCCTGCACATTGACGATGGTTTCGACCTTGCGATCGGGGTCGAGCGCGGTCAGCGCCTCGAAGATACGGTCGGAGCCGGATTCGTGGTCGGTGCGCGTCATCACCGCCTCGAAACCGTGCGCGCGCACCGCTTCGGCCACGTTGCGCGTGTCGGTTGCCACCACCACCCGGCCAAGCCCAGCCTCAGCGGCGCGGCGGGCGACATGGACGATCATCGGCGCGCCGGCTATGTCGGCCAGCGGCTTGCCCGGCAGGCGCGTCGAGGCCATGCGGGCCGGGATCAGGATGAGCGTGGACATCGAGGTTGCAAGGCGTTCGAAAGAGGATGGGGAAAGTGGCAAAAGGTCTCACTGGAAGCGCCCTTATAGGTGTTGCAACGCCCAAGCAAAAGACCTAGTTTCCGCCCGATTTGACCGGCTCGACGGGGTGGGTCACGATACCGACGGACGGAGTGGACGGAGAGGTCCGCCGGAAAAGGGAGCCCTGGGGCGTATGGATTCCAACGAAGTCAACAAACTGCTCGCCGGGTTGCTTGGAACCTGTTTCGTCGTCTTCTCGGTCGGTTTGGTGTCCGACGCCCTGTTTGCCTCGCCGGCGCCGGAAAAACCCGGCTTCGCCATCGAGGCGACGGAGCCTGCCGAAGGCGGCGCCGCCGGACCCGCGGCCGAAGCCAAGCCCATCGCCGAACTTCTGGCCACCGCCAATGTCGAGCAAGGTGCGGCCGTCTTCAAGAAATGCCAGGCCTGCCATTCCGGCGAAAAAGGCGGCCCCAACAAGGTCGGCCCGGATCTCTGGGACATCGTCGACCGCCCCGTCGCCGAGCATGAGGGCTTTGCCTATTCGGCCGGCATGAAAGAGTTTTCCAAGGGCGGCGCGGAGAAGTGGACCTATGACAACCTCAACCACTTCATCACCTCGCCGAAGAAATTCGTGAAGGGCACTGCGATGGGCTTTGCCGGCCTGCCGAAGGACGAGGACCGCGCCAACGTCATCGCCTATCTGCGCACGCTGTCGGATAGTCCGAAGCCGCTGCCGACGCCAGGTGCCGCCGCTGATGCAACCGCGCCGGGCAAGCCGGCCGAGGGTGCTGCTCCGGCCAAGCCGGCTGAAGGTGCAGCTCCAGCCCCTGCGACGCCGGCACCGGCGCCCGCCAAATAACCGAATTGTCATCTCCATGATCTCAAAAAAGCCGGGTTCAGGCCGGCTTTTTGTTAGGAAAATCGCATATGCGGCGACAAAGCCGCCGCATGGCGGTTTTCACCGGCGTCAAATCATTTAGGATTGCCGGGCATGGCGAAGAGGAGAACGCATGACGGTTGGCCGAACGCTTCTGAGGTCCTTTCTGGTTGTGGGCGCCCTCGCAGGCGGCCTGCAGGCAGCCTTCCCCCAGGAATGGCACACCACCTCTTCGCTGATCGGCCCCTCCAAATATGGCGAGAATTTCCAGCGCTACGATTATGTGAATCCGGATGCACCGAAGGGCGGTACCTACAATTCGGTCGTTTCCGGCACGTTCGACAGCTTCAATCCCTACATCGTGCAGGGCTCGCCGGCGGCCGGCCTGCAGCCATTTGGCGGCGGCCTGCTCTACGACACGCTCATGGATCAAGCGACTGACGAAGGCAGCGTCAGCCACCCGCTCATCGCCGATGCCTACAAGTACCCTACCGACTATTCCTCGGCCACCTACCGGCTCGACCCACGGGCGAAATGGCATGACGGACAGCCTATCACCACTGACGACGTGATCTGGTCGTTCCAGGTGCTGAAGGCCAACAGCCCGATGTACAGCCGCTATTTCGAAAACGTCACCGACGCCGTCGCTGTCTCGGACCGTGAGGTCGAGTTCCACTTCGACCAGAAGGGCAATCGCGAACTGCCCAAGATCCTCGGCGACCTTGTCGTGCTGCCCAAGCATTGGTGGGAAGGCACCGACGCCAATGGCAAGAAGCGCGACATCACCAAGGGGACGCTGGAGCCGCCGCTGGGCTCGGCTGCATACAAGATCGCCAGCTTCAAGGCGGGGTCGGAAATCGTCTGGCAGCGCGTCCCCGACTATTGGGGCGCCAAGCTGGCTGTGAAAATCGGTCGGGAGAATTTCGACACGCAGCACTTTACCTACATTCTTGACGACAACGCCTCCTGGGAGGCGTTCAAGAAAGGTGGCCTCGACGATATCAAGCCGGAAAACAGCTCGAAGCGCTGGGCGACGTTTTATGATTTCGCGGCGATCAAGGCCGGCGATGTGATCAAGCAGGAGTTCAAGACCACCTCGCCCGAGCCGATGCAGGCTTTCATGCTCAACCAGAGACACAAGCTGTTTGCCGATCGTCTGGTCAGGGCCGCGCTCACCTATCCCTTCGATTTCGAATCGATGAACCGCACGCTGTTCTTCGGTTTCAACACCCGCACCCACAGTTATTTCCAGGGCACGGAACTGGCCTCGAGCGGCCTGCCGCAAGGCAAGGAATTGGAGATCCTGGAGAAGTACCGCGACAAGCTGCCGCCGGAGCTGTTCACCCAGGAATTCAAGTTGCCGGTCTACGATTCGCCGCAGGCGGAGCGCAAATATCTGAAGCAGGCGGTCGACCTGTTCGCCCAGGCCGGCTGGGTGATCAAGGGCGGCAAGATGGTCAACGCCAAGACCGGCGAGCCATTCAAGTTTGAAATCCTAGGCTCGAATGAAACCGACCAGGTCATTTCCAGCCCCTGGATCGCCAATCTGCGCAAGATCGGCGTCGATGCGACACTGCGCATCGTCGACCCGAGCCAGTACACCAACCGCGTCAGAAATTTCGATTACGACGTCATCACAGGACAGCTCCAACAGTCGGAATCGCCCGGCAACGAGCAGCGCGATTTCTGGAGCTCCAAGGCCGCCGACACACCGGCATCGCGCAATTATTCCGGCATCAAGAACCCGGTCGTTGACGCCCTTGTCGACCGCATCATTTTTGCCACGGATCGCGATGACCTCGTCGCCACCACCCATGCGCTCGATCGCGTGCTGCTGTGGAATTACTATGTGGTGCCGCAATACTATCGCGCCGTTGTGTGGCTGGCTTACTGGAACAAGTTCGGCATCCCGGAAAAGCAGCCCGGCTACCGTGGCGCCGATATCGATTCCTGGTGGATCGATGCGGACAAGGAAAAGGCCCTGGCCGCCAAGTACAAGGGCAGCAATTGATGGCGGGGCTCCCTCGCCGCGATTTCCTGGCCCTCAGTGGCGCCGCGGCCGTTGCTGCGCTGCTGCCGGGCAAGGCTTTCGCCGCCAGCCCAACCGGCGTGAAACTGCATGGACTGTCGGCTTTCGGCGACCTCAAATACAAGCCGGACTTCACTCATTTCGACTATGTCAATGTCGATGCGCCGCAAGGTGGCATCTTCAACTTCCTGCCGCGCAACTGGCTTGCAAACCAGACGCCGCTGACCTTCAACACGCTGAATTCGTTCGTTCCCAAAGGCGATTCGCCCCAGCGTACGGAGATGTGCTTCGATTCACTGATGGTGAGAGCGTACGACGAACCTGACGCCGTTTACGGGCTGATCGCTGACGGCGTGACGATTTCCGACGACCGCAACGACTTCACCTTCTCGCTGCGCCCGCAGGCCCGCTTCCATGACAGCACGCCATTGACGGCAGAGGATGCCGCCTTCACCTTCAAGCTGCTCAAGGACAAGGGGCACCCGTACTATTCCCTGCCGCTAACGCATCTGGATGACGCGATTGCCGTGGATGCCCACACACTGCAGCTTAGGTTTTCCGGCAAGCAGACAAGCCGCACCATCCTCAACGTGGTCGAGTTCCCGGTCCTGTCGAAGGCGTTCTACACGGCCAACCCGTTCAATTCCTCGCAGATGAACCCGCCGTTGGGGTCAGCCGCCTACAAGGTCGGTCGCTGGTCGGCAGGGGCCTGGATCGAATATGAGCGTGTGGCTGATTATTGGGGCAACGACCTGCCGGTCAATCGCGGCCAGAACAATTTTCAGCGGATCCGCGTTGAGTTCTATCAGGACCGTAGCGTTGCCTTCGAAGCGTTCAAGAAGGGAGAAATCCTCTACAGGGAGGAATTCACCTCGCGCGTCTGGGCGACCGGCTACGACTTCCCAGCCTTCACTGCCGGCAAGGTGGTGAAGCACGAATTCCCGGCCGAAACGGTGCCTTCGATGCAGGGCACCGCCGTCAACCAGCGGCGCGAGCAGTTTCGCGACTCGCGCGTGCGGCAGGCGATCGGGCTCTGCTTCGACTTCGAATGGACGCGGCGCAATTTCTTCTACGGTTCCTATGAGCGCTCGCAATCCTGCTTCGAGAAATCCGAATTTCGCGCCGAGGGCAGACCGTCGCCACAAGAATTGGCTCTTCTTGAGCCGCTGCGTGAGCAGATTCCCGCCGAGGCTTTTGGCGAAGCCGTGATCCAGGACGCGTCGAACGGCTCCGGCCGCGACCGGCAGTTGCTTGGCAAGGCGGCCAAGCTTCTGGCCGAGGCCGGCTGGAAACGGTCCGGCAATTTCGTCGTGAACGACAAGGGTGGTCGGTTGTCCGCAGAGTTTCTTGTCGACGACGAAGTCTTCGAACAGGTCTACTCGCCCTGGGTCGAAAACATGAAGGCGGTCGGCATCGATGCCTCGATCCGGCTGGTGGATGCCGCGCAATATCAGCTGCGGCAGAATTCGTTCGACTACGACCTCGTTTCGGTCGCGGCCTCGTTTCCGGCGACGCCAACCCGTGATGACCTCGAAACCATTTTCCATTCGCGAGCAGCTACCGTATCGGGCTCTCGCAATCTGCCGGGAACGTCGAGCCCGGCCATCGACGCCCTGGTTGACGCCGCAGGTGCCGCCGAGGGTCGCGAAAGCCTGACAATTGCCATGCGCGCGCTCGACCGGGTCTTGCG
The DNA here is from genome assembly GCF_040321555.1 of Mesorhizobium sp. M0317. NCBI lineage: Bacteria > Pseudomonadati > Pseudomonadota > Alphaproteobacteria > Hyphomicrobiales > Phyllobacteriaceae > Mesorhizobium > Mesorhizobium sp. M0317. Next base: position 116,101 of record NZ_JAMYRV010000004.1, on the reverse strand, counting down.
TGCACGGAGGGATTGGATTCCAAGTTGGTTCCTGGCGAATCATCGAAGCGCCTATTGGGACATGTTCGGTTTTCCCGAGCGGAAACCCGATTTCGACTTCCCGGTCGAAGCGCTGTGCTGGGTCGACAAGGGCAAGGCGGCAAAAATTGGCAAAGGGTAGGCTGTTGCGCGGCACTTTACCCTCCCCCTCGTGGGGAGGGTCGGTGAGCACTTCGTGCGCAGCACGAATGGCGAACCGGGGTGGCGGTGTGACGGCGTACGCCGGATCGAGACTACCCCCACCCCGCTCCGCTTCGCGAATCGACCCTCCCCACAAGGGGGAGGGTGAAAGCTGATGGGCGCCTACATACTGCGCCGTATCCTGCTGATGATACCGACCCTGTTCGGCATCATGGCGGTTGCTTTCGTCGTCACTCAATTCGCACCGGGTGGACCGGTCGAGCAGGTCATTGCCAGCCTGACCAACCAGGGCGGCAACGATCGGCTCGGCAGTGGCGGCGGCGATGCAGGAGGTGGCGGCAATTTCGATGTGGCCGGCGATGTCGGTTCGAAGTACCGCGGCGCGCAAGGGCTCGATCCTGAATTCATCAAGAAGCTGGAAAAGCAGTTCGGCTTCGACAAACCGCCTCTCGAACGCTTCGGCATGATGCTGTGGAACTACGCGCGCTTCGATTTCGGCGACAGCTATTTCCGTGACATTTCGGTACTCAACCTGATCCTGGAGAAGATGCCGGTTTCAATCTCGCTCGGGCTGTGGATCACGCTGCTCTCCTATCTGATTTCGATTCCCCTTGGCATCCGCAAAGCGGTCAAGGACGGCTCCGCCTTCGACATCTGGACCAGCGGCGTGATCATCGTCGGCTATGCCATACCGGCCTTCCTGTTCGGCATATTGCTGATGGTGCTTTTCGCCGGCGGCTCGTTCTGGGACTGGTTCCCACTGCGCGGCATCGTCTCCGACAATTGGGACCAATTGTCGTGGCCCGACAAGATCGTCGATTATTTCTGGCACATGACCTTGCCGCTGACGGCGCTGGTGCTGTCGGCCTTCGCGACGACGACGCTGCTGACCAAGAACTCCTTCCTGGAAGAGATACGCAAACAGTATGTGGTGACGGCCCGTGCCAAGGGCCTGTCGGAGCGGCGGGTGCTTTACGGACATGTGTTCCGCAACGCAATGCTGATCGTCATTGCCGGCTTTCCAGCGGCCTTCATCTCGGCCTTCTTCACCGGCTCGCTTTTGATCGAGAACATCTTTTCCCTCGACGGTCTCGGGCTGCTCGGTTTCAGGTCCGTGTTGGCGCGCGACTATCCGGTCGTGTTCGCCAACCTCTATATATTTTCGCTGCTTGGTTTGTTCGTGACGCTGTTGTCCGACCTGATCTACACATGGGTCGATCCGCGCATCGATTTCGAGCGGAGAGACGTCTGATGACGCAGGCTGCAGCCGAGATCACACCGACAAGGATCGCCCGCCCCTGGCTGTCGCCGCTCAACAAGCGGCGCTGGCAGAACTTCAAGGCCAACCGGCGCGGCTACTGGTCGTTGTGGATATTCCTCGCTCTGTTCGTGCTGTCGCTGTTTGCCGAACTGATCGCCAACGACAGGCCGATCGTCGCCTACTACAAAGGCGAGATCCTGTTCCCGGTGGCGGTCGCCTACCCCGAGGAAAAATTCGGCGGCTTCTACGCCGTCACCGACTATCGCGACCCGGTCATCCGCGACGAGATCAACGCCAATGGCTGGATGATCTGGCCGCCAATCCGCTATTCCTACCGCACCGTCAACAATGCGATCCCCGACGCCGCTCCCGCAAAACCGTCATGGGAATACGACGCGCAGAGGCGATGCAGCCAATATCCGCAAGGCGCTGCCGATCCTGACTGCATTGTCGGCAACTGGAACTGGCTGGGTACCGATGACCAGGCGCGCGACGTGCTGGCGCGCATCATCTACGGGTTTAGGATTTCCGTGCTGTTCGGGTTGATCCTGACTGCGGGTTCGTCGGTTATCGGCGTCGCCGCCGGCGCGCTGCAAGGGTATTTCGGCGGCTGGACCGACCTTCTCTTTCAACGCTTCATAGAAATCTGGTCGGCGATACCGCTGCTGTATCTGCTGCTGATCGTCGCCGCCATCCTGCCGCCGGGCTTCTTCATCCTGCTCGGGCTGATGCTGCTGTTCTCCTGGACGTCGCTTGTCAGCGTGGTGCGCGCCGAATTCCTGCGCGCACGCAACTTCGAATATGTCAACGCGGCCCGCGCGCTTGGTGTGTCCAACCGCACCATCATGCTGCGCCATCTTCTGCCTAATGCCATGGTGGCGACGCTGACCTTCATGCCTTTCCTGGTCAGCGCCTCGATCTCGACACTGACCTCGCTCGACTATCTCGGCTTCGGCCTGCCGCCCGGCACCGCGTCGCTCGGTGAACTGCTAAAACAGGCGCAGAGTAACCTCAATGCCCCCTGGCTCGGTATATCGGGCTTCATCGTCATCTCGCTGATGCTGTCGCTGTTGGTGTTCATCGGTGAAGCAACGCGCGATGCCTTCGACCCGCGCAAGGCGTTCCGATGAGCGAACTCCTGCTCTCCGTCCGCGATCTCAGCGTTGCCTTCACCCAAGGCGGCAACGAGTCGACCGCCGTCGACCACATCTCCTTCGACCTCGCCAAGGGCGAGACGGTGGCGCTTGTGGGCGAATCCGGTTCCGGCAAATCGGTCTCGGCGCTGTCGGTGCTGAAGCTTCTGCCCTACCCGACGGCCAGCCATCCCTCGGGCAAGATCCTGTTCCAGGGCGCCGACCTTTTGGCGATGAACGAAAAGCAGTTGCGCAGCGTGCGCGGCAACAAGATCACCATGATCTTCCAGGAGCCGATGACCTCGCTCAATCCGCTGCACACGATCGAGCAGCAGATCGTCGAGATCCTGGCGCTGCACCAGGGCATGGGCGACCGCCAGGCCAAGGCGCGCACGCTGGCGCTGCTCAACGAGGTCGGCATACGCGAACCGGAGAAGCGGCTCGACGCCTATCCGCACCAGCTGTCCGGCGGCCAACGCCAGCGCGTCATGATCGCCATGGCGCTGGCCAACGAGCCTGAACTGCTGATCGCCGACGAACCGACGACGGCGCTCGACGTCACTGTCCAGGCGCAGATCCTCGAATTGCTGGCGGGGCTGAAGAGCCGCAAGGGCATGTCAATGCTGTTCATCACCCATGATCTCGGCATTGTCAGAAAGATCGCCGACCGCGTCTGCGTGATGACCAAAGGCAAGATCGTCGAGACCGGGCCGACCAGGGACATCTTCGCCAACCCGCAGCACGCTTATACCAAGCACCTGCTCGCCGCCGAGCCGAAGGGCAAGCCGCCGGCCACCAACGACGCCGCCAAACCGGTTATGACCGGCAAGGACATCAAGGTTTGGTTCCCGATCAAAAAGGGTTTCTTTCGCACCACCGTCGACAATGTGAAGGCTGTTGACGGAATCGACGTCACCGTACGCGCCGGCCAGACGCTAGGCGTCGTCGGCGAATCCGGCTCCGGCAAGACGACGCTCGGGCTGGCGCTGGCGCGGATGATCTCATCGACCGGCACCATCCAGTTCAATGGCAGCGACATCAACCAGCTTTCCTTCAACGCCATGCGGCCGCTGCGCCGCGAGTTGCAGATCGTTTTCCAGGACCCATTCGGCTCGCTCAGCCCGCGCATGTCGGTCTCGGAGATCATCGAGGAAGGCTTGAAGATCCACGAGCCGAAGCTGTCGCCCGACCAACGCGACGACAAGGTCGTCGCCGTGCTGAAGGAGGTCGGGCTCGATCCGGCGACCAGGAACCGCTATCCGCATGAATTCTCCGGCGGCCAGCGCCAGCGCGTCGCCATTGCGCGCGCCATGGTGCTCAATCCACGCTTCGTCATGCTGGACGAACCGACCTCGGCGCTCGACATGAGCGTGCAGGCGCAAGTGGTCGACCTCTTACGCAATCTGCAGGCCAGGCACGACCTTGCCTATCTGTTCATCAGCCACGATCTGAAAGTCATTCGCGCCCTTGCCAATGACGTCATCGTCATGCGCAATGGCAAGATCGTCGAAGCCGGCCCTTCCGAACAGATTTTCGAGCGGCCGCAGACCGACTATACGAAGGCGCTGATCTCGGCCGCGTTCAAGATCGAGACGGCGCCGGTCGGTATCGTCAGCGAATAACAGGGAATACAATCCGCAAATGGAAAAAGGCAAAATCCTGCTTGCCGTCACCGGCTTTCATCCGCAGCGCTGGCGCGAGCTGCTGTCGGCCGAGCGCGAAGTGGTGCTGGAGCCGGACGGCGCTTCGGATCCGTCGATCACCTATGCGGTGGTGTGGAAGCAGAAGCCGAACCTCTTGAAATCGCTGCCCAATCTACGCGCAATCTTCTCGATCGGCGCCGGCGTCGACCATATCTTCGCCGATCCCGGCCTGCCCGATGTGCCGATCGTCAAAGTGGTAGCCGACAACCTCACCCAATACATGACCGAATATGTCGTCTGGCGGGTGCTCGACCATCATCGCCAGGGCATGCTCTATCGTGCCCAGCAGCCGAAGAAGACCTGGCACGAACCGCCGCAGCGGCCGGCCGGCGACATCTCGGTCGGCATTATGGGGCTCGGCAATCTCGGCCGCGCCGCGGCGTCGGTGCTGTTGTCGCTCGGCTTTGCCGTCAATGGCTGGTCGCGCAGCGACAAGGCCATGAAAGGCGTTGCGACCTATGCCGGAGAGGCCGGGCTGATCCCCTTCCTCAACGCCACCGACATACTGGTGGTGCTGCTGCCGCTGACGCCGGATACGCACGGCATCATCAATTACGGCGTGCTGAAGGAATTGCGCAAGCGCAACGGCCTCGGCGGCTCGGTGCTGATCAATGCCGGGCGCGGCCGGCTGCAGAAGGACGCCGACATATTGCGCGCGCTGGGCGACGGCACGCTGAAGGAGGCGAGCCTCGACGTGTTCGAGGTCGAGCCGCTGCCGAAGACCAGTCCGCTATGGAGTCACCCGAAAGTGTTCGTGACGCCGCACGCGGCGGCGACCTCCGACCCTGTCCACCTGGCGCCGAGCATGTTGCGGCAGATGGATGCCTTCGAGCGCGGCGAAAAGCTTGATAACGTGGTCGACCGCAAGGCGGGGTACTGAGGAAGTTCAGGTTCAGCTCGGCAGACTGAACTTCTTCTGCTTGTTGGGCTTGCCGCAGTCGCGGCGGACGATCGAGCGGTTCATGGCGTCGATCTTGCCACTTGCCAGATCAGTATCGCGCTTGCTTTTGGAGCGCATATCCGGCGTGAACGGGCCGAAGCCCATCGCCGGATTGGAGAAGCTCGGCTTGGCGTCCGTCGACAGATGGTATTGCTGCGCCAGTTCGTTGCGCTGCGCCAGCAACTGGTCGCAAGGCACGTTGTCATATTGCAGCGACGATTGCACGTCCTGGTCCTGCCGCTCCGACATCGAACCGCCCATGCAGCCGGTCATTGCCAGGCAAGACACCAAGACCATCATGTTCCAGCGCATGTGTTCCTCCTCAATGCCTGCCGAGGGCTTTTCTCGGCTTGTATCCTACCTGATGCCGCGCCAGCCGCAAAAATCCTATTCACGTTTTCGAACAAGACGAGACATCAACCCTTGGACGAGGGCACCGCCAGCGCGGCAAGCCCGCCGACCGGCTGGCGGCGATCCCAGCGGATGACGGTCGGCTGCATCGACAGCACCGACAGGCCGTTTGCGGCAAGCACCCGCTCGACATAGGCTTGAGAATGGGCGTAGCGACGAGACGGCTGCAGCGCAAAACCGGCGTCGCCGCCCGCCCCGCCCTTGGCTGGCGTTTCGACGGAAAAGGCAAACAGGCCATTGGTGGCCAGAATGCCGGCGACGGTCTTCACCACGCGATCGAGCGCGCCGACGTAGATGAACACGTCGGCCGCCGCCACCAGATCGGCTTTCGGCCCGGCATAGGCGAAATGCTGCAGATCGGCCTTGGCGAGCAGGTCGTAGACGCCCTTGGCGCGGGCCTTTTTCAGCATGGCGGCGGAGATATCGTAGCCCTCCAGCCGTTCGGCGACCGGCCGCAGTTTCTCGCCCATCAGACCGGTGCCGCAACCGAGATCGAGCGCCAGCGAAAAGCGGCCCGGTCTTGCCGCGCGAATGGCGCGATCGAGAAACTCCGGCAGCCGGTAGCCGAGCTTGTCGACCAGCGAGTCCTCGAAAGTCTCGGCATAGTGGTCGAACAGCGTCTCGACGAAGGCGCTGGGTGGCGCTGCGGCAGCCGGCGCCTTGCCGATCAGCTGCAGCTTCAGCGCAGCACCCAGGCGATCCGCCGGGTCCAGTTTCAGCACCGTCGCCCAGGCCTGCGTCGCCAGGTCGAGCAGCCCCGTTGCCTCCTGCATCTCGCCCAGGCGGAACCAGCCCGCCGCCCATTGCGGCGCCAGTTCCAGCGCGCCGAGCAGCAGCTCCGCCGCTGCCGCGTGCTCGCCCGAGCCGAAAAGCATCTCGGCATAGTCGGCGCGACGGTCGGCGATCAGGTCGCCGGACGAGATTTTCAGCGGTTGCATGGCGATGGCCCCGCCGGCTGATGCGGCCGGTGGCTGGCTGTAGGCCGAGTCAGCAGTCTCTTGCAACAGGCTTCCCGCGCTGGAATTAGCCACTATCTTGACTGGATGCGCGCCAGCGACCTGCTCCATCCCCGGCCTGAAGGCCTTTATTGCCCATGCGGCGATTTCTTCATCGACCCGGTGCGGCCAGTCGACCGGGCGTTGATCACGCATGGCCATTCCGACCATGCCCGATCCGGCCATCGTTCGGTGCTGGCGACGCAGCAGACGCTCGACATTATGGGGTTGCGTTATGGCGAGGATTTTGCCGGGACAACGCAAGCGGCCGTGCTTGGCGAAGCGATGGCGCTGAACGATGTCAGCGTCACCTTCCATCCGGCCGGCCATGTGCTGGGCTCGGCGCAGATCGCGGTCGAGCACAAGGGCAGGCGCATCGTCGCCTCCGGCGACTACAAGCGCCAGAAGGACGCGACCTGCGCACCGTTCGAACCGGTCCAATGCGACGTCTTCATCACCGAGGCGACCTTCGGCCTGCCGGTGTTTCACCATCCGCCCGACACGGAGGAGATCGCCCAGCTGCTCAAATCGGCGGCGCAGTTTCCCGAGCGATCGCATCTGGTCGGCGCCTATGCGCTGGGCAAGGCACAGCGGGTGATGCGGCTGCTGCGCGATGCCGGTTATGACAGGCCGATCTATATCCACGGCGCGCTGGCCAAGCTCAGCGAATATTACCAGAGCCAGGGCATCGACCTCGGCACGCTGGAGCCGGCAACCGTCGACAGCGGCGGCAAGCAGGATTTCACTGGGGCCATCGTTGTCGGCCCTCCATCGGCCTTCGCCGACCGCTGGGCGCGGCGCTTTCCCGACCCGATCTCATGCTTCGCCTCGGGCTGGATGCGCATCCGCCAGCGCGCCAAGCAAGGCGGCGTCGAACTGCCGCTGATCATTTCCGACCATGCCGACTGGGATGAACTGACCGCTACCGTCAAGGAGACGGGCGCCGGCGAAATCTGGGTGACGCACGGCCGCGAGGAAGCGCTGGTGCGCTGGTGCGAGCTGGAAGGCATCGCCGCCAGGCCACTGCACCTTGTGGGCTATGAGGACGAGGGCGATTGAATGGTGATTTTTGATCCAGAAATCGCCGGCGCGGCGATCCTTCCCACCCCCCTCTGGCCTGCCGGCCATCTCCCCCGCAAGGGGGGAGATCAGATGTCACCTCCGCTTTCGCCAATCGCCAACCTCGCAAGATGGGCGGCAAGATCAAGGCTGCCAATCTCCCCCCTTGCGGGGGAGATGTCCAGCAGGACAGAGGGGGGTGTGCCAGAGCGCAAACCTCTGCCGTCAACGCGGTCCTTGCATCCATGAACCGCTTCGCCGAACTCCTCGACCGCCTGGTGCTGACGCCGTCGCGCAATGGCAAGCTGACACTGCTCGTCGATTATTTCCGCAGCGTCGAGGACCCCGACCGCGGGCTGGCGCTGGCGGCTATCACCGGCGACCTCAACATTGCGGCGGTCAAGCCGGCGATGCTGCGCACGCTGGTCACCGAGCGCATGGATCCGGTGCTGTTCGGCTATTCCTACGACTATGTCGGCGACCTTGCCGAAACCGTCTCGCTGGTTTGGCCGCAAACGCCGGGACATATCCCCAACCGGGAGCCGACGCTTGGCGATGTCGTGGCGACGCTGCAGGCGGCGAGCCGCTCCGACGGACCCAAGGTGCTGGCCGGGCTGCTCGACAGCGCCGGCATTTCGGCGCGCTTTGCCATCATCAAGCTGGTCACCGGCGGCTTGCGCATCGGCGTTTCGGCGCGGCTGGCCAAACAGGCGCTGGCCGATTTCGGCAAGGTCGATGTCGCCGAGATCGAGGAGCTGTGGCACGGGCTGACGCCGCCCTATATCTCGCTGTTCGCGTGGCTGGAAGGCAAGGCCGAGAAGCCGAAGCGGACCGCACTTGCCCTGTTCAGTCCGGTGATGCTGTCGAACCCGGTCGGCGACGGCGACCTCGAAAAGCTCGATCCGGCCGACTATGCCGCGGAATGGAAATGGGACGGCATCCGCGTTCAGGCGGTGTGCGAGGGCGGCGTGCGCCGGCTCTATTCGCGCACCGGCGACGATGTGTCCGGCGCATTTCCCGATCTCGCCCAGGCAATGGATTTTTCCGCCGCGCTCGATGGTGAATTGCTGGTCGGCGAGCCGGTGGCGACCGGCACCTTTTCGGACCTGCAACAGCGGCTCAATCGCAAGAGCGTGGCCCCGAAGATACAGCAGCAATACCCGGCGTTCATGCGCTGCTACGATGCGCTGCAGATCAACGGCCAAGATTTGCGCGCGCTACCTTTCCGCGAGCGGCGGGCCCGTCTTGAGGCCTTCATCACAACGCTGGACCCGCACCGTTTCGATCTGTCGCCATTCGTCGAATTCCCGGATTGGCAAACGCTGGAGGAACTGCGCCGCGCGCCGCCGCACCCGATCATCGAAGGCGTGATGCTGAAGCGCTGGGATTCGCCCTATCTCGCGGGACGGCCGAAAGGCCCGTGGTTCAAGTGGAAGCGCGATCCGCACACGGTCGATGCTGTGCTGATGTATGCGCAGCGCGGCCATGGCAAGCGGTCAAGCTTTTATTCCGACTATACGTTCGGCGTCTGGTCGGGGCCGGAAGGCGCAGAGGAACTGGTGCCGGTCGGCAAGGCCTATTTCGGCTTCACCGACGAGGAGCTGAAGCAGATCGACAAATTTGTCCGCGACAACACGGTCGAGCGTTTCGGCCCGGTGCGCTCGGTGCGCGCCGACCGCAGCCAAGGCCTGGTGCTGGAGGTGGCGTTCGAAGGTCTCAACCGTTCGACTCGCCACAAATCCGGCGTTGCGATGCGATTTCCCCGCATCTCACGGCTGCGCTGGGACAAGCCGACCGCCGAAGCCGACCGCATCGAGACGCTGCAGGCGCTGCTGGATCGCTAGGCAGCGCTCACGGTTCGATCGAGACGCGGATCTCGTAGATGTCGACCGCCTTGCCCTGCTTGTCGAAGTCGGAGTTGATGGCGATGCTGCCGGCGGCGCCCGGGGGCTTGTCGGGGAATTTCACGTCGAACAGATATTCGTTACGCTGCTGGCCGACCGCATAGCGCTTGCGGCCGCAATCGCCGAGATCGCCGAAATTGCAGTCGACGGAGATCTGCGTGTCCTTGCCGTCCTCGGCGCGGGCGACGATGTCGAACACGGCATGTTTGCCGGCAAGCTTCTCCAGCACGCCCTGCCCGACATCGAAGCTGATGGCCGAGCCGGAAGCACCGGAGCGGATGCGCAGGAAGGAGCCGGTGTCGTCCTGCACGACATCGGCCTTGGCGTCGGACGGGGTCGCCACATGCGTTGGATCGGTGGGTGTAAACACGTTGATCCAGTCGCGCGTCTGTTCGGCGACACCAGGCTGCTGCGGCGCGCCAGGCTGCTGCGGCTCAGTTGTATCGGCAGGCGGCGTGAAGTCGTCATCGTCGACGGTCGGCGGCGCTTCGGGCGGCGCCGTGTCGAGCTGCGCCGGGGTCTTGAAGACCCCGGTCTGGACGGCGAAATAGAGGCCGATGCCGGCGGCGGCGAGCAACGTCACGCCAAAGAAGATCGCCGTCAGCGGCAGGCGGCGGCCCCTTATCCGCCTTTCATCGCGGTCAGGCGCCACTTCCGCCGCGGCCTCGGCCGGCGCGGAATCGGCCATATCGATCGCCGGGGCGCCGGGCAGCGTGGCGTCAGGCATGATGTCGGGGACGACCGGCAGCACGCGCGAACGCGGCGCGTCGGATGCCTCGGGCTGAACCGGTCCATCAACGACGATCGCCGGCGACGGTCCGGCCGCGACACCTGTCGGGGCATCGACCGCGGGCGCTTCGCCGGCGCCCTGTACGGCGTCTTGCGCCTGCGCAACGCGTTGCGTCAGCGCGGTATCTTGTGTCTGCGCAGCGCTCTGCGTCTGCGCAGCGCTCTGCGTCGGCGCGGCGACATCGGGGACCGCGGGCAGGAATTCGGATTCGATCTCGGCGATCTTTTCCTGCACCGCCTTGCGGCGCTTGATGGCGGCTTCCACCGTCACGCCGGGATTGGCCTGGAGCACGCGGTCGAGCGCCGCGAAAGCCGACCGATAGACCCTCTCGCGAAATGCCCGGTCCTCGGCGTTGCCTTTCTCGAAGGCGTTGCGGATCGCTTTTTCGATCGCGTCCAAGCGAATTTCCCCTGTCCGTTCGCTTACATTGCCATGATCGTTAGCCGCAGGCGACCAATCAATCAACGGGCGAGCGCCCGCATTCTGCCTTACAGGCCTGTTCAAGGCCCATTTCGATGCGTTTTGGCAATAAAATCAGTCCGTTTTGCCGCCTTGCCGGGCAGTTTGTGCGCAGTCCACCGCGACGTCTCCGCGTAGCCGAAAAAGCAAATGAGGCGGTGGCTCATTGCGCGCCAATGGAAAATGCCGGGACGAATTGCCGGATGCCGGCTCGAAATCGCGGTTGCCCATCTTGAATTAGCGGCCGGTTGAGTCTATCACCCAGCCGATCCTGGAACCTCGCGCTTCCCGGGCCGCTTTAGCTCAGTTGGTAGAGCACATCATTCGTAATGATGGGGTCAGGTGTTCGAGTCACCTAAGCGGCACCAGTTCTCCATCCGACGCAAGCGTGACGGCAGGTGCAAGGCTAATGCACGTCACTCCCTACGCCAACACCGGCACTTCCTGTCTGCCTCGTCGACATGCGCCATATGGCCGCCGCCACAGGATTGCGTCGTCAGACGCTTGACCATCGACTATGCTGCATCGCGCAAGATCGACAGCCTAGAGAACCCGACAATACAAGCATAATTTATAAGATACAAAACCACTATCTTGGAATAATCTTCGTCAATTTTGACCTATATCAGACACTCCGGATTATAGTTGTGTAATTAAACCGTGCCTTTTCTGACATGGTACTACTGCTCATGCAGCATTGCGGACGTGAAAAACCCTGATCGACGCAACGCACTCGCAAATCATACCCATTTTTAGCACTAACTCACACAAATATTACAGCTCGATAGATATTTTGTGTTGCACTGCACCATTGCCCGGTTGCACCATTTCTTGGGGGATTTGGTACTGGGAAGTGCGCCGTGGAGGATTCCGCCAAGTTGATCAGCTTGAATTTTTCGCTGGCCAGCACCGATTTCGAGGCTGCCCCGCGCACAAGGCGCGGGTTTGATGTTGTCGGCGCACTCTCGACGCTGGCAGGCCTCGACCTGAGGCCCGGAATGCAGGGCCGCTGGCTTCATCGGAGATTTCAGACCGGCGGAAATGGCTGATGGCGGTCGCGCGTGACAATCAGTTGGACGCTCTGCGCGCCATCGCTGTCACGATGGTTCTCTATTCCCATTTCCTTGCACCCAACGGGTCCTCCTTTTGGGGCCACATCGGGGTGCGGCTTTTTTTTGTGCTGAGCGGCTTCCTGATCACACGACTGCTGCTCGAAGCGCGCGCCGCGGCCGAATTCAAAGCCGGCCCTGCATTGAGTTCCTTCTACATCAGGCGCGCGCTGCGCATATTCCCGCCCTATTTCGCCGTGCTTGGGTTCGTCTGGCTGACCGATCTGGAGCAGTCCAGTGGATCGCTCGTCTGGCATGCGCTTTACCTGTCGAATTTTTGGTACGCGCTGCGCAACGAATGGACGCCCTGGCTACTCTGCCATTTCTGGAGCCTGAGCATCGAGGAGCAGTTCTATATCGCCTGGCCGCTGGTCGTGCTTCTCGCACCTCGCCGGCGGGTGGAAGCGATCACTATCGGCGTCATCCTGTTGTCGCTGGCCTATCGCTTCTACTGGCCGATCACCGCCACCCCGGCGCTAGCGCGCGACCTGCTGCCGCCAGCATCGATGGACGCGCTGGCGTTTGGTGCTTTGCTTGCCTGCCGGCGGACCAGAGGCGCCGGCCTGCCGCAATGGATGCGGCTAGGCTGGCCAGCCCTTGCGGCTGTCTTCCTGGCGATTGAGTGGCTTATCCCTGCGCCGGCCGATCCTATGCTGGAATGGGCCCGCTGGGCGTTACTGCAGATCCTGCCCCTGGTGCCGCTGGTGGCCGTTGTCGCCGCCTGTTCAGCCGGCCTTGGCGGCGTCCTCGGCAGGGTTTTCGAACTGCCACCGCTGCTGTCACTGGGCCGCATCAGCTACGGCGTCTATCTTTACCATCCGATCCTTCTGTCGCTCGCCGTCAAGTCACAGCCCTGGATCCCGCTCAATGTCTCGGAGCAGGGGCCAGGGCGTTTCCTGGTCGCGGGCGCCGCCACGATCGCCGTCGCTTCGATCTCGTGGACGACTTTCGAAAAGCCGCTCAACGGCCTCAAGCGCCGCTTCCCCTATGTAGCGCGCCGCCGCTCCCAGGCTCGCGCTGGCGATGCCGGCTGGCTCGGCAGGGCGGCGGACGCCTATCCCGGCGGATCCCCCGATGGCCGCGCCGCACTCGAACTCCGGCGAACGGATGCGCAGAGATGACCACCGCGCCGCTCGTCTCCGTCCTGCTGCCGGTCTACAATGCCGGGCCTTATCTCACCGCTGCGCTGGAGAGCATTCTGCGGCAAGACTACGATCGCCTGGAGGTCATCGCTATCGATGACGGATCGACTGACAACTCGCTCGAGATTCTCGAACGATACCGCCGGGCAGACAATCGCGTTTCTGTCATCTCGCGTGAGAACCGCGGCCTCGTCGCCACCCTCAATGAAGGGCTACGACTGGCCCAGGGCGAGCTTGTTGCGCGAATGGATGCGGACGATGTCGCCTATCCCCGGCGCCTCTCGCGCCAGGTCGCACTGTTCGAGCGGCGGCCCGATCTCGGCTTCTGCGGCGCCTGCGTCGATACCTTGCTTCACGGCCGTATCGCCAAAGGCAGGCTAGACCCGGTGTTCCGGCTCGGCCGGCTCGACATATTGTCGATGTTCTTTACGATATTCTTACATCCGACGGTGATCTATAACAGGAATGTCATTGGGAACAACGATCTCTATTACGATCCAAAATATAGGCATGCCGAGGATTTCGATCTCTTCAGACGGCTTGCCGGCCGTTTCCCGGCGACCATATTGCCCGATAGCCTGCTCGTCTATCGCATCCATGCGGGAAGCGTGACCATGCGGCATGCCAAGGAAATGCGCAGGACGCATTTGCGGATCGTGGCCGAAAATCTCGAGCGTGAGGGGCTTGCGGAAACCACAGCGGATCTGCGCGACATCGGCGAGGCCGTCTCTTTCGACACGGTTTCGCGCGCAGCCGATTTCATCCGTGCGCTCGAAGAGCGGATTTCCGAGCTGCCGACCGACACACGGCCAAGCTTCGAGGCAGGCGCGCTGAACCTGTTCTATTTCCTCTACCAACTCGTCGGCGACGAAGGAGAACCGCCGCTGACCCACGAATTGCTCACGCGGACGGCGAGATGGAATTTCATCCGGCGCCGCGAACAATATGCGCTGCGTCCCGGCGTCCGGGCGCCTTGGCTCAGCCTGCTCTCGATAAGGGCCGGAAAGCGGGCGGACGCGGTGGCGTACTTCTTCAAAACCACGCCGGCCGAAGCGGTGCTTGCGCGTTATCAGCGGGGACTGGTATGACCGACAGGCCCCACCCGCTCCTGCGCGATCACCAGTTTGCGAGTGCACCTGTCCCGACATCTCCCCGATCGGAGCGGCCGTCGCTCGAGGTCAGTTTCATCGTCTGCACGCGCGACCGCGCCGCTGTGCTGGAGGCTTGCATAGCCTCGATCCAGACCGCATGCCGGGTGCACGCCACCTTCGCGGCAGAGTTGGTGGTGGTCGATAATGGTTCACGGGACGGCACGTCAAAGCGGCTGGCCGCTATCGCCGAAACTTCCGACATCCCAGTCACAGCCGTCTCGGAGACTCGCCCCGGACTAGCCGCTGCCCGCAATGCCGGATTGGCGCGAGCGCGAGGCCGCGTGCTGGTCTTCGTCGACGACGACTGCAAGCTCGACCGCGACTATCTCCGCGACCTGGAGCGGCACTACCGGAGTGGCGAGAAGTGGCTGATCCGCGGCGGCCGGGTCGAGCTCGGTGATGCCCGGGACCTGCCCTTCACCATAAAGCTCCGCGAGGCAAGCGAGCGGCTGACCCCGGCGGTCCACCCCGGCGGCTTCGTGCTCGGCTGCAACATGACCATGCACCGCGACGTCGCGGCCCGCATCGGCTCGTTCGACGAACGCTTCGGCGCTGGCGGCCCGCTACGCTCGGCTGAAGATACTGATTATCTCGTGCGGGCGATGCTGCTCGGCATGCCGGTCGAGTATGTGCCCGACATGACGGTCTTGCATCATCACGGCCGGCGAGACCGCAAATCGATCGACAGGCTGCACCGCGACTATAGCCTCGGTAATGGTGCGCTGTGCCTGAAACATGTCCGCCACGCCCCTTGGCTGCTTCGCCATGTCTATTGGTCCGCGCGGGCCGCGTTCAGGGAACTGGCGGGCCGTCCTCGCTTTGACCGCGACCTCGATCTGTCGCACTGGCCTATTGTCGTTATGAATCTGGCAGGTGCCGCCAGATTTGCGCTGCTCGTCATGATGGGATGGCCAAAACGGCTGCCGCTGCGCCACGACCGAGAAGCCAGCGAAGCCAATGCGGAGGCCAGAGCGCGATAATGTCACTGATTCCGTCAGCCCTGCCAATGCTGCGCCGCGCGCTTGGTGGCAGGCTGTTGCGGCTCGTTCCCGTCGTGGTGGGGCTCGGGCTTGCGGGCGCCGCGCTGGAAGGCCTCGGCATCGGTCTCATCATTCCGCTGCTCGGCATCATTATGGGACGTGGCGAAACATCAGGCATGGCCGGTTTCTCCGCCCTCCTCCAGCAGGTTGGAGCGGACCTCGGCGAGCGCCAGCGGCTGATCGCCATTTCGGCCGCGATCCTCGGTTCGATCGTACTGAAAAATGTCTTTGCCTTCGCCAACACTCTGCTGACCAGCTACATCTACGGCAAGGCAGGTTATTCGATCCGTAGCGCACTGTCGGAGCAGTTGCTCAGGGTCGGCTACCCCTTTTTCCTGCAGCAAAGCCCCGGGCGGCTGCTCAACATCATCTCCAACGAATCCTGGCGAGCATCCGACGCTATCCAGGCCCTGCTCGGCGCGATCGTCAGTGCCTCGGCCGCCGTCATCCTGCTCGCCTTCCTCCTGCTCCTCTCTTGGCAGATGACGCTGCTGGTGACTCTAGGGCTGGCGCTTGTCCAGCTGGCGCACGGGGTTTTGTCGTCCAATCTGAAGGCGCCGAGCCGCAGCGTCGTCTCGCGCAACAGCGCACTGGCGTCGCAGATGCTGCATCTGGTGCATGCCGGGCGCCTGATTCGCATCTTCGGGCAGGAGAACCGCGAAAAGGCGGTCTTCGCCAAAGCGTCCGACGGGGTGCGGCGGGCGGCTTTCGTGCTTTCAATCCGCCAGGGCGTCTTGCCGCCACTGACCGAGGTATTGCACGCGATGCTGTTCCTGGCGGTGGTGATCGGAGCCTGGCTGGCGAATGTAAGCTTCCCGCTGACCGTCGCCTTCCTCATCCTGCTCTACCGACTGCAGCCGCATATGCGGGCCTTGCAGATGTCCTGGAGTCAGTTGCAAGGCATGAGCGGCTCGCTGGAGGAGGTACAATGGCTGCTCGATCCTTCCGACAAGCCCGAGGCGCCGCAGGGCAGCCTGCCGTTCGACGGCTTGCGCCAAGGGATCAGCTTCGATGATGTGAGCTTCGCCTATTCCGGTCCCCTGTCAGGCCCCGACGCGCGCGAGGCGGTGCTGCATAAGGCGGTGTTCGATATCCGCAGCGGCCGCTCGACGGCGCTGATCGGCCGCTCGGGCGCCGGCAAGACGACGATCGTCAATCTCCTGTGCCGCTTCGTCAAACCCGACAGCGGCAGGATCCTCGTCGATGGGGCACCGCTCGATGAAGTCGACCCAAGCCAGTGGCGGCGGAACATTGCCCTGGCCAGTCAGGAGCTGGAACTGGTCGATGGCACCATTTTTGAAAACATTATCTACGGCTACGACACGGCCTCGGCCAGCGACGCCATGCGCGCCGCAAGGCTGGCCGAGGCACATCAATTCATCGAGCACCTGCCGCAGGGTTACGCGACGCTGGTCGGATACCGGGGCATCAACCTGTCAGCCGGACAAAGGCAAAGGATCGCCCTGGCGCGGGCGCTGGTGCGCGATCCCGATATTCTCATCCTCGACGAAGCCACCAGTGCGGTGGATGGGTTGTCAGAAGCCGCTATTGTCGAGACGCTGAAGTCGCGGGCCGGCCGCCGCACCACCATTGTCATCAGTCATCATTACAGCACCATATCGTTCTGCGACGACGTGGTGATCTTGAGCCGCGGTCGGGTGAAAAAACAGGCCCCCTTCGCAACCCTGGCAATGCTCAGCATGGACGAGCTTTACCAGCACGGAGCGGGTGAGTGATGGGGCGCACCCCAACCTGCGACGCGGCTTGCGCCCGGCAGCTCGCAGATAGCGATCAATCCTGCCGGCAAACCACCGCCGCGACGCATTTCCGATTGTTCAAAAACAATTCTCGGTGAGAGGTCAGGCGGCCTTCTTCTTCGCCAACCGCGCCTTGATCGAGGCGACGTCGGCGCGCGGCGTCGCGGCGAACAGCGTTCTGGTGTAGTTGTGCTTGGGGTCGGCGAAGACCTCCTCGCGCGAGCCGTATTCGACGGCTTCGCCGAAATACATCACCATCACATCGTCGGCGATGTAGCGCACGACCGACAGATCGTGGCTGATGAAGACATAGGTCAGCTGGAATTCGTCCTGCAGGTCGGCGAGCAGGTTGAGCACCTGCGCCTGCACCGAAAGATCAAGCGCGGAGACCGGTTCGTCAAGCACCAGCAGGCTCGGGTTCAGCATCAGCGCGCGGGCAATGGCGATGCGCTGGCGCTGGCCGCCCGAGAACATGTGAGGATAGCGATTGTAGTGCTCGGTTCCGAGGCCGACTTTCTTCAGCATCCTCATGGCGAGGTCGCGCCGCTCTTCGGCCGGCTTGTCGGTGTTGATGAGCAGCGGCTCGCCAAGCACATCTCCGATCTTTTGGCGCGGATTGAGCGATCCGTAAGGGTTCTGGAAGACGATCTGCACCTTGCGGCGCATCTCCCTGGTCAGGCCGTTCCTTGCGATGTCGACCTTGTTGCCGTCGATGAACAGTTCGCCCGACGTTGCCGGATCGATCAGCGTGATGATACGCGCCAGCGTTGACTTGCCGCAGCCCGATTCACCGACGATGGCCAGCGTCTTGCCCTTGTCGACGCTGAACGAGACGCCCTTGACCGCATGCACGGTGCGCGCGCCGCGAAACAGGCCGCCGCCGACGTGATAGTCGCGCACGATGTCCTTGCCTTCGACGACCTTGATGCTCATCAGAAGCCCCCGGCAGCTGGTTCGAACAGCATGTCCGAGACGGTCGGCAGCCGGTCGCCGACGGCATTATCCGGCAGCGCCGACAAAAGTGCGCGGGTGTAATTGCTCTTCGGCGATTCAAACAGCGACAGCACGTCGGCCTCTTCCATCTTGCGGCCCTTGTACTGGACGATGACGCGGTCGGCCGTCTCGGCGACCACGCCCATATTGTGGGTGATCATGATCAGGCCCATGCCGTATTTGACCTGCAGCGACACGAGGAGGTCGAGGATCTGCTTCTGGATGGTGACGTCGAGCGCGGTGGTCGGCTCGTCGGCGATCAGAAGCTTCGGATTGCAGGCAATGGCGATGGCGATCATGACGCGCTGGCACTGGCCGCCCGACATCTGGTGCGGGAACGAGTTCAGCCGTTCGGCCGGCTCGGCAATGCCGACCTGCGTCAGCAATTCGATGGCGCGCTCGCGACGCTGGGCCTTGTCCATGCCCATATGGAAGCGCAGCACTTCCTCGATCTGGAAGCCGACGGTGAAGCACGGATTGAGACTGGCCATCGGCTCCTGGAAGATCATCGACATGTCCTTGCCGACGATCTTGCGCCGGTCGGCCGGGCTCATCTTCAGGAGATCGCGGCCGTTGAAGCTCATCTCGTCGGCAGTGACCGTCGCCGTCCACGGCAACAGCCCCATCACAGCCAACATCGACACCGACTTGCCGGAGCCGGATTCGCCGACGATGGCCAGCACTTCACGTTCGTTCACATGGAGCGAGACGCCATCGACCGCGCGGAACGGGCCGGATGCGGTCTGGAACTCGACGACGAGATTGCGGATGTCGAGCAGCGCCATTACGACCTCCTCAGCTTCGGATCGAGCGCATCGCGCAGACCGTCGCCGATCAGGTTGATGGCAAGCACGGTGATGAGGATGGCCAGACCGGGGAAGGTCACCACCCACCAGGCGCGCAGGATGAATTCACGCGCCGAGGCGAGCATGGTTCCCCATTCCGGTGTCGGCGGCTGGGCGCCAAGGCCGAGAAAGCCGAGAGCGGCCGCCTCCAGGATGGCGTTGGAGAAGGACAGCGTGCCCTGGACGATCAGCGGCGCCAGGCAGTTGGGCAGGATGGTGCGCAGCATAAGCCTTATATGGCCGGCGCCGGCGACCTTGGCGGCGACCACATATTCGCGGCTCTTTTCGGCCATGACGGCAGCGCGCACCAGACGGGCAAAGTGGGGTTGCAGGACAAGCGCGATGGCCAGCATGGCGTTGAACAGGCCGGGGCCGAGGATGGTGACCAGAACCAGCGCCAAGAGCAGCGACGGGAAGGACAGGATCAGATCCATGACCCGCATGATTGCCACGTCGACCCAGCCCCGGAAATAGCCGGCCAAAAGGCCGAGCGTGATGCCGCCGACAAGCGCCAGCGTGACCACGACGGCGCCGATGAGCAGCGAGAAACGCGCGCCATAGAGCAGGCGCGAGAGCATGTCGCGGCCGACCGCGTCGGTGCCAAGCAGATATTCCATGCTGCCGCCTGCCTGCCAGGCCGGCGGACGCAGGAAAGCTGTCTTGTCCTGGATGTCGGGCGCATAGGGTGCCAGCAGCGGTGCAAAGAGCGCGGCCAGCACCAAAAGGATGAAGACGAACAGGCCGATGACGGCGCCGCGGTTTACCGAGAAATAGTGCCAGAAGGTCCTGAAGCCGGTCAGACGGTCAGGGTTGCCGGCGGCCATCGGGGCGATTTCGGTCGACTGGCTCATCACGCCGCCCTGATGCGCGGGTTGATGACGGCATAAAGCACGTCGACGATCAGGTTCACGGCCATGACGATAAGGGCAATCAGCAGCAAGCCTGACTGCACGACGACATAGTCGCGCTTGGATATGGATTCGACCATCCACTTGCCGATGCCCGGCCAGGCGAAGATGGTTTCTGTGAGAATGGCGCCGGCGAGCAGGGTACTGACCTGCAGGCCGATGGTGGTGACCACCGGGATCAGCGCATTGCGTAGCGCATGCACGCCGATGACGCGGGACGACGACAGGCCCTTGGCGCGGGCGGTCCGCACATAGTCTTCGCCCAGCACTTCGAGCATGGCCGAGCGCGTCTGGCGCGCGATCACCGCCAGCGGGATGGTGCCGAGCACAATTGTCGGCAGCACCAGGTGACTCAATGCCGAGCGGAAAGCATCCCATTTGCCGTAGAGCAGGCTGTCGAGGGTCAGGAAGCCGGTGATCGGCTTGATAAAGAACTGAAGGCCGATGCGGCCTGAAACCGGGGTCCAGCCGAGATAGCCGGAGAAAAAGATGATCAGCAGCAGGCCCCACCAGAAAATCGGCATGGAATAGCCGACAAGGGCGGTGCCCATCAGCCCCTGGTCGAACCAGGAGCCGCGTTTGACCGCAGCAATGATGCCGGCCGGGATGGCCAGCACCATGGCGAAGATCATGGCGAAAACTGAGAGCTCGATGGTTGCCGGGAAGAGCGTCATGAAATCTTCGATGACCGGCCGCTTGGACGAAATCGACACGCCGAAATTGCCGGCCGCGGCATCGCTGACATAATGCGCGTATTGCTGCCAGATCGGCAAATTGTAGCCGAACTGTTCCTTCAGTTCCGCGTAACGCTCGGGCGACACGCCATGCTCGCCGGCCATGGCAAGAATGGGATCGCCGGGCAGCAGCCTGACGAAAGCGAAGGCGCAGATGGTGATGCCGATCAGCGTCGGCAGCACCAAGACGATTTTGTTTAGGAGATATCGGAGCATCTTGAAAAGCGGGCGGCGCCTGATTGCGCGCCGCCCGCCTAACAGTTCTATTCGGCCTTGTCGACGCCGTCGAAGCGATGAATGCCGAGCGGGTCCATCATGAAGCCGCTGACATTCTTGCGCACGACTGCGTAGACCTGGCTGTGTGCCATGAGGAAGGCCGGAGCCTGCTTCTGGAAGACAACCTGCGCCTCTTCATAGAGCTTGGTGCGTTCGGCCTGGTCGCTGGTCTTCTTGGCCTTCTGGATCAGATCCTCGAAGTCCTTGTCGCACCAGCTGGAGTAGTTCGACACGCCGATGGCCGAGCAGGCGAACAGCGTGGCGAAGAAATTGTCCGGATCGCCATTGTCACCGGTCCAGCCGATCTGGAAGGCGCCCGGGCGTTCCTTCTTCTTGCCTTCTTCGCGGTACTTCGTCCACTCGTAGCTGACGATCTCCGCCTTGACGCCGACCTTGGCCCAGTCAGCCTGGATCAGTTCGGCGGCGCGCTGGAAGTTCGGGTTGTAGGGACGGACGCGGTCGGAGGCCCAAAGCTGGATCTCCTTCAATCCGGCATCGGCCAGCACCTTCTTGGCTGCTTCCGGATCATAGGCGTCGGACTTCACGTCCTTGTTCCACGACCACATGGTCGGCGGGATCAGATTTACGGCCGGCGTGGCGCCGGCGTCCTGGAACAGCGACTTGATGAGCGATTCCCGATCGATCGCCTGGTTGAGCGCATGGCGCACTTCAGGCTTGTCGAGCGGCGGGATGGTGGTGTTGTAGCTCATATAGCCGATGTTGAGGCCAGCCTGATCCATCAGGGTCACGTCGGCGTTGGCCTTGATCGTGCCGATGTCGGCAGGATTCGGATAGGGCGCGATATCGCATTCGCCGGCGAGCACCTTCTGGATGCGGGCGGTGGCGTCAGGCGTGATCGCGAAGACGAGATCGTCGATCTTTTCCTTGCCCTTGAAGTAGTCCGGGTTGGCCGCATAGCGGATGACCGAATCCAGCTGGTAGTCGACGAACTGGAACGGACCTGTACCGACCGGCTTGGTCGAGAAGTCGGCCATCTTGCCGTCTTTTTCCAGCTGGTCGGCATATTCCTTCGACACGATCGAGGCGAAGTCCATGCCGAGATTGGCCAGCATCGGCGCGTTCGGCTCGGTCAGCGTCAGCTTCACGGTCAGGTCATCGACCTTTTCCCACTTGGCGACGTATTTCGGCATGTCCATGCCGGTGTAGTAGTCCCAGGTCAGGTTCGGCAGGTACTTCTCGCCGTTCCAGGGGTTTTCCTTGTTGAACTGGCGATCGAACGAAAAGACGACGTCGTCGGCATTGAAATCACGCGTCGGCTTGAAGAAATCCGTCGTCTGGAACTTCACGCCCGGATGCAGGTGGAAAGTATAGACCAGGCCGTCGTCCGAAATCTCCCATTTGTCGGCGAGACCGGGCACAACTTCGGTGCCGCCATGCTTGAACTCGACCAGGCGCGAATAGACGGTGCGCGACGAGGCGTCGAAGTCGTTGCCGCCCGTCGTGGTACCCGGGTCGAAGTTGGCCGGTGAGGCCTCCGAGCAATAGACCAGCGTCTTGGCATTGGCCACACCGCCGAGGACGCTTGCAGCCAGCAACGCGGCTGCAAAAGTCAGTTTCTTTTTCATTGAGCACTCCCTGATGTTCTTCCAAGCCCCTCTATAGGCTCGCGAAGCGCGCATATAAGCACCGTTTTTCCGGCTTTGGAACACCCTGTTTGCCTACCCCACCGTAAGCAGAAAATATTTCTCGGTCTTTGACGAATTGCAGAAACAAATAGCAAAATCTGCTAATCACGGGATTGTTAACGACCGCATTTTTTCATTGATCGCAGCAATCGTAAGCCAAAAATCCACAAGCCTGGGTTCGCCACCGAGATGACAGGACGGCATTGCCTGAGCTGGCATCGCGGGAAGGATTTCGACGGCAAATCTTTGCCGTCCTGCCGCTGGGGCAAGACTTGCACGGCCGCCGATAGTCGCAATAGATAGATGACACGCTGGATTTTCCGGGAATCCGCGACATCGCTGCAGCGGAGGACGCCTCACCACATCGAGGCGGCGCAGCAGGAGCAGGCAACAGAACGACCGAGGGAGGCTAGAGGTGGCGAAAGCAACAAAGACAACGGCCCCGGCGAAAGCAAAAGCGGCGAAAGCTTCAAAACCGGCCGCCGCTGCCGCCAAGTCGAAAGCGCCACCGGCCAAAGCCACTCCCGCCGTCAAGCCAACGGCAACCTCGACGCCGGCGAAGGCAAGCGCCAACCCGGCAGCGAAACCTGCGGTCAAGCGCGCGGCGAAGACAACACCCGCTGCAAAGCCCGCCCAGCCGCCAGCCGCCAAGGCAGCCGCGG
This sequence comes from Mesorhizobium sp. M0317, assembly GCF_040321555.1. Classification (NCBI taxonomy): domain Bacteria; kingdom Pseudomonadati; phylum Pseudomonadota; class Alphaproteobacteria; order Hyphomicrobiales; family Phyllobacteriaceae; genus Mesorhizobium; species Mesorhizobium sp. M0317. The sequence continues at coordinate 93,003 of NZ_JAMYRV010000004.1, read as the reverse complement.
CGAAGCCCGCCTCGAAGCCGTCGCCGGGCGCGGCCAAAAAACTGCCGAACACGCTGACGGCGCTTGCCGCGGGCTTGCCGGAAAAGCCATGGCTAAAAAGCTATTCGAAAGTCGTGCCGGCGGAGATCGGCGCCCTGCCCTACAGTTCGATCGGCGACTTCCTCGTCGGCGCCTGCAAGCAGTTTTCCGGCCAGCCGGCATACGTCTGCATGGGCAAGTCGATCTCCTATGCCGAACTCGAGCGGCAATCGGCCGCCTTCGGCGCTTATCTGCAATCGAAGGGCCTGCAGAAAGGCGCACGCGTGGCGCTGATGATGCCGAATGTGCTGCAATATCCGGTGGCGATGATGGCCGTGCTTCGCGCCGGCTATGTCGTGGTGAACATCAATCCGCTCTACACGCCACGCGAGCTCGAACACCAGCTCAGGGATTCCGGCGCGCAGGCGATCGTCATTCTGGAGAATTTCGCCAGCACCCTGGAGGCGGTGATTGCCAGGACGGCGGTCAAGCATGTGGTGGTCGCGGCGATGGGCGACATGCTCGGCGCCCTCAAGGGCACGATCGTCAACCTCGTCGTGCGCCGGGTGAAGAAGATGGTGCCGGCCTGGTCGCTGCCCGGCCATGTCAAGTTCAATGCGGCGGTGAAGGCCGGCGCCGGCATCGCCTTCAAACCGGCCAAGATGGAGGCCGGCGACATCGCCTTCCTGCAATATACCGGCGGAACCACTGGGATTTCCAAAGGTGCTGTGCTGCTGCACTCCAATGTGCTGTCCAATGTCGCGCAGAACACGCTATGGCTGCAGGACGCCTACGCGATCAAGCCGAAACCGGCGCATCTCAACTTCATCTGCGCGCTGCCGCTCTACCATATCTTCGCGCTGACGGTGAACGCGCTGATGGGCATGCAGCAGGGCGCCCAGAACGTGCTCGTTCCCAACCCGCGCGACATTCCCGGCTTCGTCAAGGAGCTGCAGAAATACCCGATGCACATTTTCCCAGGCCTCAACACGCTGTTCAACGCGCTGCTCAACAACGAGGATTTCCGCAAGCTCGACTTCAAGCCGCTGATCATGACGCTGGGTGGCGGCATGGCGGTGCAGAAGGGGGTTGCCGAGCGCTGGAAGGCGCTGACCGGCAATTCGATCACCGAGGGCTACGGGCTGTCGGAGACCTCGCCGGTAGCCACCGCCAACAAGTTCAGCGACAGCAATTTCACCGGCACGATCGGCCTGCCGCTGCCGTCGACCGAGATCGTCATCCGCGACGATGACGGCAACAATCTGCCGCTCGGCGAGGTCGGCGAGATCTGCATCCGCGGGCCACAAGTCATGGCCAGTTACTGGAACCGGCCGGACGAGACCGCCAAGGTGATGACCAAGGACGGCTTCTTCAAATCCGGCGACATGGGCTTCATGGACGAGCGCGGCTACACCAAGATCGTCGACCGCAAGAAGGACATGATCCTGGTCTCCGGCTTCAACGTCTATCCCAACGAACTCGAGGAAGTCGTCGCCCAGCATCCGGGCGTGCTCGAAGTGGCGGCGGTCGGCGTGCCGGACGAGCATTCGGGCGAAGTGCCGAAGCTGTTCGTGGTCAAGAAGGACCCGGCGCTGACCGTCGAGGCGCTGACCGCCTACTGCCGCGAGAACCTGACCGGCTACAAGCGGCCGAAATACATCGAGTTCAGGTCCGAGCTGCCGAAGACGCCGGTGGGCAAGATTTTGCGCCGGGCGCTGCGGGAATAATTTGAACGGCGAGCCTGGCGACGGCGGGATCGCGGACGATAGTAGGCGTCCCGACGCAGTAATGTTCATCAGGGCGAACCTGCGGCTTGCGCCCGTTCCCGCGCTCCCTGAAATCCAGCTCTATACGGCTCATCCCGGCAGCGGCCTGAGGCGGCTTGTCGAGTGGCGAGCTCATGGACCGGAAGACGGCAGCCAAACCGAGGAGCACGAAGCTGAGCCGCAGCCGCCCTACTGGGCCTATGCCTGGGCCGGCGGCGCCGTGCTGGCGCGCTATATACTCGACCATCCGCAAATCGTGGCCGGCCGCCGCGTGCTCGACCTCGGCGCCGGCTCGGGCCTCGTCGGCATCGCCGCCGCCAAGGCCGGCGCCAGCGCGGTGATCGCCGCCGAGATCGATCGCAACGGCATCGCCGCGGTCGGCATCAATGCCGCGGCCAACGGCGTCGAGATCACCGTCCTCGACACGGACATCACTACAGGTCCGCCACCGGCGGTCGACCTCGTGCTTGCCGGCGACGTGTTCTACGGCCGCGAGGTTGCTCTGCGGGTGATCCCGTTCCTCGACCGCTGCCTGGCAGCCGGCATCGAGGTGCTGGTCGGCGATCCCCGCCGCGCCGATCTGCCGCTGTCGCGGCTACGATTGCTCGCCGAATATCAGGTGCCGGATTTCGGCGACGCAAAGGGTGATGTGACCAAGCCGAGCGGTGTGTTTTGGTTCGAGCCGGAAGATTGCTAGCGCGACGCGGCAAAGCCCAGTCGCTCTGAATGGCCGGATTCTACTCATTGTGGACAAACCTCAAGGGGCAGAAAATAGATTGGATTAGCCGTTGATAGGAGAAGTCGAATGGCGTGGATTAAAGTTGTTCAACGTATCGGTTTCATAGTTTGCCCAAAGTGCGAAAATCGCGGCTTCGAGCTTCAGCCTGGCGAAGACATCGATAACGCAAGCGCCAAGATCAGGTGCGGCAAATGCGGGTACGTTTGCTCTGCTGATGAGTAGCCCACTGTGTCCGAAAACAAACCAGAAGCTCCATAGTTTCATGGGCTGCTTCCCCCAACTCGGCCATTGGCGGGGAAATCCCGAGCCGAATTGAGTTTGCCCCAGGCCCCCGTCAAACCGTCTCCTTGACCCGCGCCGACAGAAAGTCCGGCAGGTCGGCAACAGAATCGAGAACGACATCGGCGATCGAGGACAGCGATTCACGCGTGCCGGTGCCGGAGAGCACGCCGACCGCCAGGCCGCAGCCGCCGGCACGCGCCATCTCCAGGTCGTGGCGGTTGTCGCCGACCATGGCGATCTCTGACGGCCTCAGCCCGGTCAGGTCGCAAAAGGCGACGATCGTGTCCGGCGCCGGTTTCGGATTGGCGACCGCGTCATAGCCATAGGCGGCGGTGAACAGCTGCGCGACGCCGAGCGTGACCATGGTCTTTTCGGCACCGGCGGTCGAATCGTTGGTGGCGACGCCGAGCCGGTAGGCACGCTTGTGCAGAGCCGTCAGCGCCGCGACGATGCCGGGCAGGGCCACCGCCATCGATGAGCCTTGCACCGAGGTGATCTCGTTGAAGCGGGCGACGGCCAGCATCTGGTCCTCGTCGGACAGGCGCGGGAACCATAGTTCGACGACATCCATGTTGGTGCCCGAGGCGAAGATGGAATCCGGCTTGAAACGCTTGGCGACAAAATCGAAGCCCGCCGCTGAAAGCAGCCTGTCGGCTTTCCAGCGATCGCCCTCGGCAGCATCCATGGCCATGAAATCGGCGATGCCGAGCCAGGTCGCGTTGAAATCGACAAGCGTGCCGTCCTTGTCGAACAAGATGCCCTTGATGTCGGCCGGATTTTTCATTGCGCCCCCCGCAGTTGCTGGATGCGCGCCACCAGCCCGGCCGTCGATGCGTCGCGCTTGTCGGCGCTCTCCTTGGCTTCCACGACTGGCAACAGGCCGGTCGCCAGTTCCTTGCCGAGCTCGACGCCCCATTGGTCGAAGGAATTGATGTTGAACAGAGTGCCTTCGACGAAGACGCGGTGCTCGTAAAGCGCGATCAGGCGGCCGAAGGTGCGCGGGTCGAGCTTGCGGTAGAGGATCGTCACCGAGGGGCGGTTGCCGGAGAAGACACGGTGCGGGGCTATTCTGTCGACATCGGCCGGCTTCATGCCCTTGGCGAGCATCTGCGCGCGCGCCTCGTCCAGCGTGCGGCCCTTCATCAACGCTTCCGACTGCGCTAGGCAATTGGCAAGCAGCAGATCGTGCTGGTGCTTGAGATCAGGCTCATGGCCGACGGCAGCGGCAAGGAACTCGACCGGGATGAAATCGGTGCCCTGGTGCAGCAGCTGGAAGAAGGCGTGCTGGCCATTGGTGCCGGGCTCGCCCCAGACCAGCGGCCCAGTCGGCGTCGTCACCGGCGTGCCGTCGAGGGTGACGCCCTTGCCGTTCGATTCCATGTCGAGCTGCTGCAGATAGGCCGGCAACCTCGACAGGCGCTGGTCATAGGGGATGACCGCACGCGCAGGATAACCGCAGATCACGCGATGCCACCAGCCGACCAGCCCAAGCAGCGCAGGCAGGTTCTTCTGCAGGGGTGCGGTGCGAAAGTGCTCGTCCATCTCATGCGCGCCGTCGAGGAAGGCGCGGAAATTGCGCGGACCGATGGCGATCATCACCGGCAGGCCGATGGCGCCCCACAGCGAATAGCGGCCGCCGACCCAGTCCCAGAAGCCGAACACGCGATCCGCTTCGATGCCGAACTTGGAAACCAGGTCGAGCGCGGTCGAGACGGCGGCGAAATGCTTGCCGACAGCTTCCTTGCCGAGCGCCTTCTGCACCCATTCGCGCGCCGTCTCGGCATTGGTCATCGTCTCGACCGTGGTGAAGGTCTTCGAGGCGATGATGAACAGGGTGGTTTCGGCCGACAGGCCCTTCAGCGTGTCGTGGATATGGGCGCCGTCGATGTTGGAGACGTAGTGCGCGCGCGGGCCGTCGTGATAGGGCGCCAGCGCCAGCGTCGCCATGGCCGGGCCGAGATCGGAGCCGCCAATGCCGATATTGACGATGTCGGTAATCTTCTTGCCGGTGGCGCCGGCGGCCTTGCCGGAACGAATGGCATCGGCAAAAGCGCCCATGGCGTCGAGCACGGACAGCACATCCGCCTTGACGTCCTGGCCATCGACCGTGACGCCCTTGCCCGAGAGGTTGCGCAGCGCCGTGTGCAGCAGCGCCCGGTCCTCGGTGATGTTGATCTTCATGCCGGAAAACATTGCGGCGCGGCGCCCTTCGAGATCGGCGGCGGCGGCGAGCTTCTCGAGCAGTTCCATCGTGCCCTGGTCGACCGCGCATTTCGACCAGTCGAGCAAAAGGTCGCCGTCGCTGGCCGAAAATGTCTCGAAGCGCTTGGGGTCGGCGGCAAAAGCCTCGCGCATCGTGCCCGATGCTGCCGCGCGCGCAGCACGCAAGGCGACAAGCTGTTTGTCGAAGGAGGAATGATCCACTGCCGGCTCCTGATCGTTTTTTCACGACATCTTATCAGACCGGATGTTTCCGGCGCGTGTCGTCGCGCTGATCTTATTGAGCCGAATTCCGCATGTTTCAATGCGTGGGGATGACGCAGTGCAGCATAGTGCGACGTGATGGAGCTACGACGCTGCGCGTCGCGCTGGATGATGTGATGGGAGTAGCGACGACGCTTCGCATCGCGCTGGGGATAATGAGGCGCGACGACGCTGCGCATCGCGCGGGCGTCCGCGCTGCGGGATGACGCAAGCGTCACCCGGGGATGCGACGACGCTGCGCGTCGCGCATAGATCACTGGCATAAATCCCAGCGATCAGAAAAATTGATTGGCGCAACCCCTTGTGCCACGGTTACCTTCCGCTGGTCCAGCCAAGCAAAAAAGACTGGCCATCGAGGAACACCTTCCATGCCACAGCGTAACGACACGGCCATATGGTCCGGCCTGTTCCGGATTTCGGCGGAATCGGGCCAGACCCTGCAGGCGCAGATCCGTCAGGCGATCGTCGCCGCCATTCTCGACCGGCAGATCGCCGCTTCGATGCCGCTTCCGTCCTGCCGCATCCTGGCTGAAAAACTCGGCGTCGCGCGCGGCACTGTGGTGCTGGCCTTCCAGCAATTGGTCGACCAAGGTTTCCTGGTGGCGCGCGAACGGCGCGGCCATTTCGTCAATCCGGATGTGCTGGCCACCCCCGCCAAGCCGCACCAGAAGGCGCCGGACCAGCAGAACGAGATCGATTGGAAGGCACGCCGGCAGATCGCCGCCAGCGACATGCCGCCGCCGGCCAAGCACGATAACTGGATCAAGTCGTCCTACCCCTTCGTCTACGGCCAGTTCGACCCGGCGCTGTTCCCGACAGCCGAATGGCGTGAGTGCAACCGCATGGCGCTGGCCGTGCTCGAAATCCGCAACTGGGCCTCCGACATGGTCGATCGCGACGATCCGCTCTTGATCGAGCAGATCCAGGCGCGGCTGTTGCCGCGGCGCGGCATCTTCGCCAATCCGGACGAGATCATCGTCACGCTCGGCGCCCAGAACGCGCTATATATGCTGGCGACACTGCTGATGACAAAGGGCTCCAAGGTCGCGATGGAAGACCCGGGATACCCCGACGCGCGCTCGATCTTCCGCCTGGCAGGCGCCGAGATCCAGCCGGTTCCGGTCGATCAGTCCGGCATCGTCACCTCGTCCATTCCCAACCATTCCGGCTTTGTCTTCGTCACCCCCAGCCACCACTGCCCGACCATGGTGCCGCTGTCTGCGGAGCGGCGGCAGGACCTTCTGGCGCGCGCCAACCGCCACAACCAGATCATCATCGAGGACGGCTATGACAGCCAGCTTCTCGACGAGGCGCCGCAGCAGGCGCTGAAGAGCCTCGATCGCTCGGGTCGCGTCGTCTATGTCGGCTCGATGTCGAAGACGCTGGCTCCGGGCCTGCGGCTTGGCTACATCGTCGCTTCGGCTGGACTAATCTCCGAGCTCAGGGCGCTGCGCCGCTTCATGCTCAGGCACCCGCCGGCCAACAACCAGCGCGCGGTCGCGCTGTTCCTGTCGCTCGGCCATCACGAGGCGCTGGTGCGGCGGCTGTCGTCGGCCTTCGACGAGCGGCGCAAGCGTCTGGTCCATGCGATTTCCGCATTCCTGCCGGAATGGCGCTCGACCGATTCGGCCGGCGGCACATCGCTCTGGCTGGAAGGCCCGCGCGGCACCGATTCACGTGGACTGGCCGAGGCCGCGGCCTCGCGCAGCGTCATCATCGAGCCGGGCGACCGCTTCTTCGATCGCACCGAAAAGCCGTCGCGTTTCATGCGCTTGGGCATTTCCTCGATCGCACTGCAGCACATCGAGCCGGGTATTCGCGAGCTCGCGACCGCGGCCGGACGCAGGCCCGCTGCAGCCTGATTTGCCTGTGCCGGAGCTTTGAACAGCCCCGGCCCTTGGCATGATCACCAACATTCTGCATTAGCTCTCTGGCATACTCGGCTGCGTTGACTGGCCCATAGGCTGGGCCAATGGCAACGGCATAGTCGGCTGACAGAGGGACGAAGCAAGCCGACGGTGGACCAATCATCGCGTCGTGTTTCGCAAACTAAAGGTGGAGTGCCCCCCATGTCAGTGGCTGTTGAGAAGCAGGATGCGGCTCCTAAGGATGCATCAGCCGACCAGCGTTCGCGCCGATCCGGCGGGCGCGAAGCGCGCCGCGCCATGCGGGCCGCACCGCTTGCCGACGATATCCGGCCGGTGCGCGCCGGCCTCGAAGGCGGCAGCTACGGGCCGCTCAACCAGAACGAACAGGAGCGCATCCATGAAGCGGTGCTGACGCTACTGGAGACCGTCGGCTTCGCCAATGCCATTCCCTCCTGCATCGAGGCGCTGACCGGGGTCGGCGCCGTCTATGGCGATGACGGCCGCGTCCGTTTCCCACGCGGGCTTGTGATGGACACGATCAGACGAGCCGCGCGGAATTTTACGCTGCACGGCCAGGACCCCAGGCATGACATGCTGATCCAGGGCAAGCGCGTGCATTACGGCACGGCGGGTGCGGCGGTGCATCTGGTCGATGTCGAAAAGCGCGAATACCGCGAGTCGCTGGTGCAGGACATTTACGACGCCGCCCGCCTCGTCGAAGGGCTCGACAACATCCATTTCTTCCAGCGGCCCATGGTGCCGCGCGACATTCCCGATCCGCTCGAAATGGACTTCAACACGCTCTACGCCTGCGTGATGGGGACGTCGAAGCATGTCGGCACCTCCTTCACGGTGCGCGAGAACGTGCAGCCGGCGCTGGACATGCTTTATGCGATCGCCGGCGGCGAGGAGAATTTCCGCGCCCGGCCGTTCGTGTCGAACTCCAACTGCTTCGTCGTGCCGCCGATGAAGTTTGCCGAGGACGCCTGCGGCGTGCTCGAAGCCTGCGTCGAAGGCGGCATTCCGATCCTGCTTCTATCGGCCGGCCAGGCCGGCGCCACCGCTCCGGCGGCAATTGCCGGCGCTGTGGTGCAAGCGGTGGCCGAAGTGCTGGTCGGCCTCATCTACGTCAACGCCATCAAGCCCGGGCATCCGGCGATCTTCGGCACCTGGCCGTTCGTATCCGACCTCAGGACCGGCGCCATGTCGGGCGGCTCGGCCGAGCAGGCAGTGTTGACTTCGGCCTGTGCGCAGATGGCGCAGTTCTACGATCTGCCGGGCGGTTCGGCCGCCGGCATGACGGATTCGAAACTGCCCGACATCCAGTCCGGCTATGAAAAGGGCATCACCGATGTGATGGCCGGTCTTGCCGGCCTCAACTTGGTCTATGAATCGGCGGGTATGCATGCCTCGCTGCTCGGCTTTTGCCTGGAGAGCCTGATCATCGACAATGACATGCTGGGCCACTGCCTGCGCTGCGTGCGCGGCATCGAAGTGACCGACGAAGCGCTGTCGATCGACACCATCACCGAAGTCTGCATGAATGGCCCAGGCCACTATCTCGGCAACGAGCAGACGCTGCGCCTGATGCAGACGGAGTATTTCTATCCTGCCGTCGGCGACCGCTTTTCGCCCAAGGAATGGAACGAGAAGGGCCGGCCCGACATCTTGCAGCGGGCGATCATCGAAAAGAAGCGCGTGCTGGCCGAGCGCTTCCCGCGCCATGTGCCGAAGCTGCTCGACGACAAATTGCGTGCCCGCTTCGGCGAGATGATCAAGCTGCCACGCAGCGGCATGGGCGGGTAAGCTTCACCTTACGAAGGTCAGTCCGCACTTAACCCAAAGCGCTCGACCACTTCGGCGCTGATCAGCTTGCCATGCAGCGCCATCAACACGATCTGGGCATCCAGGCTGTCGCCGGTTTCAAGCGCAGCCTCGATGCGGCGCTCAGCGTCCAGCCGCCGCTCCGGCCCATTGGCCTGCTCGAAGGTTTGTGGGCCCGCGATGCAATAGCCAAACAGCTGCGCCACGGACCGGTAGGCGTCCGGCGGCGGCTCGTCCGGCCAATAATCCTTCATCAAATTGACGATGGTGAGCTTTACCCCCTCAGGGACAAGCGCCGGATGCAGATCGGCGCCGCGCAGCGCGGTGTCGAGTTCCCGCAAATCGCCGGAGCGGCCGAACATGCCGAGGAAACCGATTGAAGAGCGCCGTTTAGTCACGTTGATACTTTCCGTCCGATAGCCGACCACTCATATGGGAATGTAGGATCGTTTTTCATCGCATTTGCGGAGTCTCAGGCAAGCCAGGCGTCGAGCCCGAATTCCCGCTGCAACAGGTCTTCCGCACTTTCCAGCGCGCCCTCGATCCAGCCGTGATTGTTGGACCACGCTTCGCCACAGACATGAATGCCCGGAGCGAGCGTATGGCTCGCCAGTTTTATACCGGAGATATCTATGCCACGGTCCCATACATGCGACGCGCCGCCATAGGCCGGCGCACCCCAATCCTGCGCAAACCCGCCGATGGGTTTCGAGATGGCGCCGTGTTTGCCATGGACTTCGACCATCTGGCCGTGAAAGGCCTCCAGCGCGGAATGTCCCTCGGCCAAAACCGCAAAACCGTGGCGCCGAGCGAGCTCAGGCAGCAGTGAGCGCCAGAATACCATGTGCCTGCCATCGCAATAGGCCATGGCGACGCTCCGCCGAATCGTCGCGTCGCGCGCGTCCGCTTTTGTGAACTGCCATATCTGGCGAGCCGGCAGATCGGTCACGCTGTGGCCGGCCGCGATGCCGTTTCGAGCCCACCACGGGCTGGCATAGCAGGCGGCCAGCGTGAGCATCGGCCAGGGTTCCGGTGCCGGCAGATCGCTGGGCTGCTCGATGCCGGACTTTTCCAGCAGGGTCCGCAGGGGGCGGACCGGTAACGCCAGCACGACCTTGCGCGCCTCGACCGTCCCGCCCTGCCCCTCGACAGACAAGACCATCCCTTGCGCCGAGCGGGCGATGGCGGTCACGTTGTGATCGAGATGGACGGCGCCGCCGCTGACAGCGATCCGCCCGGCCATTCGCTCCGCAACCGGCTGGAACCCGCCATCGGGGGAACAATAGGAGCGGCCGCCGCTCAGCTCGCCGAGCGCAAGCCTGAACGTCTCGGCGGCGTTGGGTCCACGCAGGAGCAACGAATAGCCCACCGCGTCCTCGGCAAAAGCCATTTCCTCCGGGGTCAAGACCGTTGCCAGCACATCCCAAGTCGCCCAATCCGCCAGCTTGCGGCCGCGATAAGCGAAGCCTGCGGCGCCGTTCCATTCGGCGCTGCCGAAGGCCTCCGAACCCGGCAGGATCAGTGCTGCCGCCTTTCGCAACAGGCGGGACGGGCCTTTTTCCTGCAGCCGACGCGTCACGTCATAGGCAAACAGGCGGCGCGGCGCAAAGCGCGATATAGCGGCGTAGGGCAGGCTCCTACCGCGCAGATGGAGCCGGTTGGCGCCGGTGACGACGTCCATACCCGACAGCTTTACATCCAGCGTCGCCATGAGTTTTTTGAGCAGCCGATGTTGCGGCATCAGCATCATCGCGCCGAGATCGATGCCGAAGTTCGGCTCTCCGGGAAATGAGACCGTGGAGGCCCGACCGCCGACGCGACCGGCGGATTCGAAAACAGCGATCCTTGCGGGCTTTTCACTTTGGGACAAGCGCCACGCCAGGAAGAGACCGGCCATGCCCGCGCCGACAATAGCAATGTCGACCGGGGCAATGTCGATCGGGCTAGGCGGCAAGGATACGCCCGTGGCGGAAAACCATCATCATGGACGACTCTCTGGACCCCTCTTGATTTCGTGTCAAAAAACCCGAAACTGACGAGGACTGCAATGTCATACTGACAGGTGGGATCAGTTGGCGTGCGAGCAGTGATCTAAAACGGGCAACGGGTCCTATGAAGAAACAGTATCACACACCAGTCATCCGCAAGGCAGGACGACTCTCCGGCATCACAGCCATCGCCGCTTCGTCCGGCCCGCCTCCACCCTGAGGCCGCCACCCAAACAAGCTTACGCCAAGGCTTTCATGCCGGCCCGATCAGGCCGGCATTTGCATATCAAGCGGGTGCTTAGTGATTGTCCCTTGGCACGCCGCTGGTATGGGCGACGTCCTGGTATTTCACCGCCGGCTTCAGCACCATGCCCTCCGAGAACTGGTCGACCATGGAGCGCTGGATCTCCTGCCATGGCGTCTGATGCTTGGGATAATGATAGCCGCCATCGACCTGCAGTTCGGCACGGCGGCGCGTGATTTCCTCGTCGGTGACGAGGATGTTGGCAGTGCCTTTGCGTAAATCGATGCGCACACGGTCGCCGGTCTTGAGCAGCGCCAGGCCGCCGCCAATGGCGGCCTCCGGCGAAGCGTTGAGGATAGACGGCGAGCCGGATGTGCCCGACTGGCGGCCATCGCCGATGCAGGCCAGCGCGTGAATGCCCTTCTTGATGAGATAGGCGGGCGGCTGCATGTTGACGACCTCGGCGCCGCCGGGATAGCCGATCGGGCCGGCGCCGCGCATGAACAGGATGGTGTGCTCGTCGATGCCTTGCGCCGGATCGTCGATGCGGGCGTGGTAGTCCTCGGGACCATCGAAGACCATGGCGTTGCCCTCGAAGGCTTCCGGGTCGTTCGGGTTGGAGAGATAGCGTTCGCGGAATTCCGGCGAGATGCCGCTCATCTTCATGATTGCGGAATCGAACAGATTGCCGCTGAGATTGATGAAGCCGGCATTGGCCTTCAGCGGCTCGGCGACGGTGCGGATGACGTCGGTGTTCTCGTTGGCGACATCCTTGCAATTGTCGCCGATCGATTTCCCGTTGACGGTCATCGCTTCGGGATAAGGCAGCAGCTTGGCCTTCATCAGTTCGGCCACCACAGCCGGCACGCCGCCGGCATGGTGATAGTCTTCGCCGAGATATTCGCCCGATGGCTGCAGATTGACGATGAGCGGCACATGGAGGCCGACCGTCTGCCAGTCGTCATTGGTGAGCGGCACGCCGAGATGACGGGCAATCGCGTTGAGGTGGATCGGGGCATTGGTCGAGCCGCCAATCGCCGAATTGACGACAATGGCGTTCTCGAAGGCCTTGCGCGTCATGATGTCGGACGGCTTCAGATCCTCATGCACCATCTCGACGATGCGCTTGCCGGTCTCATAGGAGATCTGGCCGCGCTCGCGGTAGGGTGCGGGAATGGCGGCCGAACCCGGCAATTGCATGCCGAGCGCCTCTGCCAGCGAGTTCATCGTGGTGGCGGTGCCCATGGTGTTGCAATAGCCGGTCGACGGCGCCGATGAGGCGACGATGTCCATGAACTCGTCATAGTCAATCTCGCCGGCGGAGAGCCGCTGGCGCGATTCCCAGACGATGGTGCCGGATCCCGTGCGCTTGCCTTTGTGCCAGCCATTGAGCATCGGTCCGACCGAAAGCGCTATGGCCGGAATATTGACGGTGGCCGCCGCCATCAGCAGCGCCGGCGTGGTTTTGTCGCAGCCGATGGTCAGCACGACGCCGTCGAGCGGATAGCCGTAAAGCACTTCGACCAGGCCGAGATAGGCAAGGTTGCGGTCGAGTGCCGCGGTCGGGCGCTTGCCGGTCTCCTGGATCGGATGGCACGGGAATTCGAAGGGGATGCCGCCCATCGAGACGATGCCTTCGCGCACGCGCTTGGCCAGTTCGATATGGTGGCGGTTGCACGGCGACAGATCCGAGCCGGTCTGGGCGATGCCGATCAGCGGCTTGCCCGACATCAACTCGGCCCGCGTCAGGCCGTAGTTCAGGTAGCGCTCGAGGTAGAGCGCGGTCATGCCTGGATTGTCGGGATTGTCGAACCACTCCTGCGAGCGAAATTTCTTCTTTCCGGTGGGGGCGCCTGCCATCATGGTCTCCGTATTTGTAAGACAAATCGATATGGCAACGCGCGGAAGCAGGCAAGAGGGCGCACCGTCGCAACCCGACTTTGGTGCGATAGACACAGACCAGACCGTGCGTTAGGCCTTCGAAGTCTGTCCGGGAGGTGTCGATGGCTTTGGTGATCGAAGGCGAGGAACGCATTGCCGCCCCCCTGCAGAAAGTGTGGGACGCGCTGAACGATCCGAAGGTTTTGCAGGCGACCATTCCCGGCTGCCAGCACCTGGAGATGAAATCGCCGACCCAAATGGCGGCGACGGTGGTGTTGAAGATCGGACCGATCAAGGCGACATTCAACGGCGAGGTGACGTTGAAGAACCTGAAGCCGCCGCACTCCTACACCATCCAGGGCGAGGGCAAGGGCGGTATTGCCGGCTTCGCGAAGGGTGGCGCCGACGTGACGCTGACGGCGGACGGGCCGGATGCGACGGTCCTCAAATACGCGGCCAAGGCCGAAGTCGGCGGCAAGATCGCCCAACTCGGCAGCCGGCTGATCGAATCGACTTCGAAGAAGCTGGCCGGGCAGTTTTTTTCAAGTTTTGGCGAGAAGGTGGGCTCCCCTCCCCCTTGAGGGGAGGGTGCCTCGTGAAGCGAGGCGGGTGGGGTCGCCTCAACTGCCTCAACGTGAGTTGAGCTGCCTCGACTTGTAAAGAAATAGCGTCGAGCGTGTCACCGCGGACCCCACCCGGCCCTTCGGGCCACCCTCCCCTCAAGGGGAAGGGATATCCGAGCTACTCGAACACGATGTTCGGCACCGCCGCTTCGGCCGCGCCGCGTTCTTCGTTGACCCGGTCCCAGACCTTCGAAGCAATGCCGCGATAGATCTTCGCCTCGGCGCTGTCTGGCTTCGACGCCACCACGGGCGAGCCTTCATCAGAACTTTCGCGAATGCCCATTTCCAGCGGCACTTCGCCGAGGAAGGTCACGCCGAGTCGCTCGGCCTCGCGCCGCGCCCCGCCATGGCCAAAGATGTCGTAGCGCTTGCCGGTATCGGGGGCTATGAAATAGCTCATGTTCTCGACGATGCCGAGCAGCGGCACGTCGACCTTCTTGAACATATTCAATCCCTTGCGGGCGTCGATCAGCGCCAGGTCCTGCGGCGTCGAGACGATGACGGCGCCGGCCAGCGGCACCTGCTGGGCCATAGTCAGCTGCGCGTCGCCGGTGCCGGGCGGCATGTCGACGACGAGCACGTCGAGGCGGCCCCATTCGACCTCGCGCAGCATCTGCGTCAGCGCCGACATCACCATCGGACCGCGCCAGATCATCGGCGTCTCCTCGTCGACGAGGAAGCCCATCGACATCACCTTAAGGCCGTAATTCTCCATCGGTTTCAGGATCTTGCCGTCGACGGTCTGCGGCCGGCCATGGATGTTGAGCAGCCTGGGCATGGACGGGCCATAAATATCGGCATCGAGCACGCCGACACGCAAACCGTTGGCGGCGAGGCCAAGCGCGATGTTGACGGCGGTGGTCGACTTGCCGACGCCGCCCTTGCCGGACGCCACCGCGATGATCGCCTCGATGCCGGGCACGCCGCGCTTGCCCGACCTTTCCGAGGCCGGGGCGTGCGGGGCTGGAGAGTGTGGAGCTGGGCGCGGCGCGGCTGGCGCAGCCGGGGGTGCGGGCCTGGGCGCGGGACGCGACGCAACCGGAGCCTCCATGCCGCCGCCCTTCTTCTCCGCCGTCAGCGCGACGACGGCGCCGGCGACACCAGGGATCGCCTTGACGACACGCTCGGCTGCGGCGCGCAGCGGCTCCATCTCCTGTGCGCGGGCGGCGGGAACGGTGATCGAGAAAAACACTTTCGAATCGGCGATGAAAATCTCCGAAACCATGCCGAGGTCGACGATGTTGCCGGTGAAGTCCGGCCCGTTGACCGTCTTCAGACGCTCGGTGACGATTTCCTTGGTGACGGACATGCATTGTTCCCTAGGCGTTTGGCTGCGGCTCAGATAGTGCAGATTGGCAGCGACTCCAAGCACCACCGGTGTCCGCCTCACCCTGCCAGGCCAACCGCTAGGTAGGTGAGCGCCGAAATTGCAGCCGTGGCCGGCAAGGTGACGATCCAGGCGATGACGATGTTGCCGGCAATGCCCCAGCGCACGGCCGAGACGCGACGGGCAGCGCCGACACCGATGATGGCCCCGGTGATCGTATGGGTGGTCGACACGGGGACGCCAAGCCAGGTGGCGGCAAACAGGGTGATGGCGCCGCCGGTCTCGGCGCAGAAGCCCTGCATCGGGTTCAACCGGGTGATCTTCGAGCCCATCGTGTGGACGATGCGCCAGCCGCCGAACAAAGTGCCGAGCGCCAGTGCTGTCTGACAGGTGAGTACGACCCACAGCGGCACGTAGAACGTCCCGCCGAGCATACCTTGCGAATAGAGCAGCACGGCGATGATGCCCATGGTTTTCTGGGCGTCGTTGCCGCCGTGCCCTAGCGAATAAAGCGAGGCCGAAAAGAACTGCATGACGCGGAAGGTGCTGTCGACGGCGAACGGTGTCTGGTGCACGAACAGCCAGGAAACGGCCAGGATCAGGACCAGCGCCAGAACAAACCCTGTCGCCGGCGACACGACGATTGCGGCGACCGTCTTGCCAAGCCCGGTCCAGACGATGGCGCCGGGCCCAGCCTTTGCAACGCCGGCGCCGACGAGCCCGCCGATCAGGGCATGCGAACTGCTGGACGGGATGCCGGCAATCCAGGTGACGATGTTCCAGACGATGGCGCCAACGAGCGCCGAGAAGATCACCGCCGGCGTGACGATGCTGACGTCGACGATACCTTTTCCCACAGTTTCAGCCACGTGAAGGCCGAAGAACATGAAGGCGATGAAATTGAAGAAAGCCGCCCACAAGACCGCATACTGCGGTCTCAGCACGCGGGTGGAGACGATGGTGGCGATGGAGTTCGCTGCATCGTGCAGGCCGTTGAGAAAATCGAAAAACAGCGCGACGGCGACAAGGCCGATCAGCACGGGAAAGGCGATGGTGGCTTCCATTGCCTAAACGTTCTCGATGACGATGCCGCTGATCTCGTTGGCGACGTCCTCAAAGCGGTCGACCACCTTCTCCAGCTGGCCGTAGATCTCCGAGCCGATCAGGTAGGCCATCGGATCGCTGCGGCCATGCCGCTTGAACAGGTCCTTCAATCCCTGCTCATGCAGATCGTCGGCGCGGCTTTCGACGCGCATCACCTCTTCGGCGATGGCGTTGAGGCGTACCGTTTGCGTGCCGACCTTGCTGAGCAGCGGGATCGCTTCGGCAACCAGCTTGGAGGCGGCAACGATGACGCCACCCATCTCCTGCATCAGCGGGTCGAATTCCTTCTTTTCGAACAGCTTCACCGTCTTGACGGTCTTGTGCATCATGTCGATGGCGTCATCCATCGACTGGATCAGGTCCTTGATGTCGCCGCGATCGAAGGGCGTGATGAAGGAACGCCGCACCGCCAGCAGCACTTCGGCCGTGATATGATCGGCCTGGTCCTCGAGATCGATGATCTTCTGGCACCAACGATCGATGTCCTTGCCCTGCAGGAGCTGCTCCAGCGCCTCGGCGCCGCCGACCACGGTGCGGGAATGCCGTTCAAAGAGGTCGAAGAAGCGATCTTCGCGCGGCAAAAGCTTGCGGAACCAGCCCAGCATGTCCGATCTCCTCGTATTCCATCCAACCACATAGCGCCGTGTTCGGCCGGGGGAAACAGCCAGCCGGCCCAAAGATGTGGATGCATGGCCAATTGCGGGTAGAGCTTGCGGCGAAAGGCAATTTCCCCGACCTTGCGCGAAACGAACGGACGGATGGTATGATCGACAAGCTCGAATTCTTCATCGCGCTGGCCAAGGAGGAGCATTTCGGCCGGGCGGCGGAAGCGTGCGGCGTCACGCAGCCGACCTTGTCGGCCGGGATCAAGCAGCTGGAGGGCCAGCTCGGCGTCATGCTGGTCAATCGCGGTTCGCGCTTTCAGGGGCTGACGCCGGAAGGCAAGCAGGTGCTGGTGTGGGCGCGTCGCATCGTCGGCGATTCCAGGACCATGCGCGAAGAGATGCGGGCGGCGCGACATGGCCTGTCCGGGCGTATCCGTATTGCCGCCATCCCGACCGCCCTCGCCATGGTGGCGCGGCTTACGACGCCATTTCGCGAGAAGCATCCGGGCGTCACCTTCTCTATCCTGTCGCGCACCTCGATCGAGGTGTTGTCGCTGCTCGGCAATTTCGACGCCGATGCCGGCATCACCTATCTCGACAACGAGCCTCTCGGACGGGTGACCAGCGTGCCGCTCTATGACGAGCGCTACCAGCTGATCACGGCGGTCGGAAATCCCTATTCGGATCGCGACAAAGTGACATGGGCCGAAATCAGCCAGCTGCCGCTCTGCTTGTTGACGCCGGACATGCAGAACCGCCGCATCATCGACCAGCATCTGGCCGAGGCCGGCGTGCAGGTGCGGCCGACACTGGAATCCAACTCGATGATCGTGCTGTTCTCCCACATACGGACAGGCAAATGGTCGTCGATCATGCCGCTCAACCTGGCGGAAACATTCGGTTTTTCCGAGCCGATCCGGGCCATTCCGATCGTCGAACCGGATGCCAGCCACACGGTCGGGCTGGTCGCCGCGCCGCGCGAACCGCACACGCCGCTGGTGCAGGCGCTGCTGGACGAGGCGATGGCGCTGGCAGACGATTTCCGCGCCAATCGCTGAGCTAGTCATAACTGGTCAATCGGCGCGATAGAAATTTTCTATCGTGCAACGAAACCGCTTTATTGATTTCATAGGTTTTCTCTGATTTCTTAAGCACTTAGCGATTAAGCGGCGTAGGCATGTCGTTGTTCCAAAACCGCTTCATGCTTTTGGACGATTATATGCATCGATCGCTACGATAGGGAGGGCGCTGCGTGACGATGCAGCCTGCAAGTACCGAGATACAGTCGCGCACGGCGGCGATCATCCAGGAGTTGAAGGGCCTCGAAGGCCCCCTGCTGCCGATCCTGCACGAGATCCAGGAAGAATTTGGCCACGTGCCGCAGGACGCCGTGCCCGTCATCGCCGATGGGCTGAACCTGTCGAGGGCCGAAGTGCATGGCGTCGTGACCTTCTATCATGATTTCCGTGCCCGGCCGGCTGGCCGGCATGTGCTCAAGCTCTGCCAGGCGGAAGCCTGCCAGTCGATGGGTTCGGATGCGATCGCCGCAAAGGTCAAGCAGTTGTTGGGCATCGATTTCCATGAGACCACCCGCGACGGATCGGTTACACTTGAGCCTGTCTATTGCCTCGGGCTGTGCGCCTGTTCACCGTCGGCGATGCTGGATGGTGAGGTGATCGGGCGGCTCGATGACGAGAAGATCGAAGAGATCGTCGGGGAGGTACGCTCATGATCCCGCGCATCTACATTCCAGGTGACTCCGGCGCGCTGGCGCTCGGCGCCGAAAAGGTCGCCAAGGCTGTTCGTGCGGAACTGGCTGAACGGGGCGTCGAGGCCAAGATCGTCCGCAACGGCTCGCGCGGCGCCTATTTCCTCGAACCGATGGTCGAGGTCGCGACCGAAAAGGGCCGCGTCGCTTACGGGCCGGTCAAGCCATCGGACGTCAAGAGCCTGTTCGACAGCGGCTTTCTCACCGGCGGGCATCACAAGCGCTGGCTGGGCGCGCCCGACAAAATCCCGTTCCTGGCCAAGCAGACGCGCCTGACCTTTGCGCGTTGCGGCATCAACGACCCGCTATCGCTCGATGCCTACAAGTCACTGGGCGGGCTCAAGGGCCTGCAGAACGCGGTGGCCATGGCGCCGCTCGACATCGTCAAACAGGTCACGGAATCGGGCTTGCGCGGCCGAGGCGGCGCCGGCTTCCCGACCGGCATCAAGTGGAAGACGGTGCTCGATACGACATCTGACCGCAAATACATCGTCTGCAATGCCGACGAGGGCGACAGCGCCACCTTTGCCGACCGCATGATCATGGAGGGCGACCCCTTCGTGCTCATCGAAGGCATGACGATTGCCGGCATCGCCACCGGCGCGACCAAGGGGTTCGTCTATATCCGCTCGGAATATCCGCATGCGGTGGCTGTCATGAACAAGGCTGTCGAGGTCGCCCGCAAGGCAGGCGTGCTCGGCGTCAGCGTGCTGGGTTCGCCCAACGCCTTCGACATGGAAATCCGCGTCGGCGCCGGCGCCTATGTCTGCGGCGAGGAAACTTCGCTGCTGAACAGCCTTGAAGGCAAGCGCGGCGTGGTGCGAGCCAAGCCACCGCTGCCGGCAATCCAGGGTCTGTTCGGCAAGCCGACGGTGATCAACAACGTCATCAGCCTGGCCTCCGTGCCCATCATCATGGACAAGAGTGCTGCCTTCTACAAGGATTTCGGCATGGGCCGCTCGCGCGGCACGATCCCGATACAGATCGCCGGCAACGTCAAGTTCGGCGGCCTGTTCGAGGCGGCGTTCGGCATGACGCTGGGCGAGATCGTCGACGATATCGGCGGCGGTACGGCCACAGGTCGCCCGGTGAAGGCGGTGCAGGTCGGCGGCCCGCTCGGCGCCTATTTCCCGCGCGGCCTGTTCGACACGCCGTTCGACTACGAAGAGTTCGCGAAGCGCGACGGGCTGATCGGCCATGCCGGCATCACCGTGTTCGACGACACGGCCGACATGCTGAAGCAGGCGCGCTTTGCCATGGAGTTCTGCGCCATCGAAAGCTGCGGCAAGTGCACGCCCTGCCGCATCGGCTCGATACGCGGGGTGGAGACCATCGACCGGCTTGCCGCCGGCATCGAGCCGGAGAAGAACCTGGCACTGGTCACCGATCTCTGCAACACGATGAAGTTCGGATCGCTCTGCGCGCTGGGCGGCTTCACGCCCTATCCGGTGATGAGCTCGATCACCCATTTCCCCGAAGATTTCAAGCCCGCGCCGGCGCGCGTGGCTGCTGAATAGGTGCTGGCAGATGAATATCAAGGCCGACTTCCCGACACTCATCGAAGAACTCGATTACGGAACCCCGGAATCGAAGGCGCAAAAGCAGGTTACGCTGATCGTCGACGGCCGCAGCATCAGCGTGCCGGAGGGTACGTCGATCATGCGCGCGGCGATGGAAGGCGGGGTCGAGATCCCAAAACTCTGTGCCACGGACATGCTGGACTCGTTCGGCTCCTGCCGCGTCTGCCTGGTCGAGATCGACGGGCGCGGCGGCACGCCGGCATCCTGCACGACGCCCGTCGGCGAAGGCATGGTGGTGCGCACGCAATCCGAGCGGCTCGACGCCATCCGCCGCGGTGTCATGGAGCTTTACGTCTCCGACCACCCGACCGGCTGGAACGAGAAGGCCGGTACCGGGGCCAGCGAGTTCGACGTTGTGGCGAAGTCTGTCGGCCTGACCGAGAACCGCTTCGGCATCGAGGGCCGCAACCACGTCAAGCAGGAAAACGGCGTCGCGCCCGGCCATGGCTCGCTGGCGGTCGACTACATCGCCCGCGATGAGTCCAACCCCTATTTCACCTATGATCCGGCGCAATGTATCGTGTGCTCGCGCTGCGTGCGGGCCTGCGAAGAGGTGCAAGGCACCTTCGCGCTGACGATCGAGGGCCGCGGTTTCGAATCGCGCATGGTCGCCGGCATGCACGAGGATTTTATCGCCTCCGAATGCGTATCCTGCGGCGCCTGCGTGCAGGCCTGTCCGACCGATGCGCTGCGTGAAAAGACCGTGCTTGAGAAAGGCATGCCCGAGCGTTCCGCTGTCACCACCTGCGCCTATTGCGGCGTCGGCTGCTCGTTCAAGGCAGAAGTGAAGGACGACGAAGTCATTCGCATGATGCCCTACAAGGACGGCAAGGCGAACCACGGCCACTCCTGCGTGAAGGGCCGTTTCGCCTATGGCTATGCCACCCACAAGGACCGCATCCTGTCGCCTATGATCCGGGAAAAGGTCAGCGATCCCTGGCGCGAAGTGAGTTGGGAAGAGGCCATCGCCCATACGGCCAAGGAATTCCGCCGTATCCAGTATCAATACGGCCGCACCTCGATCGGCGGTATCACGTCCTCGCGCTGCACGAATGAAGAGACCTATCTGGTGCAGAAGCTGGTGCGCCAAGGCTTCCGCAACAACAATGTCGACACCTGCGCTCGCGTCTGCCACTCGCCGACCGGCTACGGCCTCGGCCAGACCTATGGCACCTCGGCCGGCACGCAGGATTTCGATTCCGTCGACTTCACCGATGTCGCCGTCATCATCGGCGCCAATCCGGCTTCCGCCCACCCGGTGTTCGCCTCGCGGCTGAAGAAGCGGCTGCGCCAGGGCGCCAAGCTGATCGTGCTCGATCCGCGCCGCACCGAAATGGTCAAGTCGGCGCATATCGAGGCCGACTATCACCTGCCGCTGAAGCCGGGCACCAACGTGGCGGTGCTGACGGCGCTGGCGCATGTCATCGTTACCGAAGGGCTTTTCGACGAAGCCTTCATCCGCGATCGCTGCGACTGGGCGGAGTTCCAGGATTGGGCTTCTTTCGTCGCCTTGCCGGAAAACAGCCCCGAAATGGTGGGCAAGCTGTCCGGCGTCGATCCCGAACTGATCCGAGGTGCTGCACGGCTCTATGCCAAGGGCGGCAATGGCGCGATTTATTACGGCCTCGGCGTCACCGAACACAGCCAGGGTTCGACCACGGTTATGGCTATCGCCAACCTTGCCATGGCGACCGGCAATATCGGCCGTCCCGGCGTCGGGGTGAACCCGCTGCGCGGCCAGAACAACGTGCAGGGTTCCTGCGACATGGGCTCGTTCCCGCATGAACTGCCGGGCTACCGCCACATCTCCGGCGAGGCGGTGCGCGACATCTATGAGACGTTGTGGGGGGTGAAGCTCGACGACGAACCAGGCCTGCGCATCCCCAACATGCTCGATGCCGCCGTCGACGGCTCCTTCAAGGGCATCTACATCCAGGGCGAGGACATCCTGCAGTCCGACCCTGATACCAAGCATGTCGCGGCTGGCCTGGCGGCGATGGAATGCGTCGTCGTGCACGACCTGTTCCTCAACGAGACAGCGAACTACGCGCATGTCTTCCTGCCGGGCTCGACCTTCCTGGAAAAGGACGGCACCTTCACAAATGCCGAGCGCCGCATCAACATGGTGCGCAAGGTGCTGGAGCCGAAGGCGCGCTATGCCGACTGGGAAGCGACACAGGAGCTTGCCCGCGCGATCGGGCTGGATTGGAACTACCAGCATCCCTCCGAAATCATGGACGAGATCGCCAAAACGACGCCAAGCTTCGCCGGCGTCTCCTTCGATCTGCTCGACCGTGTCGGATCGGTGCAATGGCCCTGCAACGAGAAGGCGCCGCTCGGCACGCCGATCATGCATATCGGCGGCTTCGTGCGTGGCAAGGGCAAGTTCATCCGCACTGAATATGTGGCGACCGACGAGCGGACCGGGCCGCGTTTCCCGTTGCTGCTGACCACCGGTCGCATCCTCAGCCAGTACAATGTCGGTGCGCAGACAAGGCGCACCGAAAACGTCATGTGGCACTCGGAGGACCGGCTGGAGATCCATCCGCACGACGCCGAGAACCGCGGCCTGCGCGATGGCGACTGGGTGCGGCTGACCAGCCGTTCGGGTGAGACGACGCTGCGTGCGCTGATCACCGACCGGGTGTCGCCAGGTGTGGTCTACACAACGTTCCACCATCCCGACACGCAGGCCAACGTCATCACCACCGACTTCTCCGACTGGGCGACCAACTGCCCGGAGTACAAGGTGACCGCGGTGCAGGTCGGCGCCTCCAACGGGCCTTCGGACTGGCAGCGCGACTATAACGAGCAGGCCGAGCAGAGCCGCCGCATCGCAAAGCTGGAAGCGGCGGAGTAGTCTTGCCACGGCGTTCGACAATGAGAGCTTCAATCTTGACGGTTGGTCGACCCCCACTCCGTCAGGAAGGAGAGCTTAAGCCGCATGGCGCCTTTCCTCTCCCTCCGGAGGGGGGAGAGGTGGCGCCGCGAAGCGGCGACGGAGTGGGGGAAGCCGGCCCCGCAACACGCAGCCGTCGAAAGTCGCGCACAACCCAAAGAGCAGGCAAACCGGCCTATCTGGCGAGCAGTCGCCCCCCACTCCGTCAAGCTTCGCCTGACACCTCTCCCCCAATCGACGGGGGAGAGGAAAGGCGCGAGCCTCCACAGCTAGTGCTAAGGACGAACAGGGCAGAGGGGCGCGCCTCGTGACCCGAAAACGCCAAGCCACCACCCAAATCTCTCGCCTTGCCCACCGCGCCAGCGGCACTGCGGTGGCCAACCGCATGGTGCCGGAGGAGACGCCGGTGGCGTTCTCCTTTGCCGGCACCACCCATGCGGTGATGATGGCGAGCCCGGCCGACTTCGAGGATTTCGCGCTCGGCTTCTCGCTGACCGAAGGCATCATAGCCTTGCCTGACGAAATCGATGCGATCGAGGTCGAGGACCATGGCGCCGGCATCGATATCCAGATCCGGCTGAAGGACCAGGCCAATACGCGCTTCGAGGCGCGGCGGCGGCGGCTCGCCGGCCCGGTCGGCTGCGGGCTGTGCGGCATCGAATCCATCGAGGAAGCGATGCGCTCGGTCGATAAGGTTAGTGCGTCCAAGCTTACGCTTGAAGCCGACGACATCACCCGTTCGGTAAAACTTTTATCCAAGGTGCAGCCTCTGCATTCAGAAACCGGCGCCGTGCATGCAGCGGGCTTCTACATTCCCGGCAAAGGCATCGTCATGGCGCGCGAGGATGTCGGCCGGCACAATGCGCTGGACAAACTGGCCGGCGCGCTGGCCAAGGCCGGCATTGACGGTGCATCGGGCGCGGTGGTGGTGACATCACGCGTCTCGGTGGAGATGGTGCAGAAAACGGGGGCGATCGGCTCCGCCTTCATCATCGCCGTGTCGGCGCCGACAGCCCTTGCCATCCGCACCGCCGAAGAGGCCGGCATGACGCTGGTGGCGCTGGTGCGCGGCGACGATTTCGATGTTTTCACCCACCCTAAACGGGTGGTCTTGGGAGTTGCCCAGCATGTCGCATGACGAAGAACACATCACGAGCACCGGGGAAAAGCTGGTGCGCATGGCCAACCAGATCGCCGCCTTCTTCCATTCAAGGCCCCGCGAGGAAGGTGTGGCGGGCGTGGCCGAGCACATCAACAAGTTCTGGGAGCCCAGGATGCGCCGGCAGTTCTTCGAGATGCTGGACAGCGGCGGCGAAGGTTTTGACGAACTCGTCGTCGTGGCCTCGGCCAGGATCAAGCGGCCGAAGACCGAGGAGCAGGCCGATGTGAGCATCGGCTACGTCCAACCCACGGGTGCAGAGAGCGTCGCTCCCCAGAAATAGCCTGCCCCAGAAATGGCGGGCGAACACGGCTCGCGCCGCGGGCTATATTCCTGTCTTCTAAAGTTTGGCTGCCGCATCCGGCAGGCGTCTGCTATGGTCGACGATCAGAAATCGTCTGGCCGGGCGGGATAGCAACGTGAGGCCGATCGAGACGCGATATGCCCTCAGCGGCGACGTGCGGATCGCCTATCAGGTGGTCGGCCAGGGATCGTTCGACCTGGTTTTCGTGCCCGGCTTCATTTCCAATCTCGACCTGCATTGGGAAGACGAGGGCTACGCCAGGCTCTTGAAACGGCTCTCGGCGTTCTCGCGGCTGATCCTGTTCGACAAGCGCGGCACCGGCCTGTCCGACCGCGTCGACCCACGCCACCTGCCCAGCCTCGAAACCCGCATGGACGATGTGCGCGCGGTGATGGATGCCACCGGCAGCGGCCGCGCGGCCTTGCTCGGCGCTTCGGAAGGCGCGCCGATGGCAATGTTGTTTGCCGCCACCTATCCGGAACGGACACGAGCGCTGGCGCTCTATGGCGGTTATGCGCATTTCCACAAATGGGTGATGTCGCCGGAGCGCCTCGAGGCCTTCATCGCGACGGCCGGCACGGAATGGGGCACGGGCGCCACACTGCCCAACTTCGCTCCCGGCCGGGTAGATGATGCGCATTTCACCCAGTGGTGGGCCCGCTTCGAGCGGCTGTCGGCCAGTCCGACGGCAGCGGCAGCCCTTGCCCGGATGAATGCCGGAATCGATGTGCGCGGCGTGCTTTCGGCGATCGGCGCACCGACACTGCTCATTCATCGCCGCAACGACGCGCGGGTCGACCCGGACGCCAGCCGCTTCCTGGCGAAAGAGATCGCCAATGCGCGACTGGTCGAGGTCCCCGGGCGCGACCACCCGATCTGGACCGGCGATGTCGACCGGGTGGCCGACCTGATCGAGGAATTCCTGACCGGCGAGCGTGCCGTGGCCGAAGCGGAGCGCGTGCTTGCCGCTCTTCTGGCGACACGCATCTACGACACGGCGCGGGTTGGCGACCGCATGTGGAGCGAACGTAGCGAGCGCTTCCAGGAGAGCTGGCGGCAGCTGGTCGGCCGTCATGGCGGACGCGTCGCTGGCATCCGTGGCGAATTGATGATCTCGCGCTTCGACGGGCCGGCGCGGGCCATACGCTGCGCGGCGGCACTGCGCGATGCGGCGCAACATATGGGCATTGCAAGCGCCCAGGGCGCCCATGTCGGTGAGGTCGAAACGCGCGGGCCGCCGGTGGGGCTGATGGCACGGGTGACGATGCAGATCGCCGCCCATGCCGGGCGCGGCGACATTCTGGCGTCGCGGCTGGCCGCCGATCTGGCGGCGGGGTCCGGCCTGCATTTCATCGATGCCGGGCGTGTCACGGTGGATGAGTTGGACGAGCCGCTGGCGCTGGTCCAGGCGACGTCGGAACAGCACCTGGAGCCGGCCTGCCGCCCCAAGGCGAAACCCGCCGAGCCGGCTCAACTGACGGCGCGCGAAAGCGAGGTGGTGATCCTGATCGCCGACGGCAAGAGCAATGCCGCGATCGCCGCCGAGTTGAGGCTCAGCGAGCATACGGTCAAGCGTCATGTCGCCAACATATTGCTGAAGCTCGATTTGCCGTCACGGGCAGCGGCAGCGGCATTTTCCGCCAGGCAGGCTGGCCCGGACGGGCCATAGGGACCATGGCGCTTTCGGGCGAAGCGGCCAGGAGTATCCGAGCGTACCAATTCTCTCCATGCAGGCCAGGCGGATGTCGCCAGAAAGGCACTGCGGACGGAGGATGCAATGCTGAAGTCAAACAGGTCGATCAAATCGCTGGTGATAGCGGCAGGCGTTGGAGTGCTGTTCACGATCGCTCCCGCCCAGGCCGAGGATGCCTCGGCGGCCGCTGCCTACAAGGACATCGAGGCGACGCTCGGCTCGGTGCCGGACATGTTCAAGACGCTGCCGGATGTCGCGGTTGCCGGCGCCTGGGCCGAGATCAAGGGTGTGCAGCTCAACCCCAAGACCGCGCTCGACGGCAAGACCAAGGAACTGCTGGGGCTGGCCGTCGCCTCGCAGATCCCCTGCCAGTACTGCATTTATTTCCACACCGAGGCCGCCAAGCTCAATGGCGCGACCGATGAGGAGATCAAGGAAGCGATCGCGATGGCGGCCATCGTGCGCCACTGGTCGACGATGCTCAACGGCAGCCAGGTCGATTTCGCGACCTTCAAACAACAGACCGGCGGCGTGTTCGCAGCCGTCAAAGCCAAGTCGCAGTGAAAGAAAATGCCGGGCGGTGCGCCGGGCATTGCTTGTGATCATTCAACCGCCCGATCAACGGGCCATGGAGGAGAAGATGCTGACCAAGACGCAGAGCGTGGACGGCGCGGCGATCAAGAAAGCGATCGAAGGACGGGACGGCAGGATGCTCGCTAGCTTCTATGCCGACGACGCACTGGTGCGGGTGATCGACCGCAACAATCCGCCGAGCAAGCCGCGCGAGATCCGCGGCCGGGCGGCGATCAGCACCTTCTGGGACGACATCTGCAGCCGGGCGATGACCCACAAGGTCGACACCACCATCGCCGATGGCGACAATCTCGCCTTCACCCAGGCCTGCGCCTATCCGGACGGAACGAAAGTGTTCTGCGCGGCGATGCTGGAGCTGAAGAATGGGCGGATTGCACGACAGACCGTCGTGCAGGCCTGGGACGAGTAGTTCCACCGCGGAAAGATCAACCGCGGTTTGGGCCGCAAAACTGGAGGAGACAAAAATGTTCAGCGCCAGATGGCAGATCGACGCCAAGTTCGGGCACAAGCAGACCGTGCTCGACCTGTTGAAGAAATGGGAACGCGAGATCGGCTCTCAGGTCGGCATTGCCGATCTCGAGTTCCAGATCATGACCGGTTCGATCGGAGCTCGGGAAGCGACGGTCGAATCGCATCATCAGGTCGAAAGCCTTGCCCAGCTGGAGGGTTTCTTCGCCAGGATCGGCAAGATCGACGCCCACGCTAAATGGGGCAAGGAGATGGAGCCCTACGTCGTTTCAGGCACCAGCCTTTGGAACATCTATCGCATCGTGGAGTAGCGGTGGCGGGTGCATCGGTTTTCGGCCATCAGTTGCGGCGGCCGAAACTCGTCCGCTGCCCCGAGAACCGCCCTTCCCTGGCCAATCCGGCAGCCGCGACACGTGCTGGCTGATTGGGCAATGTGGCCTGCTTGGCCAGGGCCGCCGCTATCAAGGCGTCGGCCTGGCGCGCGCGCTGGTCCGCGCCGGCATCTCCGGCAGGGTTGCCCGCCACGGCGGAGGTCGACATCCGCCGGCGGGGTTTGAAAGCAAGATAGAGAAGCAACGCGCCGAGCAGTCCAGCCCCAATGACGATCGTCAAACGCGTGCCGGTCATGCCGGTGCGTTCGATCTGGGTGGGGTTGGCGGGGTTCTGGACGACGGTGAGCTTGTCGCCGACCTGCGGTTCGCGGGCACCGTTCTTGTTCAGCTCCATCGTGGCCTCGACGGCGTCGGCGCCGGTGCCGACGCGCAAGGTGCCGGTGAATTTCTGGGTCACCTTCCACTCTTTGTCAGCATGAACCGTCTTGAACGCATCCACCAGTTCGCACGGGATCGTGGCGGTGCTGACGGTCTTGTAGACAATCTTGTGGGCGGTCGATTCCATGTCGCATTCGACATTGACCGCGAGGATTTCAGCAGGCGCCTCGGGCCAGCCGCTCTTCTTGATCATGTCCTTGCCGCCGAACACAGCGATCAGCAGACAGAAGCCGCCAATGAGTACCAGCTTGATCTTGGTCGTGTTCATGCGCAAACCCCTCGCCGCGCGGTTTCCCGGCAAGAGGCTGCTCGTTCAGGTTGAATATTCAGTAAATCGTGAACTCCCGGCGTACCGCAAAAGTAACTCTCGCTTAATGTACAGAAAACGGGTTGGCGAATATTTTAGAGATATTGGCGGCCTCTACCCATGCGCCACCATCACATGACGAACGGCGGTATAATCCTCCAGCGCATAGAGAGACATGTCCTTGCCGTAGCCAGACTGCTTCAGCCCGCCATGCGGCATCTCGTTGGTCAGCATGAAATGGGTGTTGATCCAGGTGCAGCCATATTGCAGACGGGCGGCCGTCGCCATGGCGCGCGAGACGTTCTTGGTCCACACCGAGGATGCCAGGCCGTAGTCGCTGTCATTGGCCCAGTTCACAGCTTCATCGACTTCGGAGAAGCGGGTGATGGAGACGACCGGACCGAACACTTCGCGGCGCACGATCTCGTCTTCCTGCAGCGCGCCGGCAACCACCGTCGGCTGGTAATAGAAGCCGGAGCCTTCGCCCGGCTTGCCGCCGGTGGTGATCTCGATGTGCTTGAGTTCCGAAGCGCGCTCGACGAAGCTCGACACGCGATCGCGCTGGCGGCGCGAGATCAGCGGGCCGATCTCGTTTTCGGTGTCGTCGGGCTGGTTGTATTTGATGGTCGAGACGGCAGATGAGAGATCGGCGACGAGCTTGTCGTAGATCTTCTTGCCGGCATAGATGCGGCAGGCGGCTGTACAATCCTGCCCGGCATTGTAGTAGCCGAAAGCGCGCAGGCCGTTGACCACGCCGCCGAGGTCGGCGTCGTCGAAAACGATGACCGGCGCCTTGCCGCCGAGTTCCAGATGCGTGCGCTTGACCGACTTGGCGGCGGCCTGCAGCACCTTCTTGCCCGTGGCGACGTCGCCGGTGATCGAAATCATGTTGACCTTGGCGTGATTAATCAGCGTGTTGCCGACGCTGTCGCCGCGGCCGAGCACGACATTGACGACGCCCTCGGGCAGAACCTCGGCCAGGATCCTGGCCAGCTTCAGCGCCGTCAGCGGCGTCTGCTCCGACGGCTTGAAGACGACGGTGTTGCCGCCGGCAATGGCCGGCGCCAGCTTCCAGGCCATCATCATCAGTGGATAGTTCCACGGCGCGATGGAAGCGACGATGCCGATCGGGTCGCGCCGCACCATCGAGGTGTGGCCGGGAATGTATTCGCCGGCGACCACGCCCGGCATCGAACGCACAGCGCCGGCAAAGAAACGATAGCAGTCGACGATCGCCGGGATCTCGTCATTGAGCACGGCGTTGATCGGCTTGCCGCAATTCAGCGCCTCGAGCGCCGCGAACTCCCGCGCGTTGGCCTCGATGCGGTCGGCGATCTTGAGGAGATAGCCGGAGCGCTGCGCCGGCGTTGTGCGTGACCACAAGACGAATGCTCGCCCGGCGGCAGTAACAGCCGCCTCGATCTGCGCCTGGCTTGCTTCAGGCAGGTTGAGAATGGTCGCCCCGGTCTTTGGATTCAGAATCGGCTCCTCGGTCTCGGTGCCGTTCTCGAACTTCGAGCCGATCAGCATCTGGGTGTCCATGCAGGTTCTCCTCGGTCAGGAGCGAGTAGCGAATAGCGAGTAGCGAATAGGGCTGGTCGTGCAATCTCCCCTATTCGCTATTCGCTACTCCCTATTCGCTGTTCTTCATTTGCCCGAACCGGCGATCTGGTCGCCGTCGCGGGTCAGGTAATAGGCGGCAAGGATGGGCAGCAGCGTCACCAGCACCACGACCATGGCGACGACATTGGTGACCGGACGCTGGCGTGGGCGGATCAGCTCTTCCAGCATCCAGATCGGCACGGTCTGCTGCTGGCCGGCGGTGAAGGTGGTGACGATGACCTCGTCGAAGGAGAGCGCGAAGGCGAGCATCCCCCCGGCAAGCAGAGCGGTGGCGATGTTGGGCAGCACGACGTGCCGGAAGGTCTGGAAGCCGTCGGCGCCGAGATCCATCGAGGCCTCGATCATTGAGCCGGAAGTGCGGCGGAAACGGGCGACCGCATTGTTGTAGACGACGACAACGCAGAAGGTGGCGTGGCCGAGCACGATCGTCCAGAACGAGAACGGGATGTCGGCTAGCGAGAAGGCCGAGCGCAACGCGATGCCGGTGATGATGCCGGGCAGCGCGATCGGCAGGATGACGAGCAGCGAGATCGTCTCGCGGCCGAAGAATTTCGTCCGTGACACGGCGGCGGCGCACAGCGTGCCCAGTATCAAGGCAATCGCGGTCGAGATGGCGGCGACACGGACCGAAAGCGACAGCGCCTGCCAGACATCCGGCCGGTTCCAGGTGACGGCGAACCATTGTGTGGTCAGCCCCGGCGGCGGCCAGACGAAGCTCTTCTCTTCCGTGGTGAAGGCGTAGACGAAGATTAACAAGATCGGCAGATGCAGGAACAGCAGGCCGCAGGCGGCAGCGATCTTGAGGCCGAGCGGAGCGGATTGCGAACCGTCAGAGCGCATCGAAGGCCCCCATGCGCTTGGCGCCCCAGAGATAGAAACCCATGATGACGATGGGCACGACGGTGAAGGCAGCGGCGAGCGGGATGTTGCCGGCTGTGCCTTGCTGCGAATAGACGGCCTGCCCGATGAACAGCCGCGATGTGCCGATGATCTGTGGGATGATGTAGTCGCCCAGCGTCAGCGAGAAGGTGAAGATCGAGCCGGCGACGATGCCGGGCAGCGCCAGCGGGAACAGCACGTTGCGGAAGGTCTGGCCCGGCGATGCGCCGAGATCGGAGGACGCCTCGACCAGATTGCCGGGCACGCGCTCCAATGCCGCCTGCACCGGCAGGATCATGAACGGCAGCCAGACATAGACGAAAGCGATGAAGGTGCCGGTGGCGGAGACCGACAAAGAGTTGCCGCCGACGACCGGCAGCGACAGCCAGCCATCGAGCACCCAGAGCAGATGCAATTTGGCGAGCAGCCAGGTCAAAATGCCTTCCTTGGCGAGGATCAGCTTCCAGGCGTAGATCTTGACGAGGTAACTCGACCATAGCGGCAGCATGATTCCGAGATAAAACAGCGCCTTCCACCGGCCGCGGGCATAGCGCGCCGCGTAATAGGCAATGGGGAAGGCGATGACGGCGGAGGCCAGCGTGACCAGAACCGCCATCGTCACCGTGCGCAGTATGATGTCGAGATTGGCGGGCTGGAAGAGGTCGCCATAGGTCTTCAGCGTGAATTCGTGGTTGATGAGGCCGGAGAACTCGTCGATCGAAAAAAAGCTCTGCGCCAGAAGTGCGAACAACGAGCCGATATAGACAACGCCGAGCCATAGAACCGGCGGCAGCAGCATGAGGAACAGCAGCAGTTGCGGCTTGCGCCAGAAAAGGTCCGACAGTGCGCCGCGCATGCCACCGCTGCCGGGCAGGATGGCGGGGGCGGAGGTTGAGTTGAGCGCGGCGATGGTCATCGGGCGACCGCGTGCTGAAGGAACCCTGAGAAGCCGCGTTCCTTCACACCCCCCTCTGTCCTGCCGGACATCTCCCCCTCAAGGGGGGAGATCAGCAGTTTCGCTGCCTCGCCAAATCCCCAACGTTGAAGATTGGCGAAACCGGGAGGAACAGCCAATCTCCCCGCTTGAGGGGGAGATGTCCGGCAGGACAGAGGGGGGTGCTTGGCGCAAACCTCAATCATGCCGGCTCGTCCATCAAATGCAAATGCTCGCGGTTGAACGTCAGCACCACCGCTTCGCCTTCCGCCGGCAGCTTTGTCCCGGCCGGCACGATGGCGTGCAGCCTCAACCCGTCGGCGTCGAGCGCCAGCTTGGTCGTAGCGCCGAGATAGTTGGTTCCAACCAGGCGCGCGGCGACGCCCTCGCCTTTGGCGGCGCGGCCGATGCGGATGGATTCGGGACGCAGGCTGCCCCAGCGGTGCTGGCCGGAATAGCGCTGGACGAAGTCCGGCGGCAGTACGTTGGAGGAGCCGACGAAATCGGCGACGAAGCGGGTCTTCGGCCGCTGGTAGATGTCTTCCGGCGTGCCGATCTGCATGATCTTGCCGTCATTGAAGACGGCGACGCGGTCGGCCATCGACAGCGCTTCGCCCTGGTCGTGGGTGACGAAGACGAAGGTGATGCCGAGCGCCTTCTGCAGCGACTTCAGCTCTTCCTGCATGTTCTCGCGCAGTTTGAGATCGAGCGCGCCGAGCGGCTCGTCGAGCAGAAGCACCTTGGGCTGGTTGACCAGCGCACGGGCCAGCGCCACGCGCTGGCGCTGGCCGCCGGAGAGCTGGCCGGGACGGCGGGCGCCATAGCCTGGAAGCCGCACCAATGACAGCGCCTCTTCCGCCGCCTTCTGCCGCTGCGGCTTGGCGATGCCCTTGACCATCAGCCCGTAGGCGACATTGTCCAGCACGTTCAAATGCGGGAACAGCGCGTAGTCCTGGAACACCGTGTTGACGTTGCGGCGATAGGGCGGCACGCCCTCGGCGCGGTCGCCGAAGATCGAGATCGAGCCCGAGGTCGGCTGCTCGAAGCCGGCGATGAGGCGCAGGCAGGTCGTCTTGCCGGACCCCGACGGACCGAGCATGGCGAAGAACTCGCCCGGCACGATATCGAGATCGACCGCATCGACGGCGCGCACGCTGCCGAAATGGCGAGAGACTTTCTGGAAGGAAACGGCCGATGTCATGGGCTGTCCGTCTGTTGCCGGTTTGTGTTCGTCGAAATAGCTCTTGCCGCCACCAATCAGGCCAGCGGGCACGCCACTTCACCTCCCCCTCGATGGGGGAGGTCGCGGCGAAGCCGCGGGTGGGGTGACTAGCACCGGACGTCAGCGTTGCCCCCACCCCGACGCTGCGCGTCGACCCTCCCCACAAGGGGGAGGGTTAAGGGAGCTCACCGCCCGCCGATGACGCCGATATAGTCGGACACCCAGCGGTAGTAGGGCACGCACTGGTCGTTCTGGGTGGCGCACTTCGAGACCGGCGTCTTCCAGAACTTGATCTTGTCGAAGTTCTCGTAGCCGTTGGTCTTGCAGCCTTCCTCGCCGAGCAGCTCGTTGCCCTTGC
This sequence comes from Mesorhizobium sp. M0317, assembly GCF_040321555.1. NCBI lineage: Bacteria > Pseudomonadati > Pseudomonadota > Alphaproteobacteria > Hyphomicrobiales > Phyllobacteriaceae > Mesorhizobium > Mesorhizobium sp. M0317. Next base: position 59,692 of record NZ_JAMYRV010000004.1, on the reverse strand, counting down.
AGGCAGCGGGCACCACGGGGAGCGAGCCGAACCAGGCCGAGACATCGCCTTGCACCTTGGGCGACAGCGAATGCTCAAGCCACATATAGGCGCAGTTGGGATGCGCGGCGTCGGCCTCCATCATGGTGGTGTCGGCCCAGCCGGTGACGCCTTCTTCCGGCACGGTCGAGGCGACCGGCTTCTTGGCGGCAACCAGCGTGTTGACCTGGTAAGGCCACGAACCGGAAGCGACGACGCCTTCGTTCTGGAAGTCGTCGACCTGGATGGCGGCGTCATGCCAGTAGCGGCCGACCAGCGTCCGCTGAACACGCAGCAGCTCGAGCGCTGCCTTGTACTGGTCTTCGTTCAGTTCGTACGGGTCCTTGATGCCGAGTTCCGGCTTGTGGAACATCAAATAGTTGGCGGCGTCGGCGATGTGGATCGGGCCGTCATAGGCCTGGACGCGGCCCTTGTTGGACTTGCCGTCCGGCAGGTTCATTTCCTCGAAGACGACGTTCCAGCTCTTGGGCGCTTCCTTGAAGACATCGGTGTTGTACATCAGGATGTTCGGGCCCCACTGATAGGGAACGCCGTAATGCACCTTGTCGACGGTGAACCAGGGCGCATCCTTCAGACGGTCGTCTACCGCCTTCCAGCTCGGGATGAGATCGGTGTTGATCGGCTGCACGCGCTTGCCGGCAACGAGGCGCAGCGATGCGTCACCCGAAGCGGTGACTAGATCGAACCCACCCTCATTCATCAGCGAGACCATCTCGTCGGAGGTGTTCGCGGTCTTGACGTTGACCTTGCAGCCGCTCTCCTTCTCGAAGGAGGTCACCCAGTCATAGCCCTTGTCGGTTTCGCCGCGCTCGATGTAGCCCGGCCAGGCAACGATGCTGACCTCGCCTTCGCCGTTGCCGAGCTCCTTGACCTGGGCGACGGCCTGACCGGAAAAGGTCAGCGCGACCGTCAAGGCCGTGCACGTCTTCAGAAATGAGTACATCGTCAATCTCCCATTTTGGCGCCTGACTGCGAAGCGAGTCGCCGCCGCAGTCAGCCGCAGGCTGAAAAGCGTCAGTTCATCCGATGGCACGTTGCCGCTCTGATGGCGGCTTTCGTCCCCGACATGAAAAGTGCTCGGAAAATTCCGGTTTCGCAAATTCATTTATCAGAAACGCGATATCGGTTTTTCCGATAGATACCACGCACCCTATCAACGCTGCTGGCGTACCATACGCTGCGACTGGGCAAGGCCGATGAAGTCGCGCGACGCCTGCGGCAGACCGGAGCCGCGGCGCCAGACCATGCCGACCTGGACGACCGGCAGGGAACCCGAAATGTCGCGCGATTCGATGCGGTCGCCTTCCAGCGACCACGGCCGGTAGACTAGGTCGGGCAGCAACGCCACGCCCGCACCTGTGGCGACGAGGCTGCGAACGGCTTCGACCGAGCGGGTGCGAAAGGCGACATGCGGCCTGGCGCCGATCGCCGCCAGAAGCTTGCCGGTGTTCTCCTCGATCTCGTCGACGGTCAGCATGATCAGCGGCTCGCCGGCAATGTCGCCTATGCCGATAATGTCGGCGCTGGCCAGCTTGTGGCCGAGCGGGACCCACAGCCGGTAGGCCGAGACCTCGAGGATTTCCGACTGCAGAGCGGTGCGGTCGCGCAAATTGGAGGTGACCATGACGGCAATGTCGAGCTTGCCGCCGATCAGCAGATGTTCGAGATAGTCGCCATTGTCCTCGATGGCCGAGACATCGACGCCGGGATAGGCGCGGCGGTAGCGCGCCAGCAGATCGGACAGCACATAGCCCGCGACCAGCGAGGTGACGCCGAGCTGCAGCCGCCCGCCGGCCACCACCTGGTCGTCGGAAAAAGCGCGGCGCGCGTCGGAGACGTCGGCCAGGATCTTGGTCGCATGGCGCAGGAACTGGTGGCCTTTGTGGGTAATGTTGAGGCCACGCGGATGGCGCTCGAACAATTCGACGCCGAGATCGCTCTCCAGCTCCTTGATCGCCTCGGTGACCGAGGATTGCGAGATGGAGAGGTTTTGTGCGGCGCCCGACACCGTGCCTTGCTCGGCGACGGCAATGAAGAACTGCAGCTGGCGGATGGTGAAAGCCATGGCCGGACTAAACACCGGCGCGCCGGGGAAGGAAAGCCGAAGGCGGAGCTTATACCCATACGGCTTGAGGCGCCTCCTGGTCAGCCGAACCCGAGGCGCCGCCGGCAGGCAGGACCGTAGCGAAGCGCGAGCATGAACGCCGTCTCCAGCGCCAGGACGATGACGATGATGCGAAAGCCGATGGCATAGGAATCCCGGCCGCTGCCGCGCATAAGGTAGCCGGTGACGAGGAAGCCGGTGTTCCATAGCGTGGCGCCGAGCAGCGTCGCCGCCGCGAAGGGCAAGAGTGGAAGACGGAGCGCGCCGGCCGCGATCGGCAGATAGTTGCGAACCGTCGGGATGAACTGCGCCAGCAAGGAGACCCGGACATGATGGCGGCGGTAGGCCTGACCAAGCTTGCTGTAGGTCGCATAGCGCAAGCAGACATATTTGCCGAAACGCTCGACCAGCCTGTCGGCACGATCCAATCCAATCCTACGGCCCACACTATACCAGACAAGGCAGCCTGTGATGGCGGACAGCGTCGTCACCAGAAGCAGGATCGCCAGCGCCAGGAGATCGGAGGCTGCCGTCATGCCGAGGAACAGCAGCAGCACATGCGAGGGCGGCAGCGGCAGGATCTTTTCAGTGAAGGCGAGACAGCCGACACCAAGCAGGCCGAAGCCCAGGATCGCCGACAGTGGATCAGTCATGCGAAGCGCCAGTCATAGGTTTTGAGGTTCTTGATCCTGGACACCTTATACACCGTCATACACCGTCGCCGGCGGAAAGTTGCGGAATGTCCGGCCAAGCCGGGTCCGCTTCCAGGTCGGAGCGCGCAAGCGTCCAGGAAAGACAAGGCATCGTTTGCAGCATGGTGGCCTCATTGCTGATGCGGGCGATTCGCCCGGCCCGCATTTCGACGAGGCGCTGTTTGCGGCTGCCAAGTTGCATGGACATTGCGAAGAGCGGGATGATTGAAAAACAATTTTTCACCAGAACGACATCTTATGCGGCCGGCGACGCGGCGCGCATGATGCACAACATCGCCTTCGTGGTATCGGGTAGCGGCATGGGCCGGGATCGCGGCGCACCAGTCGCTGGTGTTTGGCTAGGCGGCAGCGATGCTGAGGCGCGCTCCAGCCTCGGCCAGTGCCGAGGCAATGTCGCGCGGCGGCGGCTGGTCGGTGGCGAGTTCGGAAAAACCGTCGAAGCCGCAGACCTGGACTAGACCCTGGCGACCGAACTTGGTGTGGTCGGTGATGACCAGCGAGCGCTGGCCGCGCGACAGCACCATGCGGGCGAACTCCGCCTCTTCCAGATCGTAGTCGGCAAGGCCTGCGGCGGCATCGACGGCGCCGATCGAAATCACCGCATGGCTGACCGAGAAGCGGCTGACGAAATCGATCGCCGAGGCGCCGAAGGCGGCTCCGGAATCGCTGCGCAATTCGCCGCCGGCCATATAGACCTTGTTGCCGTTGACGGTGGCCAGCGTGCGGGCGATGTCGGATGAATTGGTGACCACGGTCAGCCGCCGGTGGCCGAGCAGTTCGCGGGCCAGGAACGAGGTCGTGGTGCCGGTGTCCAGCATGACCGATTCACCGTCGCGAATGGTGGCAGCGACCATGCGGGCGATCAGCCGCTTGGCCTCCGCATTGTCGCGCATGCGCCGCTCGAACGGCGCTTCGCCGGCCATCGACGGCAGGCCGATGGCGCCATGCATCTTGAGCACCGAGCCATTGCCGGTCAGTGGCTTGACATCCCGGCGCACCGTTTCAAGCGAAACCCCCAGCCGGTCGGCGAGGCTGGCAATGGTGACGGTGCCCTCTTCCTTGAGGAGGCGGAGGATTTCGCCATGCCGTTTCGAATGGATCATCTGGCTTCCTGAATTTGCGGCCTGCCCGGTTTTAGGGCAATGCCGCCGTTTTTAAAGGAATTGCTCGTGGTTTCGGGCAAAACACCCAAAAAAAGTCACAACATTTCATTGACAGTTAGGTAGCACTGGCGTGACATTGACGGCGTGACAGCTTCGGAACTGCCACGGGAGGGTGATGGCAGAGCCGCAATTCACGGACCGGACCGTCTGGCCAGACCGTCTGGGTTTGAACTGGCACAAAAGTTTCTCAAATCCGCGGGGGCGGAGACCGGGTATCAAAACCTGGCCAGAGGGGCTCGTCGGTGCGGCGCGGGATAGGAGTTCCTGCGTCCCGCACCGACGAGATTTTTTGCGTTTCCCAACGCTCGTTGCGCGGCGCATGGCGCCCAAGAAAGCTCCGCAAAAGTCAGGGATGGTCCCGTGACTGCTGAAGACCGCATCCGGACCTTGCCTTGCTGGAATGGCAGCATCGACATTGCGCCGTTGCCGGGCGGCCTCAGCAACGCCAACTATCTGGTCAAGGACGCGTCCGGGCGGCATGTCGTGCGCTTCGGCCAGGACTATCCATTTCACCACGTCTTTCGCGACCGCGAGGTGATGACGGCCCGCGCGGCGCACGCCGCAGGCTTCGCGCCGGCGGTCCACCATTCCGAACCCGGCATCATGGTCACGGAATTCCTCGGCGCGAAGACCTATGTCGCCGAGGATGTGCGCGCCAATATCGGCCGCGTCGCAGCGCTTATGCGCGGGTTCCATCGCGAGATGCCCAATCACATCTCCGGCGCCGGCTTCATGTTCTGGGTCTTCCATGTCATCCGCGACTATGCGCGAACGCTGAGCGAAGGCGGCAGCCGCAAGCGCGACGAGCTGCCCAGGCTGCTGGCTCTGGCCGACGAGTTGGAGCGGGCGCAGAAGCTGCTGCCGATCGTATTCGGCCACAACGATCTTCTGCCGGCAAATATCCTCGACGATGGCGACAGGTTGTGGCTCATCGATTTCGAATATGCCGGTTTCAACACCGCGATGTTCGATCTTGCCGGCGTTGCCTCCAACGCCGAGATGAGCGACGCGGAGTCCTTCACTTTCCTCACGGCGTATTTCATGCGCGAGCCGGATGAGGCGATCCGCCGCTCGCACGCGGCCATGCAATGCGCCTCGCTGCTGCGCGAGGCGATGTGGAGCATGGTTTCCGAACTTTACCTCGACGCGCCCGGCATCGACTACGTCGCCTACACCGCGGAGAACCTGACGCGGCTCGACGCGGCGCTGGACAATTACCGCACGAAGTACGGGACACAGTCATGACATTGCCTATACATGCCGGCATCGTCGTCATCGGCGGCGGCATTATCGGCTGTTCGACGGCCTATCACCTGGCGCGCGACCACAAGGCCGATGTCGTGCTGCTGGAACAGGGCAAGCTGACCTCGGGTTCGACCTGGCATGCGGCCGGGCTGGTCGGCCAGTTGCGCTCGTCGGCCTCGATCACCCGCGTGCTCAAATATTCGGTCGAGCTCTACAAGGGACTGGAAGCCGAAACCGGGCTCGCTACCGGCTGGAAGATGACCGGGTGCCTCAGGCTTGCGACCAATGCCGACCGCTGGACCGAATATAAACGGCTGGCGACGACGGCCAGGAGCTTCGGCATGGACATGCAGTTGCTGTCGCCGGGGGAGGTCAAAAAGATGTGGCCGCTGCTGGAGACCGGCGACCTCGTCGGCGCCTCCTGGCTGCCGACCGATGGGCAGGCCAGCCCCTCCGACATCACGCAGTCGCTGGCCAAGGGCGCGCGCATGCATGGCGCCAAGCTGTTCGAGGACGTCCGCGTTACCGGCTTTGACATGACGGACGGGCACATCACCGCGGTGAAGACCAACAAGGGCGACATTGCTTGCGACAAGGTGGTGAACTGCGCCGGGCAATGGTCACGCCAGGTCGGCGCGATGGCCGGCATTTGCGTGCCGCTGCAACCGGTCAAGCACCAGTACATCATCACCGAGAAGATCGACGGGCTGGCGACCGACGCGCCGACAATCCGCGATCCCGACCGCCGCACCTATTTCAAGGAAGAGGTCGGCGGGCTGGTGATGGGCGGCTATGAGCCGAACCCGCAGGCCTGGGCGACCGGCCTGCCCGGCGGCGATGTCCCCGATGACTGGGAGTTCCGCCTGTTCGACGACGACTACGATCATTTCGAACAGCATATGAGCCAGGCGATCGCGCGCGTGCCGGCGCTGGAGACGGTCGGCGTCAAGCAGATGATCAACGGGCCGGAGAGTTTTACGCCGGACGGCAATTTCATCCTCGGTGTCGCGCCCGAATGCGCCAACATGTTCGTCGGCGCCGGCTTCAACGCCTTCGGCATCGCTTCCGGCGGCGGCGCCGGCTGGGTGCTGGCGCAATGGGTTGTCGATGGTGAAGCGCCGCTCGACCTTTGGGTGGTCGACATCAGGCGCTTTTCCAATTTGCACCGCGACCGGCAATGGGTCAGCGATCGCACGCTGGAAGCCTATGGCAAGCATTACACGATCGGCTTTCCGCATGAGGAGTACGTCTCGGGCCGGCCGCGCATCGTCTCGCCGCTCTACGAGCGGCTGAAAGCGCACCGCGCGGTGTTCGGCTCCAAGCTCGGCTGGGAACGGCCGAACTGGTTCGCGCCGCAGGGCGCCACATCCGAAGACATTTATTCCATGGGCCGGCAGAACTGGTTTGGCCCGGTCGGCGAGGAGCATCGCCATGTGCGCGAGAAAGTCGGCATCTTCGACCAGTCGTCCTTCGCCAAATACGAAATGACGGGTTCGGATGCGGCTAAGGCGCTGGACTGGATCTGCGCCAACGATGTCGCCAAGCCGGTGGGACGGCTGACCTACACGCAGCTTCTCAACACGCGCGGCGGCATCGAGGCCGATTTGACGGTGGCCAGGCTCGCCGAAGACAAATTCTACGTCGTGACCGGCACCGGCTTCCGCACGCATGATCTCTCCTGGATCGGCGACCATGTCGGCAAGGGCCTCGACGTGACGCTGAAAGATGTCACCGAGGATTTCGGCACGCTGTCGCTGATGGGGCCGCGCGCCCGCGATGTGCTTTCGGCCGTCACCGATGCCGATGTCTCGAACGCCGCCTTCCCGTTCGGCCATATCGGCGAGATCACGACTGCCGGCCATACGGTTCGGGCGCTGCGCGTCACCTATGTCGGCGAGCTTGGTTGGGAATTGCATGTGCCGATCGCCGCCACCGGCGAGATTTTCGACACGCTGATGGCGGCAGGCAAGCCGCACGGCATCCGGCCGATCGGCTACCGGGCGCTGGAATCACTTCGGCTGGAGAAAGGCTACCGCGCCTGGGGCTCCGACATCACCCCCAACGACACGCCTCAGGAGGCCGGCCTCGGCTGGGCGGTGAAGCTGAGGAAGAACACCGATTTCGTCGGCCGGCGGGCGCTCGAAAAGATCAGCGGCGCCGACCTGAAGAAACGCTTTGCCGGCTTCACGGTCGACGATCCCGATATCGTGCTGGTCGGGCGCGAGACGATTTTGCGCAATGGCGAACCGGTCGGCTATCTCACCAGCGGCGGTTATGGCTACACGCTGGCTAAGAACATCGGCTATGGCTATGTCCGCAACGCCGATGGCGTCAGCGACGATTTTCTCAGCTCAGGGGACTATGAGCTGGTGGTCGCGATGGAACGGACGCCGGCCAACATTCATCTCGAACCGATGTACGATTCTTCGATGAGCAGGATCAAGGCGTAGACGAAACCTGGATTAGCTCACACGGAGTACAAGGCCGCGGCTGGGCACGGTGTCAGCCTCGCCCGGCATCGAAACATAAGGCGCAGTCTCCTCGGCACGAACGACCCTGACCTCAGCCTCGAGCGCAGCGATGCGATCGGCAAAGCCGGCGTTCCACAGCGTGTTCTTGATGGTCAGCACGATGACGCCACCGGGACGGCAGACGCGGATCAGTTCGTCCAGCCCCTCGGCGCCGACATGGCCGGAGGTGAAAACGCCGGCCGAGACGATGCCGGCATAGGCATTGTCGGCAAAGGGCAGTGGCCCGCCGAGCGCCAGGCAATGCAGCGCCGAATAGACGCCCTTTGCCGCCGCTTTAGACAGCATGCCTTGCGAAATATCGAGCGCTTCGACCTGGGGATAGCCGGTGATGGCTAGCCACTCGCCGATCAGCCCGGTGCCGGCGCCGGCGTCGAGAAGCGGTGCGGCGCCGCGCGGCAGATGCCGTGCGAGCAGGGCCAGGCAGATCGTCGGATGGCGGTAGCCGGCGGCCGACATGTCGGCATCGTAGGTTTCCGACCAACTGTCATAGATCGCGGCGACGTCCTCGGGCCGTTGCGCCGCATAGGCGGCGCCAAGCCCGCCATGATCCTTGTTGCCCGCCATGGCTGTTTCTCCGCCAGCTCGCTGCTCACCCTCGATCGGATGATAGCCAAACGGCGAAAACTGTGGAACCGTTGTCGCAAGAAATAACACGCCAGGGGCAACAGGCATGGGGACCGACGAGGCACGCGCAACACTTGCGGCAATTCCGGCATTAGCGGGCTACGACGGACCGCTGGAGCGGCTGGGCGGGATGACCAATCTCGTCTTTCGGGCCGGCGATATCTGCCTGCGTATCCCCGGCAAAGGCACCGAGGAGTATATCAACCGCGCTAATGAGGCGGTGGCGGCGCGTGAGGCGGCCAAAGCGGGCGTCAGTCCCGAGGTGCTGCATGTCGACCCCGCGACAGGCGTGCTGGCGAGCCGCTTCGTTGCCGGCGCCGTGACGATGTCGCCGGAAAAGTTCAAGCTGCGCGCCGGCAGCCCGGCCCGCGCCGGCGAAGCCTTCCGCAGGCTGCACGCGTCCGGTGCGGTGTTTCCGTTCCGCTTCGAGCTGTTTGCGATGATCGACGACTATCTCAAGGTCTTATCGACCAAGGACGTCGCCTTGCCGCCGGGCTACCACGACGTGGTGCGCGAATCCGACACCGTGCGTGCCGCCCTTGCCGCGCATAGACTGCCGCTTGCGGCCTGCCATTGCGATCCGCTGTGCGAGAATTTTCTCGATACGGGCGAGCGGATGTGGATCGTCGACTGGGAATATTCGGGGATGAACGATCCGCTCTGGGACCTCGGCGACCTCTCGGTCGAAGGCCGGTTCGACACCGCGCAAGAGGAAGAGATGATGCGCGCCTATTTCGGCGGCGAGGCGAAACCGGCCGAGCGCGGCCGCGTCGTTATCTACAAGGCGATGTGCGACCTGTTGTGGACGTTGTGGGGGCTGATCCAGCTTGCCAACAACAACCCGGTCGAGGACTTCCGCGCCTATGCCGACGGCCGCTTCGCCCGTTGCAAGGCGCTGATGGAAACGCCTGAGTTTTCACGGCATCTGGCGGCGGTGCGCCAAGGTGAGGTCAATTCACGCCTTTCGGCACGTTCTCCGGCGGCACGACTGTTTCGACCACCTTCTGGCGGTGGAAGATGAACAGGCCGGCGAGCACGACGATGGCCGAGCCGATCAGGATGCGCGGTCCCGGCACGTCGCCGAAGAATGCCAGGCCGAAGATCACCGCCCATAGAAGCAGGCTGTAGTGCAGCGGCGCCAGCGTCGAGGCAGGGGCCAGTTTCAGCGCCCTGGTAATCATCAGATGCGCGCTGCAGGAGACGATGCCGAGCAGGAGCATGGCGCCGAAATCGAGTGCCGAGGGCGTCTGCCAGGCGCCTATGGTCATCACGCCGCCGACCAGCAGCGTGCCGATAGTCTGCCAGGTGACCAGCGTTGTGTCGCTGGTGCCGCGCAGGCGGCGGCTGAGGATGATGGCAAAGGCGAAGGCGATGCTGCCGACCAGCGCGAACAGCGAGGACTGCGAAAACGCCGCCGAAGAGGGTTTCAAGATGATCAGCACGCCGCAGAAGCCGACCAGGATGGCGGCCCAGCGGCGCCAGCCGACCTTTTCGCCGAGCAGGAAATGCGACAGCGCCGCCACATAGATCGGCCCGGCCATGTAGAAGCTCATCACATCGGCCAGCGGCAGATAGACGACGGCCGCGTAAAACAAGGCTGTGTCCACCGTGGTCGCCAGCACGCGAAGAATCTGGAGGACCGGCCGCTCCATCTGGAACAGTCTGCCGGCGCCCTGGTTGGCGATCATCGGGCCGAGCACGATGAAGGCCCCGATCGATCGGATCAGCACCACCTGGCCGACCGAGAAGCTGGCGACCAGCCATTTGCCCATCGCGTCGTTCAGCGCGAACATGAAGTCGCCGGCCAGCATCAAAAGGATGCCGGCCAGAAGCGCGTTCCTGATGGTAAAGGTGCGGACGAGCGACTGGGCCATGCGGCTCCCTAGCTGCAAGCGGCCGCTTTGACGAGGCAAATCGGTAAGACCAGCGGCGGAAATCGGCTGTTTCTACGCAGTTTTGTGCCGCCGGTTCACCTGTCCGGGACGGCCGGCGATCGACAGCCGTGTCTCCTGTTTCGTGCGCTCGGCCACCACCTTGCCCCTGGCGACGACGCACAGCCGTTCGGCACGCAGCCTCAAGGCCTCGATCGGGTTGCCTGCATCGAGGATGACGAAGCTGGCGCGCTTGCCCACGGCAAGGCCGAGATGATCGAGGCCCATGATGGCGGCGTTGACATTGGTGACCATGTCGAAGCAGCGTGCCATGTCGGCAGGGCTCGACATCTGAGCGACGTGAAGCCCCATGAAGGCGACGTCGAGCATGTCGGCGGTGCCCAGCGAATACCAGGGGTCGAGAACGCAATCCTGGCCCCAACCGACGCGGATGCCGAGCGCCAGCATCTCCTTCACCCGGGTCATTCCGCGGCGTTTGGGAAACGTGTCGTGGCGGCCCTGCAGCATGATGTTGATCAGCGGATTGGGGATCGCCGACACACCGGCCTCGGCAATCAGCGGCAGCAGCTTGGAGACGTAGTAATTGTCCATCGAGTGCATTGAAGTCAGATGCGAGCCGGCTACCTTGCCCTGCAGGCCAAGGCGCTGCGTCTCATAGGCAAGCTGCTCGATGTGGCGCGACAGCGGATCGTCGGTCTCGTCGCAATGCAGGTCGACCATCAGCCCGCGCTTCGCCGCGATTTCGCACAATTCGGTCACCGAGCGCGTGCCGTCGGCCATGGTGCGTTCGAAATGCGGGATGCCGCCGACGATGTCGACGCCCATGTCGAGCGCGCGCAGCGTGTTCTGGCGCGCCGTCGGCGAACGGTAGAAGCCATCCTGCGGGAAAGCGACCAGTTGCAGATCGATATAGGGCGCGACAATCTTCTTGACGTCGAGCAGCGCCTCGACCGCCAGCAGCCGGTCGTCGCAGACATCGACATGGGTACGGATGGCGAGCAGGCCCATCGAGACCGCCCAGTCGCAATAGGCGAGCGCCCGCTCGCGCACCGCGTCATGCGTCAGGAGCGGCTTCAGCTCGCCCCATAGCGAAATGCCCTCCAGCAGCGTACCCGAAGCGTTGATGCGTGGAATGCCGTAGGACAGCGTTGCATCCATATGGAAATGCGGATCGACGAAGGGCGGCGAGATCAGATTGCCACGGGCGTCGATCGACGTGCCGGCGCTGACATGCAGTTCGGGCTCGATGGCGACGATCGTCTCGCCGATGATGCCGAGGTCGGCGACGGTGCCGTCGGGCAGCGTTCCGCCGCGCACAACAAGGTCGAAATCCATCTGTCGTCATCTCCCCGCAGATCAATCGCCGCAATCGTGGCGCAAAAGACACCGTGCCGCAGCCGATTGTCTCCGCGACAGCGAAAGGTTCCATCCGGCCACAACTCGCTCTATAAGCCGCCTTTCGCCCTGGTGGCGAATCCGAAATTCGTCAGTCAGGCATGGGATCGGCCATTTGTTTCGCTTCTTCCGTTCGACGGAAAACCAGCGCCTTATCGCAAGGCTTTTGCGGGAATCCTTTCACGCGCATAGATTTGGCTACGCTGCGGCCATTCTGTCGATGCTGGTGGTGGCGGCAACGACAGCAGCCAGCGCCTATATGCTGCGCGAAATCACCAATGAATTCGTGGTTTACAAGCGGATTGGGCAGGTCAATCTGATCGCGGCGGCGACCGGAGCGATTTTCATTCTCAAGGGCTTCGCAAACTTCATCCAGGCCTACTTCATGAGCAGGGTCGGCAATGCCATCATCGCCGACCGGCAGCGCAAGATCTATGACAGCATTCTTGCGCAAGGCATCGAATTCTATCATTCGACCTCTTCGTCCGAACTGATTTCGCGCATGACGAACAATGCCCAGGCCGCGCGCAGCGTGCTCGACCAAATCGTCACGTCCTATGTTCGCGACCTGGTGACGCTGGCTGCGCTGGTGGGTGTGATGGTCTGGCAGCAGCCGGCGCTGTCCCTGATCTGTCTGGTGATCGGGCCGATCGCCATTTACGGCGTCAATCGTATCCTGAAGCGCGTCCGAAAAATTGCCTCGCAAGAATTCCGTTCGCTCGGCCAGATCGTGCAGGTGATGCAGGAAACTGCGATCGGCGTGCGCGTCGTCAAATCCTTCGGTCTCGAAGGCGCCATGCGCAAGCGCATGTACAAGGCCGTGTCGGACGTGGAGAGCCGCGCCAACAACATCGCCACGCTGGAGGCCGCCACCAGCCCGGTTATGGAAACGCTTGCGGGGCTGGCCATCGCTGGCGCCGTTTTTGTCAGCGGCTTCCTGGTTCTGGGCGGCGGCGGTCAGATGCCGGGCAACATCATGGCCTTCATCGCGGCGCTGCTGTTGGCCTATGAGCCGGCCAAGCGCCTGGCCCGCGTACGCATCTCGCTTGAAACCGGCATTGTCGGCGTGCGCATGATGTTCCAGCTCGCCGACCGGCCGCTGACGCTGGCCGAAAAGCCGGATGCAAAGCCGCTGCGGGCCGGGCCGGGCGAGATCCATTTCGACAATGTCAGCTTCGCCTACCCCGAAAGCGCGCCGGTGTTCGAGGGACTGGACCTGACGCTTGCCGCAGGCAAAATGACGGCGCTCGTCGGACCCTCGGGCAGTGGCAAGTCGACCATCCTCAACCTGATCATGCGCATGTACGACCCGCAGAGCGGCAGGGTGATGTTCGACGGGCAGGACATTTCTTGTGCCACGCTCACCTCGGTCAGGGAAAAGATCGCCTATGTCAGCCAGGACACGTTCCTGTTTGCCGGCACGATCATGCACAACATCAGGCTCGGGCGCGAGGGCGCCACGGACGAGGAAGTAATGGCCGCCGCAAGGGCCGCCAATGCACATGACTTCATCAGCGCCCAGGCGAAAGGCTACGACACGGATGTCGGCGAGAATGGCGCGCTGCTGTCAGGCGGCCAGCGCCAGCGCATCTCGATCGCACGCGCCATGCTGCGCAATGCCGAAATCCTGCTTCTGGACGAGGCGACCAGCGCACTCGACGCCGAATCCGAGGCGCTGTTCCGCGACGCGCTGCAGCAGCTGACGGTCGGGCGCACCACCATCGTCATTGCCCACCGCCTGTCGACCGTGCACCAGGCCGACACGATCGTGGTGCTGGAGGCCGGCAAGGTGGTGGAAAGCGGCGCGCATCGCACGCTGCTCAACCAGGGCGGGCTGTATCAGAAGCTTTACGAATATCAGCTGATGCCGTGAGCTTTACCCTCCCCCTTGTGGGGAGGGTCGCTGCGCAGCAGCGGGGTGGGGGTCGGCGCCGCACCCCCTCACTGCGGCACGTGCCTCACCGCGCCCTTGTCTGCGCTGGTGGCGAAGGCTGCGTAAGCGCGCAGCGCGGTCGTCACCTTGCGCTTGCGCTTTTCCTCGGGCTTCCAGGCCATGGCGCCCTTTGCCTCCATGGCCGCGCGGCGCGCATCTAGCTCGGCGTCACTGACCGCCAGACGTATGGTGCGGTTGGGGATGTCGATCTCGATCGTGTCGCCCTCTTGCACCAGCCCGATCAATCCGCCTTCGGCCGCCTCCGGTGAGGCATGGCCGATCGACAGGCCTGATGTGCCGCCCGAGAAGCGGCCGTCGGTGACCAGCGCGCAGGCTTTGCCGAGGCCTTTCGACTTCAGATAGCTGGTGGGGTAGAGCATTTCCTGCATGCCGGGGCCGCCACGCGGCCCTTCATAGCGGATGACGACGACATCGCCGGCCTTGATCTCGTTGGACAGGATCGCTTTGACGGAAGCGTCCTGGCTTTCGAACACGCGGGCCGGGCCGGTGAACTTCAGGATCGACTCGTCGACCCCGGCGGTCTTCACGATGCAGCCGTCGAGCGCGAGATTCCCTTTCAGAACCGCAAGCCCGCCGTCTCTGGAGAACGGCGTTTCGGCCGAACGGATGACGCCCTTCTCGCGGTCGAGGTCGAGCTCGTCCCAGCGGCGGTCCTGGCTGAAGGCGACCTGTGTCGGCACGCCACCCGGAGCGGCGAGAAAGAAGTCGCGGACGCTCTGGCTCGAGGTGCGGGAGATGTCCCAATGGTCAAGCGCTTCGCCGAGGCTTGCCGTATGCACCGTGGGCAGGTTGCGGTTGAGCAGCCCGGCATTGTCGAGCTGGCCGAGGATCGCCATGATGCCGCCGGCGCGGTGGACGTCTTCCATATGCACGTCGGACTTGGCCGGTGCGACCTTGCATAGCACCGGAACCCGCCGTGACAGCCGGTCGATGTCTTCCATGGTGAAGTCGACTTCTCCCTCGTGCGCGGCGGCAAGGATATGCAGCACGGTGTTGGTCGAGCCGCCCATGGCGATGTCGAGCGTCATGGCGTTCTCGAAGGCGCCCTTCGACGCGATGCTGCGCGGCAGCGCCGTCTCATCATTCTGCTCATAATAGCGCTGGGCGAGATCGACGATAAGGTGACCCGCCTCGACGAACAGCCGCTTGCGGTCGGCGTGGGTTGCCAGCGTCGAGCCGTTGCCCGGCAGCGAGAGCCCCAGTGCTTCGGTCAGGCAGTTCATCGAATTGGCGGTGAACATGCCCGAGCACGAGCCGCAGGTCGGGCAGGCCGAGCGCTCGATGACCTTGACGTCCTCGTCGGAGATCTTGTCATCGGCGGCGGCAACCATGGCGTCGACCAGGTCGAGCGCTTGTGTCTTGCCGGCGAGCACCACCTTGCCGGCTTCCATCGGCCCCCCGGAGACGAAGACGCTTGGGATATTGAGGCGCAAGGAGGCCATCAGCATGCCGGGCGTGATCTTGTCGCAATTGGAGATGCAGACCATGGCATCGGCGCAATGCGCGTTGACCATATATTCGACCGAGTCCGCGATCAGCTCGCGCGACGGCAGCGAATAGAGCATGCCGTCATGGCCCATGGCGATGCCGTCATCGACGGCGATGGTGTTGAATTCCTTGGCGACGCCGCCGGCCTTCTCGATCTCGCGCGCCACCAGCTGGCCAAGGTCTTTCAGATGGACATGACCCGGCACAAACTGGGTGAAGGAATTGACCACCGCGATGATCGGCTTGCCGAAGTCCGAATCCTTCATGCCGGTGGCGCGCCACAGGCCGCGGGCGCCGGCCATGTTGCGGCCGTGGGTGGTGGTGCGGGAGCGATAGGCAGGCATGAATTTTCCTTGGCTGGCTGGCTGCGCTCAACGCGGAGCGTGGCGGCGCTGGATTTGGATCGCAGGGTTTATAGACCGGCAAGTATGGTCTGGCCACATTTTTGCAATGCGCCAGAGTCTCGCTGAAATCAGGGTTTCGAAAAAGATTGCCGGCCAGTGTCGGATCGCTAGCCCGGCATCCGTCCTTGGGACGACGGCAAGGGAATGGCACCATTTCAATAAGTCAGCCGCTTCACCTGTAACCGCAACCAAACACCCGAGGAGCATGACATGCAAAAGATCACCACCTGCCTGTGGTTCGATGGCCAGGCCGAAGAGGCGATGAATTTCTACGTCTCCATCTTCAAGAATTCGAAGGTGCTGAGCGTGCTGCGTTGGCCCGAAGGCCATGCCGATGCCGGCAAGGCGCTGGTGACCACGTTCGAACTCGACGGCGTGCAGTTCCAGGCACTCAACGGCGGACCGCAATTCAAGTTCAACGAGGCGATGTCACAGTCGATCGACTGCAAGACCCAGGAAGAGGTCGATTATTTCTGGGACAAGCTCATCGAAGGCGGCGGCGAACCGTCGCAATGCAGCTGGCTGAAGGACAAGTTCGGCGTCTCCTGGCAAGTCGTGCCGGAGCAACTGCCGCGCCTGCTTCTGGATCCGGACCGGGCCAAGGCCGGGCGGGTGATGTCGGCGATGATGCAGATGAGCAAGATCGATATTGCGAAGATCGAGGAAGCTGCGGAGGGGTGAGAAGGGGTCCGCGTAGCGGACGAAAAGCCAATTGCTTGGCTTTTCGAGCTTCGAACGCCCTGAGCCATGCGAAGGGCCGGCGCGCGTTGGAGCCAATTGACCCTTCAACGTCGGCGCTGCCCCTCATCCGCCCTTCGGGCACCTTCTCCCCGTAAGCGGGCAGAAGGAAAAGGGGCGCCTTAGGCCGCCTTGTCGCGGACCTGGTAGTCCTTGACGGTTGCGAAGCGGATCGCCTTCCAGCGTTCGGCTTCGTAGTTCAGCGAGAAGGCGTGCTGGGCCAGAAACACCGGGTCGTTGTCGAGGTCGCGGGCGATGTCGCCGCGATGCGCCTCAATGAAGCGAAGCGTTTCGGCCTTGTCGTCGGCAGAGATCCAGCGGCAGACCGAGAAGCGCGACATTTCGAATTCGACCGGCAGCGTGTATTCGAAATTCAGCCTTTCCTTCAAGACGTCGAGCTGCAGCGCGCCGACAACGCCGACGATGGCCGGCGAGCCGTCTTCCGGCGAAAACAGCTGCACGACGCCTTCCTCGGCCATCTGGTGCAGCGCTTCCTTGAGTTTTTTCGCCTTCATCGCGTCGCCGAGGCGCACACGGCGCAGGATTTCCGGCGCGAAGTTAGGTACGCCGCGGAACAGTATCTCCTCGCCTTCGGTCAGCGTATCGCCGATACGCAGCGTGCCGTGGTTGGGAATGCCGACGACATCGCCGGCAAACGCTTCGTCGGCGGTGACGCGGGTGCGAGCGAAGAAGAACTGCGGTGCCGACAGGCTCATCGGCTTGCCGGTGCGCACCAGCTTGGCCTTCATGCCGCGCTCGAGCTTGCCCGAACAGACGCGCACGAAGGCGATGCGGTCGCGATGGTTGGGGTCCATATTGGCCTGGATCTTGAACACGAAGGACGTCATCTTCTCCTCCGTCGCCTCGACCTTGCGGGTGTCTGCCTCCTGCGCGCGCGGCGGCGGGCCGAAGGCGCCGAGCGCCTCGATCAGGTCGCGCACGCCGTAATTGCGCAGCGCCGAGCCGAAATAGACCGGCGTCAGATGGCCTTCGCGGAAGGCGTCGATGTCGAGCGGGCGGCAGGCTTCGCGCGCGAGTTCCAGCTCCTCGATGAAGGCTTCGCGCTCGTTTTCCGGCAGCAGGCCGGCGACGCGGTTGGAGTCGGGGCCGTTGACCGGCGTGCGGTCTTTCTCTGCATCGCCCCTGCGCACAGCGTTGAGCGCCAGGTGGTAGGTGCCGGCAAAAGTCTTGCCGCGGCCGATCGGCCAGGTGATGGGGGCAGTGTCCAGCGCCAGCTTCTGCTCGATCTCGTCCAAAATCTCGAAGGGGTCGCGGCTTTCGCGGTCCATCTTGTTGATGAAGGTGATGATGGGGATATCGCGCAGCCGGCAGACCTCGAACAGCTTCAGCGTGCGCGGCTCGATGCCCTTGGCGGCGTCGATGACCATGACGGCCGAGTCCACCGCCGACAGCGTGCGGTAGGTGTCGTCGGCAAAATCCTCGTGGCCGGGCGTATCGAGCAGGTTGAAGACATTGTCCTCGTATTCGAAGGTCATCACCGAGGTGACGACCGAAATGCCGCGCTCGCGCTCGATCTTCATCCAGTCGGACCGCGTCTGGATGCGGTCCTTCTTGGCCTTGACCTCGCCCGCAAGCTGGATGGCGCCGCCGAACAGCAGCAGCTTTTCGGTGAGCGTCGTCTTGCCGGCGTCTGGGTGGGCGATGATCGCGAAAGTGCGGCGGCGCGATACCGCCTGTTCGATGTCTTCAGCCAATTTCTGGAATCCTGTCTGTGGCGCGGGCTTCTAGCAGCGCATTGCTGGCCTGTCGACAGTTTCGGGCCGGCAGGCCGACCACACTTGAGCTTGAATCGTTACGGTGGCATCAGAGGAGCCCATTCTGAGAGGTCCGGTATGAGCAGCGCTAAAGAAGTCATCGTCATTGGCGCCGGCATTATCGGGGCGTCCATCGCCTGGCACCTGACCAAGGCCGGGGCGCGGGTGACTGTGATTTCCGATAGTGGTGCCGGCGGCGTCGCCACGCCAAACTCCTTTGCCTGGATCAACGCCAGCTGGGGCAATCCCGAAATCTATTTCCGGCTGCGCATCCGTGCGATGGCCGAATGGAAGCGGCTGGCAAACGAGCTGCCCGGCCTGCCGCTCGCCTGGTGCGGCGGGCTGTGCTGGGATCTGCCGGCCGACAGGCTCGAAGCCTACGCGGCTGAGCACGCTTGCTGGGGTTACGGCATCGAACGCGTCGACGCCGGGCGGGCAGCGCAAATCGAGCCCAATCTCGTCGAGCCGCCGGAATTCGCTGTCTATGTCGCGGAGGAAGGCGTGGCCGAACCGGTCGCAGCGGCCAAGGCGCTGCTGGCCCACGCAGAACGGCAAGGTGCGCGCGTTCTCTCCAGTTCTGTAACCGCACTTGTCCAGACCGATGGCAGGATTGCCGGTGTCGATACATCGCATGGGCTGATGCCAGCCGAAGAGGTGGTGATCGCAGCCGGTGTCGGGGCGCCCGATATTGCCGCTACCGCCGGCATCAAGCTGCCAATCGAGACGCCGCCCGGTCTGATCGTCCACTCGCAGCCCTACAAGAAGCTCCTCAACGGGCTGGTGCATGCCGAAAAGCTGCATATGCGCCAGACGGCGGAGGGCCGCATCATCGCCGGCTCGGATTTCGCGGGGAGCGATCCCGGTGAGAATCCCGACGCCACGGCGCGCGAGCTGTTTGCAGCAATGAAGGCGGCTTTGCGCGGCGCCGACGAACTGGAATTCGATTTCCACACGGTTGGCTACCGGCCGACGCCGATCGACGGCTTTCCGATCATCGGCCGCGCCGAGGGCACGGAAGGTCTCTATGTCGCCGTCATGCATTCCGGCATAACGCTGGCGCCCGCGGTCGGGCTGTTCGCCACGCGCGAAATTCTCGACGGCGAGCGTGATCCGCTGCTGACGCCTTATGGGTTGGGTCGGTTTGCTCAGTAGCCCGGCGGACGCTTGAAGCCGCCGGTCAGCGCTTCGATCGCCTTGGCGATGCCGAGCAGCCGCGATTCCGACCAGCGCTTGCCGACCAGTTGCA
Organism: Mesorhizobium sp. M0317; assembly: GCF_040321555.1. Classification (NCBI taxonomy): domain Bacteria; kingdom Pseudomonadati; phylum Pseudomonadota; class Alphaproteobacteria; order Hyphomicrobiales; family Phyllobacteriaceae; genus Mesorhizobium; species Mesorhizobium sp. M0317. Next base: position 40,381 of record NZ_JAMYRV010000004.1, on the reverse strand, counting down.
GGCCGATAGGCAGGCCGTCGCGGTCTTGCCCGCAGGGCAGCGAGAGTGCCGGATGGCCGGAATAATTGAAGACCGCGCCATAGGCCGGTAGCATCCAATAGCTTTGCTCCTTGCCGTCGACTTCGATCGGCGTGCCGGGCTCACAATGCGCGAAGGCCGTGGTCATGGCGACCGGGCACAGCAAGGCATCGCAGGTTTCGAAGAACCTGTCCCAGGCCAGGATCGAGCGGTCGCGGCGAGCGAGCGCCTCGAACCAATTGGTGATCGGCGTTGGCTGCTCCGGCGGTTCGGGCTGCGCTGCCTCCAGCATCATGCCGATCAGATCGCCGCCCTGCTCCAGATCGTCATGCAGATCGATCTCAGGCAAGTTCGCTTCTTCCACAATCACCCCTGCTGATTGCAACCGCTTGGCCAGGCTTTCGACCGCGGCAGCGATTTTACCAGCCACCGGAAAGCCGGGGAAGGACGGCGCGACGGCGATGCGCAATGTCTTGAGGTCGAGCCTGGGCATGGCCTCTACGGGCACCGGCGCGAGGTCGGTGTCTGCTCCGTCCGGGCCGGCGATGATTTTGTAGATCAGCGCAAGATCCTCCACGCTGCGCGCCAGCGGGCCGAGGCAGGACATCAGCCGCACGCTACGCGCCGCGCCGTTCGGATCGGGGAAGGCGCCGGGCAGGGACACGCGGTGCTCGGTCGGTTTCAACCCGTAGACGCCGCAAAAAGCCGACGGCAGGCGGATCGAATCCTGCATGTCGGTTCCGACATCGAACGGCGTCATCCCGGTCGCCACTGCTGCCGCGGCGCCACCGCTGGAGCCGCCTGAAGTGCGCGATAGGTTCCAAGGATTGCTGGTGCGACCGAACAGCGGATTGTCTGACTGCCAGTCGCCCAGCATGGTCGCGACATTGGTCTTTCCAATCAGGATGCCGCCTGCGGCTTTCAATCGGGAGACGACCGGGCTGTCCGATTTTGCCGTATGGTTGGCGAAAGGCGGGAAACCGACCGTGGTCTCCATGTCGGCCGTTTCGTGCGTATCCTTCAGGGTGAAGGGCACGCCATGCAGCGGGCCGAGCGCATCGCCATGCGCCAATGCCACGTCGGCGTTTTCAGCGCGCTCACGGGCGCCTTCGCGGTCGAGATTGACGATGGCGTTGACGGCCTCGTTGTGTCGGTCGATTTGGACCAGATGGGCGTCCAGAGCTTCGACGGCGGAGATCTTTCGCGCCGCGATTGCGGCGGCGAGATCGATGGTCGAGGAAAAGGCGAGGTCCATGATTGCTCCGGCTGCTGCCAAACGTATCGCGGTTTAAAACCAAGTTCAGCATTCGGAGATCATCGGCGCTTGATCAAAATTGCGCTTGCCGGTCGGTTGAGGTTGGCGCTCTACGGCGCCCCCTCTGTCCTGCCGGACATCTCCCCCATTTTGGGGGAGATTGGCAGCTTTGGCTTCGGCGCCTCTTTTTTCTGCGTTGAAAATTGGCGAAGGCCGCCATGACCTCCAATCTCCCCCCTCGTGGGGGAGATGTCCGGCAGGACAGAGGGGGGCGCGAAGGAATGCGGCATAGACTAGGGCCTAGACGACCAGTGCCAGCCTTGCCACAGCCGGCACGAACGGCCGAATGCTCATCCCATCACCCGTAATGGTCACAAAACTCGCGGGCGGGATGGCCTGCCAGTCGCCGCCTTCGCGGTCGAAGGGTTCGGACACGATGCAACGACCGCCGTTGCGGAGCGACGTGTACAGCGTCGGTGCGTGGGCATCGCTTGCGTAGCGCACGGCATAGAGCGCGCGCCCATCGGAAAGGGCTGCAGTGAGTTTCAAGGCCGGTTCGAGACCGGCGTGGCGTGACGCCTCCAGAACCCGAGCGGTGGCGCGCGATACTGCCCCTTGCGGGTCGCCAGCAAGACCCTCGTCGATCATCAGCAGGAAAAACAATTCGGAATCGGTGGTGCCCTCGCGCTGGTCGAAGACGGCGTCAGAGAGCGAGTTCTCCAGCGCGCGGCGGATCTTTTCGAAGCCGCCGATCTGGCCGTTGTGCATGAACGACCAGTTGCCGGAGATGAAGGGATGGCAGTTCATGCGGCTGGTGGCGCCGCCGGTCGACGCCCTGACATGGGCGAGGAACAGGCCGGATTTGATCTGCCGGCATAGGCTTTTCAGATTGGGATCCGACCAGGCCGGCAGGATGTCGCGGTAGAGGCCGGGCTCGGGCCGGTCGCCATACCAGGCAAGGCCGAAACCGTCGCCATTGGTCGGCGACTTGGCTTCCTGGGCGCAATGGCTCTGGGCGATCAGCGAGTGGCAAGGTGCGGTGACGACGTCTTCGAGGAAGACCGCTTCACCCAGATAGGCCGCCCATCGGCACATGGCTTCTAACCAATCCTAGGCGCGATCCAAGAGAGCCTGGGGCTCCTTGACCGCGTGCGAGCCTCTGTTGTGCGTCCGCTCGTAGAGTTCGCGAACGATTCGGCTTGCCGTAGTTTCGAAGAGAAACGGCAAGAAAGCGTGAACGAGTGCCGCACCAGCGGCCATCAGGAGGCGCGAGCAGAACCAGGCGGCAAAGGCCATATGGCTGAAATAGGTCTCGCCCACCTTGGCCGGGTGAGAGGTGAACAGCTTCGAAAACAGCGTCGTCATGGTGATCCCTCCTGCCGGGATAAGCCCCGATGTGGGTATCCTGCCACGGGGTAAAGGTTCATCGGTCTCAATTTGTCCTTGTCTAACGCCGTGGTTCGGGACATTCATCCCACATGGCGCTTGAATTTGATGAAATCGACCGAAGATTGCTGGCCGAGCTGCAACGCGACGGCACACTATCGGTCGATCAGCTCTCCGAAAAAGTGTCGCTGTCGCGCAACGCCTGCTGGCGCCGGGTCAAGCGGCTGGAAGAGGACGGCGTCATCACCGGACGGGTGGCGCTGGTCGATGCCGACAAGCTCGGGCTCGGACTTTCGGTGTTCATCCTGATCCGCACCTCCAATCATGACCCGGACTGGCTGCAGAAGTTCCGTGCGGCGGTGACCGGTTTTCCCGAGATCACCGGGGTCTATCGCATGTCCGGCGATCTCGACTACGTGCTGCGCGCCCGCGTCGCTGACATGAAGGCCTATGACCGGCTCTATCAGCGGCTGATCGCCAAGGTGGCGCTGTCGGACGTTTCGGCCTCCTTCGTCATGGAGGAGATCAAGGAGACGACCGTCGTTCCGATGGAATTGCGCTAGGTCACACTGACGCCTGAAAGAAAGCCGTTGATAGGCCTGCGGACGAGTTGACCGAATCGCCGTTCGCGCCGATAGGATCGATTTTATGCGCGCAGCCTTCCAAAATTCCTCCGTCATTGGTCCCACTGTCGGCTTCGTCAGGTTGCCGCATGGAGATGGACTTCCCCTTCCCGCCTATGAAAGCACCGGCGCCGCCGGCATGGATCTGCGCGCCGCGGTGCCGGAAGACCGGCCGCTGCTGATCCTGCCTGGCAAGCGCGCCTTGGTGCCGACCGGTCTGATCCTGGAAATTCCCGAAGGAATGGAAGGCCAGGTGCGGCCGCGCTCCGGCCTTGCCTTCAAGCATGGGCTGACCGTCCTCAATTCACCAGGCACGGTCGACAGCGACTATCGCGGCGAGGTCAAGGTGCTGCTGATCAACCTTGGCGACGAGGATTTCGCGGTGACGCGCGGCATGCGCATTGCCCAGATCGTCTTTGCCGCGGTGACGCAGGTGACGGTTGAGGAGCGCTCGCTGGCCGGCGCCACGACGCGCGGCGCGGGCGGGTTCGGATCGACCGGCACCGCCTGAAATGAGCATACCGAAACTGGTCATCTTCGACTGCGACGGCATCCTGGTCGACACCGAGAACCTTGCCAACCGGCGGCTTGCCGAGTGGTTTGTTGCCGCCGGTTATCCCACCACATTCGAATATTGCCGCAAATATTTTTCCGGCCGCAGCATGGCTTCGGTGCAGAAGGAAATCGAAGAGACGACCACGGTGCGGCTCGGCGCCGATTTCGTCGATCGCTGGAATGCCGGCCTGCCCGATCTGTTTGCGCATGGCGTCGAGGCGATCCCCTATGTGCGCGACTTCATCGAGGCGGTTCGCGCGGCCGGCATTCCCTATTGCGTCGCCACTTCCGCGCGTATCTCGAAGATGCACATCACGCTCGGCCAGACCGGGCTGCTGCCGCTGTTCGAGCATGGCATGTTCTCTTCGACCATGGTCAGCCGCGGCAAGCCGTTCCCGGACCTGTTCCTGCATGCGGCAAAGACCATGGGCTTTGTGCCCGCCGACTGCATCGTCATCGAGGACAGCGTTGCCGGCACGCAGGCCGGCATTGCCGCCGGCATGCGTGTCTATTCCTATCATGGCGATCCCTATTCCGACCGCGATGGCCTGGCCAGCGCCGGCGGCGTCCTGTTCGACGACATGCGCGAACTTGCCGGGCTGGTGCCGATCCACTGAAGCTGTGTTAGGTTCCGCGCGGCCAGCCTGAGGCGCCCATGCCAACGAACCTGCTTCGCTCCATCCTAAAGCGTTTCACCGTTTCATGGAAACGGCGAACCGCTCTATCTTTTTGTTTTGTCGCAATTTCCGGCCGGAAAACCGCACACACTTTTCCTGAAATTGCTCTAGCGCTTGTGCTGCTGCCGTGGCTTTGGACCGCAGCCGGCGCGCAAGCCGTCAGCTTCCCGGAATTCGGCAGCGCCATCCCCGGCCACATGGATGTGACCTATCTGGACCTCGCAAGGATGGTCATTCCCGGCCTCGCAGGTAACAGCAACGGTTTCTACCGGGGTGGATTGCCGATCGAGATGCGCCACATCGAGGGACCGGATGGCGGCGGTTCGCCGCCTGAGACATCGGGCCTCTCCAACGCCGGCGTGCTCGCCATCAAGGCCGGGGGCAAGGACCGGCTGGCGATGCTCTACGACCTCGGCGACTCTCCCGACAGCGCCGAAGGCTATGCCGTGCTGGCGCTCTACGACATCACAGACAAGCCGAAGCTGCTCGACGCCGTCAATGTCGCGCTCGACCGCGGCACCTATTTCCGTGAACCGGGCAAGCTTTCCGTTGGGCCGAACGACGACATCGTGATCACCATGAGCGCGCATTTCAATTCAAGCCAAAACTACGCAATCACGCCGCTGATCATGGTGCGCGACGACAAATTCCAACTGATCGACATGATCTTCACCTTCGATGAGAACCTGTGCGCCTACAGCCGGAAGCAGGACGTTGCTTTCCAGACGATCGCTGACGGACAGCCTTATGCCGCGGTCAAAGTGACGGTGACCGACGCCACGGTGCTCAACGGCGAGAGCTGCGACGACCAGCCGCCCAAGCCTGAAGCCCACGCAATTTCCGTCACCTATCATTGGGACAAAAAAACGTTGCACTATGTCAAGGATTCCGATGCGCTGGACAGATTGGCAGGAGAGAACGCCAAACGCTTCTGAGCCAACCGCATTCGTTTGCTCGGTGCATTGCTGCACGATAGAATCTGCCGGCATTTCGCATCTGAAGGGAGCACTCATGGACAAGGGCAAGATCTTTCGCGACCTGCACGCCTCGACCTTCGTCATGCCCAACCCCTGGGATGTCGGCACGACCAAGCTCCTGGCGTCCTTCGGTTTCAAGGCGCTGGCGACCACCAGCGCCGGTTTTGCCTTCTCGCGCGGCCTGCCCGATGGCGCAGTGACCTTCGAGGCGATGATCCACCATTGCCGCGAGCTGACGGCGGCAACCAGCCTGCCGGTGTCGGCCGATCTCGAGAAAGGCAAGGGCGACAGCGCGACGAGTGCCGCCGAGACGGTTTTTGCGGCCGAAGCGGCAGGTCTCGCCGGCTGCTCGATCGAGGACCATACCGGCGATCCCGACAAGCCCATCTATGAGTTTTCACACGCCGTCGAGCGCGTTGCAGCTGCTGCTGAAGCCGCACGGGCGCTCAAGCATGATTTCGTCTTCACCGCGCGGGCCGAGAATTTCCTTTGGGGCAAACCGGATCTCGACGACACGATCAAGCGGCTGCAGGCCTTCGAAAAGGCCGGCGCCGACGTGCTCTATGCGCCGGGCCTCAAAGATGTCGAGACCATCCGGAACGTCTGCTCGGCAGTGAGCAGGCCGGTCAATGTCATGGCACTCCCGGCCTTCACCATCGCCGACCTCGCCATGGCCGGGGTCAAGCGCATCTCGCTTGGGCCGTGGCTGACCAATTTCGCCTTCGGCATGCTGGAAACCGCGGCGCGAGAGATCCAGCAGGACGGCACGTTCGGCTTCACCCGCGCCGCCATGCCGTTCGGCAAATTGCAGGCGCTGTTTTCCAAATCCTCAGGGTAGGGGTCCCGGCGCATGACGCTCACCGTCGTCGACATGCACACCGGCGGTGAGCCGGTCAGGATCGTCACGGACGGCTATCCAGACATTCCCAAAGGCACGATCCTGGAAAAGCGCGCCTATGTGCGCGACCACCTCGACCATTTGCGCAAGCTGCTGATCTTCGAGCCGCGCGGCCACTACGACATGTATGGCGCGCTGCTGGTGGAGCCCGACCTGCCCGGCGCCGACCTGGCCGTGCTGTTCATGCACAATGAGGGTTATTCCACCATGTGCGGCCACGCCATCATCGCGCTTGGCCGCTACGCCGTCGACGAAGGACTGGTGGCGAAACAGGAGCCAATCACCATGGTCAACATCGAGGCGCCGTGCGGCATGGTCGTCGCTTCGGTGGAGGTCAAGGACGGCAAAGCGGGATCCGTGTCGTTCGAAAGCGTGCCGGCCTTTCTGTTTGCCCATGACCAACAAATCGAATTGGCGGGATACGGCAAGATTGCGTTCGACATCGCCTATGGCGGCGCCTTCTACGCGCTGGCCGACTGCCATCAATTCGGCCTGGAGTTCGGCCGCAGCCGGGTGCGCGATTTCGTCGACGCGGCAACCGCGCTGACCGAGCGGCTGAAGGCGGAGTTCCCTCTATCGCATCCCGACCATGCCGATCTCGCTTTCCTCTACGGCACCATCCTCACCGATGGACGAGATGCGTTCTCCAGCGAGGCAACGAAAAACATCTGCGTCTTTGCCGATGCCGAGGTCGACCGCTCGCCGACCGGCTCCGGCGTCACCGCGCGGCTGGCGGCAATGCATGCCAAGGGTGAAATCAACCCTGGTCAGGAGCGGTCCTTCGAAAGCATCGCCGGCTCGCGCTTTTCCGGAGCGGTGGCGCGCACGACCATGGCCGGCCCGCATGATGCGATCATCGCCCGCGTCGGCGGCCGCGCCTACTATTCGGGCCGGGCGGAATTCACCGTCGAGCCGGATGACGAATTGGGACGCGGTTTTCTTCTGCGTTGATAGGCCTATCGCCCGGCGCTCTCCCGCGCGCCGACCGCCTTGTGCAGATGCACCATCATGGCGGCGGCAAAGAGCGGCGTCAGCAGGTTGAGCAGGGGCACGGCGAGGAAGGCAGCGATGAGCAGCCCGGCCAGAAAGACGGTGCCGGCATATTTCCGGCGCAACGCCCTCGCCTCATCTTCCGGGCGGAAGCGCATGGCGGCGAATTCGAAGAATTCACGTCCGAGCAGATAGCCGTTGACGATGAAGAAGGCGGCGATGTTGACGCCTGGAACCAACAGAAGGAGCAAGGCGACGATGTTGCCCAGGATGACGACGCCGAAGAATTTCACCGACAACACGAGCGAGCGCAGCGCCGGCATGGCGCGTCCGACGGGATCGGCCGGATAGTCGGTGCGCTCGACCACTTCGGCGATGTCGTCGAGAAACAGGCCCGCCACGATTGCCGTCACCGGCGCGATCAGCAGCGCCATCCCGAAGGCAAGCGCGATGGCAGCGATGATGCCGCTCAGCCATCCGGCCCAGGACGGCAGGCCAGGCAGCAAGGAGTGAACCCATGGCAGGGCCAGCCAATCGACAAGCCCGGTCAAGACGAACCACAAGGCGACCAGCGCCAGGACGGTCAAGCCCAGCGTCTTCAGGAAAACCGCGCGGAATTCGGGAGAAAACAGCCGGCTGAAGGCGGCGCGGGCAGCGTTGGAGATCACGGCGTTTCCACCCCCAGGAACAAACGGATATCTCCGACATAGGCGGAGACCCTGTCAGCCGCAAGCCTGCTGGAGCAGGCGCAATTCCGGACGGGAACTAGAGCATGATCCCAAAAAGTGGGTACCGGTTTTTGGAAAAGATCATGCTCCAACAAAGGGCTAGATCATGATGAGATTTCAACCAAATCTCATCACGATCTAGCGCGCCAGCGCCCGGGAGCGGGCGGGGATGGTCATTGCCGCAACGCCGGCGACGACGCAGCCCATGCCCCAGAAAGCTGTCGGCCCAAGGCTTTCACCGAGGAACAGGACGCCGATGCCGACGCCGATCGGCACGCGCAGATAGGCCTGCGACGTCGTGCCGACCGAACCAAGCGTGTGGATGAGGCGGAAAAAGATGCAGAAGGCCAGCGCCGTGGAGAACACCGACAATGCCAACAAGGCCAGTATCGACGCCATTGAAGGCGACAGCGTCCACGGGCGGTCGAAGGCCAGGCTCAAGGGGACGAGGATGACCGCGCCGCACAGCATCGAGCCGGCGGCCGGCAGCATCGGGTCGAGTCCCCTAAAGCTGCGGCCGAAAATGGCGGCGCCGGCATAGCAGACCGTGGCGGCAATGACGGCAAGCTGCGCCCACAATTGATGGCCGAGCCCGCCAAGCGCCTGGGTGCCGACGATCAGGCAAATGCCGGCGATGCCGGCACCGACACCGAACAGCTTGCGTGCGGTCACGGATTCATGGCGGGTGATAAGCGCGGTCAGCAGGAAGGTGAAGATCGGCGAGGTCGCGTTGAGAATGGTGGCCAGACCGGCGTCGATGGAGCGCTCGGCGGCGGCGATCAGCGTGAACGGCACGACGCTGTTGAGGCAGGCCTGGACCATGAACCGCCACAAGGTCGCGCTGTCCTTGGGCATGGCGAGGCCGCGCCAGCGGATCAGCGCGAGCAGGATGGCGCCGGCAATCAAGGTGCGGGCAGCGATGAAGGATATCGGCGGGATCGTCTCGACACCGATCTTGATGAAGGTATAGGACGCGCCCCACAGGGCGGCCAGCACGCCAAGCAGCGCCAGTTCGGTGGTCATGTCGGTCTTTGCTTGCATGCGGGTGCTTCCAGCGCTTGATTTGACGCCAAGCTTGTAGGCGACCCGGCGGTCAGATGCTTCGGCCACGGTCGAACTGTGATGGAGCCTCGTCCCAGGCGCGCGCGCCGGCTTGGGCCGGCAAAGGATGGAAATCGGTTGCCATTTTTCGGGGTGATGCTGTAGACCCGCCCGGGCGCGGCAGAAAGCCGGCAGGTTCCAGGGCGGAGACATTGATGCCGGATTATGACGTGCTTTGCATCGGCAATGCCATTGTCGACATCATCGCCCAGTGCGACGACGCTTTTCTCGAGACCAACGGCATCATCAAGGGTGCGATGAACCTCATCGACACCAAGCGCGCCGAGCTCCTCTACAGCCGCATGGGGCCGGCGATCGAGGCCTCCGGCGGCAGCGCCGGCAATACGGCGGCGGGCATTGCCAGCTTCGGCGGCCGCGCCGCCTTCTTCGGCAAGGTGTCGAACGATCCGCTCGGCGAAATCTACGCCCATGACATCCATGCCCAGGGCGTCGCCTTCGACACCCGGCCGCTCGAGGGCCAGCCGCCGACGGCGCGCTCGATGATCTTCGTCACCCCCGACGGCGAGCGCTCGATGAACACCTATCTCGGCGCCTGCATCGAACTCGGGCCGGAAGACGTCGAGGCCGACAAGGCGTCGGGCGCCAAGGTGACCTATTTCGAGGGCTATCTGTGGGATCCGCCGCGCGCCAAGGAGGCGATCCGGCAGACGGCGAAGCTGGCGCATGCCGCCGGCCGCGAAGTGTCGATGACGTTGTCGGATTCGTTCTGCGTCGACCGCTACCGCGACGAGTTCCTCGAGCTGATGCGCTCGGGCACCGTCGACATTGTCTTTGCCAACAGTCACGAGATCAAGTCGCTCTACCAGACAAAATCCTTCGACGAGGCGCTGGCGGCTATCCGCAAGGACTGCAAGATTGCCGCCGTCACCCGCTCCGAAAAAGGCTCGGTGATCGTGCGTGGCGAGGAGACCGTCACCATCCAGGCGACGACGATCCGCGAGCTGGTCGACACCACCGGCGCCGGCGACCTCTACGCTGCCGGTTTCCTCTATGGCTATACGAGCGGGCGCAGCCTGAAGGATTGCGGCGATCTCGGCTCGCTGGCCGCCGGGCTGGTGATCCAGCAGCTTGGGCCGCGGCCGCGGCAAAACCTGCGCAGCGCGGCCCAACTGGCGGGCCTGCTGTAGGGCCGTCTTTCGGCGCGCAGCGCCGAGCCAGATGAGGGGTGCCCGCCGGTTGAGGCTGTCCGGCGCTCCGCTCAGGCGGTGCGGCGAAGGTCGTCGGACGTAGGCCCGGGTTCCAAAGCCCCGGCGGTGACCAGCCGGTTGCGGCCGCTCTTTTTGCCGATGTACATCAGTCGGTCGGCGAGCGTTATCAGCGCCTCCGAATCGGACGCTTCCGCCGGGTAGATGGCGACGCCAACGGTGCAACCAACATGGATGGCTCCATTCGGCGTCGGCACCTTGATCCGCAGCTTTTCCAGGATACGTTCGGCGACGCCCACGGCCTTCTGTCGGGCCCGGCTAGCCTCTCCTGAAAACAGGAATGCGAACTCGTCTCCACCGAGCCGCGCCACGAAATCAGCGCTGCGCAGGATGGTGCGAAGCTGACCCGCCACCTCCTGCAGCAGCGCGTCGCCGGCCTCGTGGCCGAGCGTGTCGTTGACCTTCTTGAACCTATCGAGGTCGATGAACAGCAGGCCGGCCGCCTGGCCGGTGCTGTCGCAGCGGTCGATCACCGACCTCAGCTCGTTGTGAAAGGCGCGCCGGTTGGGCAGGCCGGTCAATGCATCGTGGTTGGCCGAATGATCGCTCTGCTGCTTGGCCAGCTCGATCTCGCGCTTTTGTACGGAGAGTTCCTCATTGGCGGCCTTGAGTTCGAGCAGCAGTTCGGCATTGAGATCCTCGACTACCTTACGGTCGCTGATGTCGACGACGAAACCTTCGAGGAATTCGAGTTCGCCGGCACCATCCCAGACCCCGCCTCCGATCTCGCGCACCCAGAGCGGCTCGCCGACCTGTGGCACGATGCGGTAGTCGACGTTCCAGTTGCAGCGCGCCTCGAGCGCGGTATCGACGGCGGCATAGACGGCAGCGAGATCATCCGGGTGGATGGCCGAGACATAGTCGCGCACGGCATTTTGAATGAAGTCGCTCGGCCGATAACCGCTGACGGTGAAAATGCCGTCGCTGATGTAGAGCATGGTGTAGGACGCATCGTTGCGGCAACGGTAGAGATAACCGTCCATGCGGCCGGTGATGCTCAGCAGCGCATCCAGGCGCTCGTCGTGATAGACCCCCTGGCCGACCACAGATGCCGTGTCATGCTTCATGGCCGCACCCCCGTTTTGGCGGTCTGAGCGCGCCGCCAATGCCATAAGGCCATAGGGGGCGAGAACGTTCCCTATAGCAGCCGAATATTATCAATCTCTTATGGGTTGGCGATTTTGCCGCCAATCAGGCTCCCGCGCTATAGGCCGCGATCGCAGCCATGTTGACGATGTCCGAATCCTTGGCGTTGAGCGAGACGATCTGGACCGGTTTGTTCAAGCCGACCAGCAGCGGGCCGATGACGGTGGAGCCGCCGAGTTCCTGCAGCATCTTGGTCGAGATCGAGGCCGAGTGGAACGCCGGCATGATCAGCACATTGGCCGGGCCGGTCAGCCGGATGAACGGATATTGCGCCATGGCGCGGGCATTGAGCGCGACGTCGGCGGCCATTTCGCCGTCATATTCGAAATCGACCCGGCGTTTGTCCAGGATACGCACCGCTTCCTGGACCCGCTCGGAACGTTCGCCCTGCGGGTGGCCGAAGGTCGAATAGGCAAGCATGGCGAGCCGCGGCTCATAGCCCATGCGGCGGGCGAAGCCCGCGGCCTCCTCGGCGATGTCGGCGATCTGTTCGGCATTGGGCATGTCGTGCACGGCGGTGTCGGCGACGAGCACGGTCTTGCCCCTGGCGAGCACGATCGAGACGCCGATGACGCGGTGGCCGGGCTTGGCGTCGATGACGCGGCGGATATCGTCGAGCGCCGTGGAATAGTTGCGGGTGACGCCGGTGACGATGCCGTCGGCATCGCCCAGCGCCACCATGCAGGCGGCGAAATGGTTGCGGTCATTGTTGATCAGCCGCTGGCAGTCGCGGAACAGGAAGCCTTTGCGCTGCATGCGCTCGTAGAGATAATCGGTATAGATGCCGTTGCGGCGCGACAGCCTGGCATTGATGATCTCGATGCCTTGCTTGTTGAGGTCGATGCCGGCGTGCCTGGCGTTTTCCTTGATGACATCGTCGCGGCCGAGCAGGATCGCGGTGCCGAGCTTCTGGTTCACATAGGAGACGGCGGCGCGCATCACCTGTTCTTCCTCGCCCTCGGCAAAGACGATGCGCTTGGGCTGGCGGCGGACGCGGTCGTAGATGCGCTGCAAGGTCGAGGCGATCGGGTCGCGGCGGGCCGACAGCTCCTGCGCGTAGCGGTCGAGGTCGAGGATCGGCTTGCGGGCGACGCCCGACTCCATCGCCGCCTTGGCCACAGCGAGCGGGATGGCCGAGATCAGGCGCGGATCGAACGGCACCGGGATGATGTAATTGGGGCCGAATTTCGGCCGGTTGCCCTGATAGGCGGCGGCGACATCGTCGGGCACGTCCTTGCGCGCCAGGTCGGCCAGCGCTCTCGCTGCGGCGATCTTCATGTCGTCATTGATGGTGGTGGCCCTGACATCCAGCGCACCGCGGAAGATGTAGGGGAAGCCCAGCACATTGTTGACCTGGTTGGGGTAGTCGGAACGCCCGGTGGCCATGATGGCGTCGGTGCGGATTTCGGCCACTTCCTCCGGCGTGATCTCCGGGTCGGGATTGGCCATGGCGAAGATGATCGGGTTCTTGGCCATCGATTGCACCATCCTGGTGGTCAATGCGCCCTTGGCCGACAGGCCGAGGAAGACGTCGGCGCCATCCAGCGCCTCGGCCAGGCTGCGCGTGGCGGTCTTGACCGCATGCGCCGACTTCCACTGGTTCATGCCTTCGGTGCGGCCCTGGTAGACGACACCCTTGGTGTCGCACAGGATGATGTTCTCGGGGGCAAACCCCATCGCCTTCATCAGTTCGATGCAGGCGATGCCGGCCGCACCGGCGCCGTTGCAGACCATTTTCGTGGTCTTCATGTCGCGGCCGGTGATCTCCAGCGCGTTGATCAGCCCGGCGGCCGAGATGATGGCGGTGCCGTGCTGGTCGTCATGGAAGACCGGGATGTCCATCAGTTCGCGCAGGCGCTGCTCGATGATGAAGCATTCCGGCGCCTTGATGTCTTCCAGGTTGATGCCGCCGAAGGACGGGCCGAGAAAGCGCACGCAATTGATGAACTCGTCGGCATCCTCGGTGTCGACCTCGAGATCGATGGAATCGACATCGGCGAAGCGCTTGAACAGCACCGCCTTGCCTTCCATCACCGGCTTGGAGGCCAGCGCGCCGAGATTGCCGAGACCGAGAATGGCGGTGCCGTTGGAGATGACGGCGACCATGTTGCCGCGCGTCGTGTAGTCGAAAGCGCGGCTGGGGTCTTCGGCAATGGCCAGCACAGGAACCGCGACACCCGGCGAATAGGCGAGGCTCAGATCGCGCTGCGTCGCCATCGGCTTGGTGGCGACGATCTCCAGCTTGCCGGGGCGGCCCATGGCGTGGAATTCCAGCGCCTCCTCGGCGCTGACGGAGGGGCCGCTATTTTCGGTTTTCTTGGCCATGATGCTTTTGATTTCCTCGCCGGTGTCGCCCCCTTGAGACGGGTGCGTGTTTTTGAAACTTCTGGATCAAGGCTACACGCCACCGCTGTAAATCGCCAAGCGATCTTCACGCCGCAGCGAATCTCCCGAAGTCGAACGGCGTCACGTCGGCTCTGGCTCGCTGACGAAGGCAGCGATTTCGCACACCGTTCCCCGCCGCATCATGCCGTCTGTGCCGGGGAAAGGCCACGTCTCGATGGGTGGCGCACGGCTTCCCTTGCGCCGCAGCAATGCAGTCAGGAACGCCATGAGTTCGATGCGCTGGGCGTGAACCTTCTCCAGCGTGCGGCGGCGGATGTGCTGACGCGGTATGGCACGATCTCGCAGCGTCTCGACGGCGCGGCGAATGGCAGCCGGTTCCGGATCGGCGACGATGCAATAATCCGGATCGAAATAGACGTCGCGACCGCCAAGGCTCGGCGTACTGACGATCGGCAGGCCGGCCATCAGATATTCCATCGAGGAGTACATCGCTCCTTCCACGGCCGACAGGCACAGCCCGACGGCGGCCTGGTTGTAGACGTGGTTGACCTGTTGCGCCGTCAGCTTGCCCGGCCAGCCGTCGACGAGCGGATTGGCGATCTGGTGGAGCGGCGAACGCGCCTGCAGTCGCCGAACAAAGGCGCGGGCGGCAACCGGCGGCAATTCGCCGATCGAATAGGTGATGTGGGCCAGCCGCTCTATGTCGAAGGCCAGGTGATGGCGTTTGATCGGCGAGATGCGGCCATTGTAGACCGCGTCGAATTCGACCGGCACGTCCGGCAGCGGCCGGAATATATCCTCCGACACCATCAGATTGTGGTTGGAGAAGATGGCATTGCCGCCCGCAGCTGCGATGAGACGGCGCTCTTCCTCGGTGTTGCACAGGAAGATGATTTCGTGCAGCGGAAACCGGCCGGCATACCAGGCGAGATCGCGGCCCATCCGGGCGATGACAGCCGGCCGCTCCATGGTCCAGGTCTGCATCGTCAGGAAGGTGACGCGGCGCGCCGCCAGGCGCCGGCCGAGCGCTGCCAGCGGATAGAGCGGCCGCGACCCGCCAATCGGGACATAGAGCACCAGCGGGTCGCGGCTGAGCACATGCAGCGACATGTCGATGCCGCCATCGACATCGGACAGCGGCCCGCGTGTCGGCAGGAGGAAGGGGACGCGCTTGCGCAGTGTCCCCCTGAGCTTGCCTTTGGTGCGGTGGACGCGCCGCGCCGCCAACAGCAGCAGGCGCTCAAGCGCCGATCCAGCCGGACCGACCAGCTCTTCGAACGCCTCCTGTTTGTCCTGATCCATGCCGCTTATCCCCGCCATGGCGATCATAGGGTCTGGTTGGCGCCCGAAGCAACCAACGGCTTCACCCGGCGTAGAGGGAGCACAAGCCGCCGTCGAGGCCGGTCGTCCCCTGCTTTTCGGGCCGCCGGCATTAAACCCCGCACCCACATCTGCTAGCGTGCGGGCATGAACATGCACACTTCAGCAGAAACCGACGCCCCCGAGGTGACACCGCCTGCGCCCGTCGGCAGCGTCACGCCGATGATGGAGCAATATATCGAGATCAAGGCGGCGAACCCGGATTCTCTGCTGTTCTACCGCATGGGCGATTTTTACGAGCTGTTCTTCGACGACGCCGAAAAGGCGAGCAAGGCGTTGGGCATCGTCCTGACCAAGCGCGGCAAGCACCAGGGTAACGACATTCCGATGTGCGGCGTGCCGGTGCATGCGGCCGACGACTATCTGCAAAAGCTGATCGGCCAAGGTTTTCGCGTTGCCGTCTGCGAGCAGATCGAGGACCCGGCGGAAGCCAGGAAGCGCGGCGGCAAATCGGTCGTACGCCGTGACGTGGTGCGCCTGGTGACGCCAGGCACCATCACCGAGGATAAATTGCTGGCGCCGTCGGAATCGAGCTTCCTGATGGCGCTAGGGCGGGTGAAGGGCGGCAACAGCGGTGACGCCTTCGCCCTGGCCTGGATCGAGATCTCGACCGGCGTCTTCCGCGTCGCCGAAACCACGGCCGACCGCCTGCTGGCCGATGTCTTCCGCGTCGACCCGCGCGAGCTGATCGTCGCCGAGCCGGTGTTTTACGATCCCGAGCTGAAGCCGGTGTTCGACGTCATCGGCCGCGTCGCCAGCCCGCAGCCGCCGTCGCTTTTCGATTCGGCTTCGGCAGCGGGGCGGATCGCGCGCTTCTTCGAAGTGGCGACGCCGGACAGTTTCGGTGCCTTCTCGCGCGCCGAATTGTCGGCGATCTCGGGCGCCATCGCCTATGTCGAAAAGACGCAGAAGGCCGAGCGGCCGCCTTTGTCGCGTCCCGAACGCGAGGAGCAGGGCTCGACGCTGTTCATCGATCCTGCGACACGCGGCAATCTGGAACTGTTGCGCACGCTGTCGGGCAGCCGCGATGGCTCGCTGTTCAAGGCTATAGACCGCACGGTCACCGGCGGCGGCGCCAGGCTGCTCGCCGACCGGCTGATGGCGCCGCTGACCCATCCGGCGGCGATCGGCGCCAGGCTCGATTCGGTATCGTTCTTCCGTGGGGAGACAAAGCTTTGCCAGTCGGTGCGGTCAAGTCTTAAGAGCGTCGCCGACATGCCGCGGGCACTGTCGCGGCTGGCACTCAACCGCGGCGGCCCGCGCGACCTCGGCGCGCTGCGTGCCGGCTTTGAAGCGGCGGGCGCCATTGCCGAAATCTTCGCCGCAACAGCGCTGCCCCATGAATTGACGGAGGCACTTGCCGCGATAAAGGCGCTGCCGCGTGCGCTGGCCAAGCATCTGGCCCAGGCTCTTGGCGAGGAACTGCCGCTGCTCAGGCGCGACGGCGGCTTCGTGCGCGGCGGCTACCATGCCGAGCTCGACGAAATGCGGGCGCTGCGCGACGAATCGCGCAAGGTGATCGCCGGACTGGAGCGCTCGCTGATCGAGGAGACCGGCATCCGCTCGCTGAAAATCCGCCACAACAATGTGCTGGGCTATTACATCGAGGTGACCGCCAACCACCATTCGATCATGACCGGAATCGACGGCGCCAAGGCGCGCTTCATCCACCGCCAGACCATGGCCAACGCCATGCGTTTCACCACGACCGAACTTGCCGAACTCGAGACCAAAATCGCCAATGCCGCCGACCGGGCGCTGAGCATCGAGCTTGCCGCTTTCGACACGCTGAGGACAGAGGCGGTCGCCGAGGCGCAAAAAATTCGCGCCGGCGCCGATGCGCTTGCCGTACTTGACGTGTCGGCGGCGCTCGCGCTGTTGTCGGAGAGTGAAGCCTGGTGCCGGCCGCTGGTCGATTCCAGCCTCGCCTTCGATATCTCGGGCGGACGCCATCCGGTGGTGGAACAGGCGCTGCGGCGCTCGGGCGAAGGGCCGTTCGTCGCCAATGATTGCGATCTGTCGCCGCAAGACGGGGCCAAGGCCGGCGCGATCTGGCTGCTCACCGGTCCGAATATGGGCGGTAAGTCGACCTTCCTGCGGCAAAACGCACTGATCGCCATCCTCGCCCAAACCGGTTCCTTCGTGCCGGCGACATCGGCCCATATCGGCGTCGTCGACCGGTTGTTCTCGCGCGTCGGCGCCTCGGACGATCTGGCGCGTGGCCGCTCCACCTTTATGGTCGAGATGGTCGAGACGGCGGCGATCCTCAACCAGGCCGGTGAGCGGGCGCTGGTGATCCTCGACGAAATCGGCCGCGGCACCGCCACTTTCGATGGCCTGTCGATCGCCTGGGCGGCAGTCGAGTATCTGCACGAGAAGAACCGCTGCCGGGCGATCTTCGCCACTCATTTCCACGAAATGACGGCACTCTCCGGCAAGCTTCCGCGACTGCACAATGTCACGATGCGGGTTAAGGAGTGGGAAGGCGACGTGGTCTTCCTGCACGAGGTCGGCAAGGGTGCCGCCGATCGCTCCTATGGCGTCCAGGTCGCTCGCCTTGCCGGTCTGCCGGAAGCGGTGGTCGGCCGCGCTAAAGAGGTGCTGCATCAGCTCGAGGAAGGCGATGTCTCCGGCAAGGCCAACCGGCTGGTCGACGATCTGCCGCTGTTTTCGGTGGCAATGAAGCGGGAAGCGGCAAAGCCTGCGGAGAGCGACGCACTGGGCGTAGCCCTGGGCGAGATCAATCCAGACGAGATGACGCCGCGCGAGGCGCTGGAAGCGCTCTACCGCCTGAAGGGGCTGGCGGGGAAAACCTAATCCGATTTCAGCCTTGACCAATTGTACCGATTGGTACAATGCTCGCCATCGCCTTTGCCGATGGGAGAATGACATGAGCCGTCCGCCGCTGCCGCCCTTCACCGCCGAGACCGCCGCGCAGAAGGCGCGCATGGCCGAAGACGCCTGGAACAGCCGCGATCCCGAACGGGTTTCGCTCGCCTATACGCAGGACAGCACCTGGCGCAACCGCGCCGAGTTCGTCTCGGGCAGAAATGAGATCGTCTCCTTCCTCACGCGCAAATGGGCTCGCGAGCTCGACTACCGCCTGATCAAGGAGGTCTGGACCTGGAACGACAACCGCATCGCGGTGCGCTTTGCCTATGAATGGCGCGACGACAGCGGCCACTGGTTCCGCTCTTACGGCAACGAAAATTGGGAGTTCGAGGCGGCCGGGCTGATGCGTCGGCGCGTCGCCAGCATCAACGACCTGCCGATCGCTGAGGGTGAGCGCAAATATCACTGGCCGCTCGGCCGCCGGCCGGACGACCATCCCGGCCTGACGGAACTTGGACTCTAGGGCATGATCCCTCGAACTGTGTCGCGGTTTTCGGCAAAGATCATGCTCAAGCGGGAAGACTAAGCGCATGCGCAGGATCGCGCCCGATCGTGCCGATCTGCTCTCCATCATCGGCGAGGTCTTTCGCGAGCACGGCTATGAAGGGGCAAGCCTGGCGCTGATCGGCGCGGCGACCGGCTTAGGCAAAGGCAGCCTTTACCACTTCTTCCCCGGCGGCAAGGAAGAGATGGCGGCGGCTGTCATCGCCCATATAGATGGCTGGTTCGAGGAGAATGTCTTCAAGCCGTTGCAGGACAGGGCCGACCCTCGTACGGGCATCAATCGGATGTTCGAAGCGACCGAGAGCTATTTCCGGTCGGGGCGCCGGGTGTGCCTGATCGGCGCCTTCGCGCTGGACGAATCCCGCGACCTCTTCGCCATCGCGATCAGAAGCTATTTCGGCCGCTGGGTGGCGCATCTTGCCGAAGCGCTGACGCGGGCCGGACACGACCCAGCCAAGGCGGATGAAATAGCCGCAGAGACGGTCGGCGCCATCCTGGGCGCGCTCACGCTGGCGCGCGCCTTCGACGACACCGCAGTGTTTTCGCGCGCGTTGCGACGGGCGCGGGCGGCGCTCGGCTAGAGTGCTACAAGGGCTCGAAGCGGAAAGCCGTCTCGGTTCGAAAAACCCGGCCGACGCCGGGCGAATCAAGATGCGCGCCGGCGACGTAGCAGTCGTTGTTGGCCGCAAGCGCCAGCATTTGCAACCGGCTTGCCCTCGCCTGCTGCTGGTCTGCGTCGAATTCCCACGTGATCTCGGGTCGATCGAATTGAAGCGACGGCACATGTACGATGTCGCCCCAGATCAACAGTGTTTCGCCTGCGCTCACAACGCGAAAGCAAGTGTGGCCGGCTTCATGGCCAGCGGAGCCGATCGTATCGATGTCAGCGCTGACGCGCTGTCCAGCATCGAGAGGCTGGGCGCGATCGTGGAAGCGTTCCAGCCTCGCCACGTCGCGAAACATGCCGAGCTCAGCGCGCGGGACAAGCAGGCGAGAGAGCTGCGGGAAGCCGTCGCCACCATCGGCAAGGATGAGCCCGTGTATATGGTCGAGATGGGTGTGGGTGAAAGCAACAGTCCGAATCCGGTCGGTGGCGATCTTCGCCTCGCGCAGCGCCTCGGGCAGGTGCCCCATTGTCGGGTGCCAGGCGTTCGAAGCCCCTGTGTCGATCAGCGTGACGTCGTCGCCGTCATCGATGGCGAAGGCGTTGACCGACAGCCTGAGCGCACCGTCGACGAGCGGTACATGCGAGGGCAGGTTGTCACCGAATGTCCGGTCTCCGGGCTGGCGCAGCCGCCTGATTGGCATGTCGACGTAACCGTCGCGCAGCGACGTGACCGTCATGGCTCCGACTCTATACGCCGTATGATGATACCCGGTCGAAACCCGTTCCAATCTAGATCATCTCCAGCCCGCGCTTGCGCGTCGGCGGTGGAAAGGCGCGGTCGAGTTCGGCGAGGTCTTCGGCCGTCAGCTCGATGTCGAGCGCGGCAAAATTCTGGCGGACATGCTCCTGGCTACTCGCCTTCGGGATGGCGATGACACCGGGCTGCGCCATCACCCAGGCAAGCGCGATCTGTGCTGCCGTGGCGTTGTGGCGGGCGGCGATGGTTTCCAGCCTGGAATTGCGCGCCAGCGCGCCCTGCTCGACCGGCGAATAGGCCATCAGCGGGATGCCGCGCTGCCGGCTCCATGGCGCGAGATCGAATTCGGGGCCGCGCCGCGACAGATTGTAGAGTACCTGGTTGGTCTGGACATGATCGCCAGACGACAGACCGGTCAGTTCCTCCATTTCGTCGGTGCCGAAATTGCTGACGCCCCAGTGACGGATCTTGCCGGCCTTCTTCAACGCCTCGAAAGCGTCGACCGTTTCGCCTAGAGGCACACTGCCCGGCCAATGCAGGAGATAGAGATCGATGCGGTCGGTGCGCAGGCGCTTCAAGCTGTTTTCGCAGGCCCGCGCCACGCCGGTGCGCGAGGCATTGGACGGCAATACCTTGGAGACAAGAAAGAGTTCGTCGCGGCGCCCGGCAATGGCTTCCGCCACCACCTCCTCGGCGCCGCCGCTGGCATACATTTCAGCGGTGTCGATCAACGTCATGCCGAGGTCCAGCCCGAGCTTCAGGGCATTGACCTCCCCGGCGCGGCGGCGGGAATCTTCGCCCATCTTCCATGTGCCCTGTCCCAACACCTGGACGGCCTCGCCCGAAGGCAGCGTGGTGGCTCTTATCGTCGATGGCATGTGGGCTCCTGGCGCCGTGTAATCGATGTGAATGGCATCACAACCACGGAGAGAAATCCAGAATGGATCTCTCCGGCATGGCCGTTGCTGCCTTACTTCGCCGGATGGGCGGCGAGCCAGGCCTGCATCTTGGCGATCTCGACTTCCTGCGCGGCGATGACATCTTCGGCCAGCTTGCGGATTTCGGGATCCTTGCCATTGGCGAGTTCCACCTTGGCCATGTCGATCGCGCCCCGATGATGCGGGATCATGCCGCGCACGAAATCGACATCGGCATTGCCGGAATATTCGATCATCATGTCGGTGTGCATCTTGTCCATCGCCGCCTTGTAGCCGTCGGTCGAAGGACCTTGCGCGCCCATCGCGCCCATGTCGTGTTTCATCTCTTCGGATTGCGCCGGGACGCTTTCGAGGAAAACGGCAAGCAGCATTCCCGCCGCCATCATCAAAAGCACGATTTTCTTAGCCAAGGTCATCCATGATCTCCTGTTGATTGAAATTCGTATCTGGGGGCTTTGCTCAGAGTTTCAACGTCCGCAGCCGCAATGCGTTGGCGATGACCGAAACCGAAGACAGGCTCATGGCCGCCGCCGCCAGCATCGGCGACAAAAGCGTGCCGGTCAGCGGATAGAGCACGCCGGCGGCAACCGGCACGCCAAGCACATTGTAGAGGAAGGCGAAAAACAGATTCTGGCGGATGTTGCGGATCGTCCCCTGGGCGAGCGTTCGCGCCCTGACGATGCCGTTGAGATCGCCCTTGACCAGCGTAATGCCGGCGCTCTCGACAGCGACATCGGCGCCGGTGCCCATGGCGATGCCGACATCGGCGCTGGCCAGGGCCGGCGCATCGTTGACGCCGTCGCCGGCCATGGCGATGCCGGCACCTTTCGCACGCAACTCCTCGACAAGGGCTGCCTTTTGTTCCGGCAGAAGGCCGGCGCGCACCTCGTCAATGCCAAGGCTTTTGGCGATGGCGCGCGCCGTGCGTTCATTGTCGCCGGTCGCCATGATGATCCGCAAGCCTCTGTCGTGCAGCGCCCTGATCGCCTCGGCTGTCGTTGCCTTGACCGGATCGGCGACCGCGACAATGCCGGCCAGTCTTTTGTCCACCGCAACGAACATCGCCGTCTTGCCCTCGGCCTGCAGCGCCTCAGCTTTCGCCGAAAGGGAAGCGGTGTCCATGCCCACGTCGGCCATCATGGCGGCGTTGCCGAGAGAAACCTTCCTGCCAGACACCGTGCCGGATACGCCCTTGCCGGTGACGGCGTCGAAGCCGCCGGCCTCGACGAGCGTCAGCCCGCGTTCGCCGGCGCCGCCGACAATGGCATCGGCCAGCGGATGCTCCGAGCCTTTTTCCAGGCCGGCGGCGAGCGCCAGCAATTCATTCTCGGACAAGCCTTCGGCAGCGACGACATCGGTCAAGCGAGGCTTGCCTTCGGTCAAGGTGCCGGTCTTGTCGACGATCAACGTGTCGACCGAAGCGAAGCGCTCAAGCGCGGCCGCGTCCTTGATCAGCACGCCCGCGTGCGCCCCGCGCCCGGTGGCGGTCATGATCGACATCGGCGTCGCCAGGCCGAGCGCGCAGGGGCAGGCGATGATCAGCACCGAGACCGCCGAGACGATGGCAAAGATCAAGCTGGGTTCGGGACCGAAGATCGCCCAGGCGGCAAAGGCCGCGAGCGCAACCAGCACGACGGCCGGCACGAAGTAGAAGGAGACGCGGTCGGCTAAACCTTGAATCGGCGCGCGCGAACGCTGCGCCTTTGCGACCAGCTCGACGATGCGCGAAAGCGTCGTTTCGGAGCCGACCTTTTCGGCGCGCATGATCAGCGAACCGTTCTTGTTGAGCGTGCCGCCGGTCAAGGCATCGCCTTTCGTTTTTTCGACCGGCAGCGGCTCGCCCGAGATCATCGATTCGTCGATGGAGGAACGGCCTTCCGTTACGATGCCGTCGACCGGCACGGCGTCGCCCGGACGGAGGCGCAGGTGGTCGCCGGTCTTGACCGCATCCAGCGGCACGTCGGTGTCGGAGCCGTCCTCCCCGATCAGCCGTGCCGTCTTCGGCGCCAGGTCGAGCAGCGCACGGATGGCCGAGCCGGTCTTTTCGCGCGCCCGCAATTCGAGCACCCGACCGAGGAATACCAGCGCGACGATGACGGAAGCTGCCTCGAAATAGACCGGGACGGTGCCGCCATGGCCACGGAACTGATGCGGAAAGATGTCCGGAAACAGTGCGGCGACGACGCTGTAGAGGTAGGCCGCACCCACACCCAGTGAAATCAGCGTCCACATGTTGGGGCTGCGGTTGACCAGCGAATCCCAGCCGCGGTGGAAGAAGGGGAAGGCCGCCCACAGCACCACCGGGCTGGCCAGCGCCAATTCCAGCCAGACCATCGTGCGCTCGTCGACAAACGCCTGGAACGTCAGGCCGAGCATCGGCGCCATGGCAACGATCAGCAGCGGCACGGACAGCATCGCACTGACCCAGAACCGTCTGGTGAAGTCTACCAGTTCGGGGTTCGGGCCCTCATCGCCAGTGGGAACGCCCATCGGCTCAAGCGCCATGCCGCAGATCGGGCAGGAGCCGGGCTTGTCTCTTATCACTTCGGGATGCATCGGGCAGGTGTATTGAGTGCCTTTCGGCACTGGCGACGCCGCCGGCCTGTCGCCGAGATAGTTTTGTGGCTCGGCCTCGAACTTCGCCTGGCAGCCGGCCGAGCAGAAATAGAAACCCTGGCCTTCGTGGCGGAAAAAATGCCTGGCGGTAGCGCGGTCGACACTCATGCCACAGACGGGGTCGGTGGCGGTCAGGTATTTTTCGGGCCCGGCGACGAATTTCGTACGGCAACCCTCGCTGCAGAAGTGAAAGAGACGGCCGCCATGCTCGGCCGTCGGCTTGCCCGCGGCCGGATCGACGCTCATGCCGCAGACCGGATCGCGCACCACGGCTTCGGCGGCCGGCTCAGCAGCCTTTGCCGCACAGCAGCTGCCATCGGCCGCGTGGTGGTGATGCTCGGAATGCGCCATCGAAAAGTGCCTTATATCTGTCTGGGTGAGGAGGTAGTGCTTCCAGTAACTGGAAGGTCAAGGGGCGATTTCCACTTTTCGATCGTGGCCGTCATCGCGCACATCGAGGGAAAATCGCTTACGCGACTTTGTTCCCATGCTATGGACGCGCGTCCCACTGCATCGATCCCACCCAAATGAAATGCCTGATTATCAATCTCGATCGGTCCCGCGATCGCCTCGCCCATGTAACGGCGGAGTTCGCCCGCATCGGCATCGCGTTTGAGCGGGTCGCCGCCATCGATGCGCGAGATCGGCCGGATCTGGCCGAAATGCCGCAGGGCAAGAAGCATTTGCGTCTGGCCGACGCCGAGATTGCCTGCCTGCTCAGCCACCAACAGTGTTGGTCGATGATCGCGGCAGGTGAGGATGCTTACGCGGCGATTTTCGAGGACGATGTCGTTTTCCCGGACAAAGCCGGTGCTTTGCTTGCCGATGCGGGCTGGATTCCCGCCGATGCGGACATCGTCAAGCTTGAAACGTTCTTCAACCGGACCGTAATTTCACGCAAGCAAGTCGCCTGCGGCCACGGTTTTTCCGCGAGCAGACTGCACGGGCTCCATATCGGTACGGCGGGATACATCCTGTCCAGAC
Organism: Mesorhizobium sp. M0317; assembly: GCF_040321555.1. Classification (NCBI taxonomy): domain Bacteria; kingdom Pseudomonadati; phylum Pseudomonadota; class Alphaproteobacteria; order Hyphomicrobiales; family Phyllobacteriaceae; genus Mesorhizobium; species Mesorhizobium sp. M0317. The sequence goes on along the minus strand of NZ_JAMYRV010000004.1, from coordinate 15,777 downwards.
AGGCCGCGCGGGACCTTCTTGCGGCAACGAACGAGATCAGCATTCCCGTCGATCACCTCATCTTCAATCCGCGTTTTGCGACCTCGTCCGACAAGGTCATTTACCAACTCGTCCCGGCATTGTGCCTGCAGGCACAATTCCTCGGCGACAGTCCGGTGAGATTGCCAAGCCTGCTCAAGCAGGAGCGAACAGAGGAATGGGTGGCAAGCGGGATAGGTAAACAGCGCCAGAAGCCAATCACCGCCAAGGTAGGGATCGAGGCCAGGCGGTTGACGCGGCAGATCGCCGATCTCTTCCGGCTCCGGCGCGAGATGATCATCCCTTTCTGGTATCGCGGCCGACGCGTCCGTCCGCCCCATACACAGCGCCGTGAAAACGCGCTATAGACGCCGCGCAAAGGCGAGGCCCACCGGCAATCCATGGCAAAAATCTCCCTCAAGCTCGACGCGCTGATCGACAGCGAGGCTTTGCGCCGCGACATGACGGCGCTGATCTCGGCGGCCAGCGGCATCGAGCCCGGCGCGCGCGTCGGTGCGCTCCGGCTGCTGAAGGATCGGCTGACCGAGGGCCGCAAGGTTGCCGAGCGCATGCTGATGGACGATGGCAGCGGCACGGCCTGCGCCGCCCGGCTGTCGCATCTGATGGACGAGATCATCCGCGCCCTCTACGAGTTCGCCGCGACCCACGTCTACCGGGTGAAAAGCCCCTCGACCGCAGAGCGCATGGCGGTCGTTGCCGTCGGCGGCTATGGCCGCGGCACGCTGGCGCCGGGCTCCGACATCGACCTGTTGTTCCTGCTGCCCTACAAGCAGACGCCGTGGGGCGAACAGATCGTCGAATATATGCTCTATATGCTGTGGGACCTCGGGTTGAAGGTTGGCCACGCCACCCGCAACATCGACGAGTGTCTCAGGCTGTCGCGCAGCGATATCACCATCCGCACCACGATCCTGGAAGCGCGGTTCCTGTGGGGCGAACAGAAGCTCTTCGACGAATTGCTCACCCGCTTCGACCATGAAGTGGTGCGCACCACCGGACCGGAATATGTGCAGGCCAAGCTCGCCGAACGCGACGATCGCCATGCCAAGGCCGGCGAAAGCCGCTATCTGGTCGAGCCCAACGTCAAGGACGGCAAGGGAGGCCTGCGCGATTTGCAGACGCTGTTCTGGATCGCCAAATACTTCTATCGCGTGCGCACAGGCGAGGAACTGGTCGACAAGGCTGTGTTCACCGAGGCCGAATACCGGGAATTCCTCAAGGCCGAGGATTTCCTCTGGGCGGTGCGCTGCCACATGCATTTCCTCACCGGCAAGGCCGAGGAACGGCTGCATTTCGATATCCAGCGCGAGATTGCCGAACGTCTCGGCTACACCACCCATCCCGGTCTGTCGGCGGTCGAGCGCTTCATGAAGCATTACTTCCTCGTCGCCAAGGATGTCGGCGACCTCACCCGCATCTTCTGCGCCGCGCTCGAGGAAGAGCAGGCCAAGCATGTGCCCGGCTTTAACCGCATCTTCCTCACCTTCCAGCGCCGCAAGCGCAAGCTGGCCGGCACGTCGGACTTCATTGTCGACAATCACCGCATCAACGTCGCCGACGACAGCGTGTTCGAGCGCGACCCGGTCAATCTGCTCAGGCTGTTCTGGTTCGCCGACAAGCACGGGCTGGAGTTCCATCCCGATGCGCTGAAGCTGCTCACCCGCTCGCTCGGTCTGGTCAACAAGTCGCTGCGGCGCGACGAGGAGGCCAACCGGCTGTTCCTCGACATCCTGACCTCGGACCGCAATGCCGAGCTTAATTTGCGGCGCATGAACGAGGCCGGCCTGCTCGGCAGGCTGATCCCCGATTTCGGCAGAATAGTCGCCATGATGCAGTTCTCGATGTATCACCACTATACGGTGGACGAGCACCTGATCCGCTGCATCGGCGTCTTGGCCGAGATCGAGCGCGGCGACGGCGAAAAGGTGCATCCGCTCTCGCACACGCTGATGCCGGGGCTAGAGAAGAGCCGCGAGGCACTCTATGTCGCGGTGCTGCTGCACGACATCGCCAAGGGCCGGCCGGAGGATCACTCAGAGGCCGGCGCCCGGATCGCACGCCGCGTCTGCCCGCATATGGGGCTGTCGGCCGCCGACACCGAGACCGTCGCCTGGCTGGTCGAGAACCATCTGGTCATGTCGATGACGGCGCAGACGCGCGACCTCAACGACCGCAAGACGATCGAGGATTTCGCCTCGATCGTGCAATCGGTCGAGCGGCTGAAAATGCTGTTGATCCTGACCGTCTGCGACATCAGGGGTGTCGGGCCGGGCGTGTGGAACGGCTGGAAGGGCCAGCTCCTGCGCACGCTCTACTACGAGACCGAACTGCTTTTGACCGGCGGCTTCTCGGAAGTGTCGCGCGCCAAGCGGACGGCGGCGGCGCGCGAGCGACTGGCCGAGGCGCTGGCCGATTGGCCGGACAAGGCCCGCAAGCGCTATGTCGGCCTGCATTACGAGAACTATCTGCTGACGGTCGACCTCCCCGATCAGCTGCGCCATGCCGAATTCATCCGCGAAGCCGACGCGGCAGGCAAGAAGCTCGCCACCGTGGTCAGGACGCACCAATTCGAGGCGGTGACCGAGATCACCGTGCTGGCGCAGGATCATCCGCGCCTGCTTTCGGTCATTGCCGGCGCCTGTGCGGGAGCCGGCGGCAACATCGTCGACGCGCAGATCTTCACCACGTCCGACGGCCGCGCGCTGGACATCATCCTGATCTCACGGGAATTCGACCGCGACGAGGACGAGCGCCGCCGCGCCGAGCGCGTCGGCCGGCTGATCGAGGACGTGCTGTCGGGCAAGAGCTGGCTGCCCGAGATGATCGAGAAGCGCACCCGGCCGCGCCGCGGCGCCAAGGTGTTCAAGATTCCGCCGCGCGCCGAAATCCGCAACACGCTGTCGAACCGGTTTTCGGTGATCGAGGTCGAGGGACTGGACCGGCCTGGGCTGTTGTCGGAAATCACCAGTGCGTTGTCCGATCTCTCGCTCGACATCGCCTCGGCTCACATCACCACCTTCGGCGAGAAGGTGATCGACACTTTCTATGTCACCGACCTTACGGGGCAGAAGATCGACAATCCGGCACGCACCGCCACCATCCACGCCAGGCTGATCGCGGCACTTGAAGGCGTTGTCCCAGACCGCGGCGGCAAGGCCAAGGCGGCGGCCGAGTGACCATCACTTTGTCCCGATCACCCCCTTTGTCCCAATCATCCCCTTTGTCCCAATCATCCAGGCAATCTCCCCGCGCATGAGCCTCGTCAAGAAATTCGCCACGGTTGCGTCCGGCACGCTGATGAGCCGCGCCCTTGGCTTTGGCCGCGAAATGCTGATGGCGGCCGCACTCGGCACCGGGCCGGTGGCGGACGCCTTCAACGCCGCCTTCCAGTTTCCCAACACGTTTCGCCGGCTGTTTGCCGAAGGCGCTTTCAACGCCGCCTTCGTGCCGCTGTTTGCCAAAGAGATCGAGACCCACGGCACCGACGGCGCCAAGCGCTTTTCGGAGGAAGTGTTCGGCGTCCTGTTCACCGCACTTCTGGCGCTGACCATCGTCATGGAATTGGCGATGCCGCTGATCGTGCGCTATCTCGTGGCGCCGGGCTTTGCCGACACGCCGGGCAAATTCGAGACGACCGTCCTGCTGGCGACGATCATGTTCCCGTATCTCATCTGCATGTCGCTCGCAGCGATGATGGCCGGCATGCTGAATTCGCTGCGCCGCTATTTCGCGGCTGCCGTGGCGCCGGCTTTCCTCAACATCATCCTGATCAGCGTGCTCGGCTACGCCTGGTACCACGGCATGGATGCCCGTGAGGTCGGTTTCAGCCTGTCCTGGGGCGTGCTGGCGGCGGGGCTGGTGCAGCTTGCAATCGTCTGGGTGGCGGTGCGCAATGCCGGCATCGCCATCGGCTTTCGCCGGCCGAAGATGACGCCCAACGTCAAGCGCCTGCTGATCCTGGCGCTGCCGGCGGCGATCACCGGCGGCATCACCCAGATCAACCAGCTGATCGGCACGGCGATCGCGTCGGCGCAGGACAGCGCCGTGTCCTCGCTTGCCTATGCCGACCGCATCTACCAACTGCCGCTCGGCGTCGTCGGCGTTGCCGTCGCCATCGTGCTGCTGCCGGAGCTGTCGCGGGCGCTGAAATCGGGCAATCTGGTCGAGGCGGCCAATCTGCAGAACCGCTCGGTCGAGTTCACCCTGTTCATGACCTTACCGGCGGCGGCGGCACTGTGGGTCATGGCGGAGCCGATCGTGCGGCTGGTTTATGAGCGCGGCGCCTTCGCCGCCAACGGCTCGACGCCGACCGTGGCCGCGATCCTGGCGATTTTCGGCCTCGGCCTGCCGGCCTTCGTGCTGATCAAGGCCTTCACTCCCGGCTATTTCGCCCGCGAGGACACGCGCACGCCGATGATGTTCGCCGCCATCTCGGTCGGCGTGAACGTGATCACCGCGCTGACGCTGTTCCCGAAAATGGGCGCGCCCGGCATTGCGGTGGCCTCGGCCGTCGCCGGCTGGGTCAACGCGGTGATGCTGCTTGCGGTGCTGATCCGACGTGGCCATTGGGGCCGCGACGTGCCATTGCTGAAGCGCATTCCGCGCCTGGTGCTGTCGGCTGCGGTGATGGCGGTGGCGCTCTATTTCGCCGAGCACTGGCTGGCCGTCAGGCTCGGCCCCGGCTCGCCACTGGTGATCAAGGCAACGACGCTGCTGGCGCTGGTAGCCGGCGGCGCTCTGCTCTACTTCATCACGGCCTTTGCCACCGGCGGCGCCGATTTCGGCATGATCCGGCGCAATATTGGGCGGAAGGGCACACCGCCGGTCACGGAACAGTCTCCAGATCCGTAGCCTAACCGTAGAACCTGGTTAAACTTCGCCAGACAATTTGTCGTAAACCGAGCGTGGCAGCGGTTCGGGTGCCTGCTTGCTAAGCTCGACCCCGAATTCGGCCCGAAGCCGCGCCGCTGTTTCAAGCGGCGTCTCGTGGTCCTGTCGGGGCTTTGGGGCTTCCTCGTTGTTGACGGCGGGCATCGATTTCTCATCCGATGATATGCAATGCAGGTACAAATATATCATAAATGTCGATGTCAGCGCCGCCCCTCATTGCCCTGCCGGGCATTTCTCCCCGTGAACGGGGAGGCTGAACATGGCGCCAGCGCTTTCTCTGGCGATTGGCGAAGCGGGCGATGACGGCGTTTTTCTCCCCGTCTCTATACGGGGAGAAATGTCCGGCAGGACAATGAGGGCGGCGCCAGCCTGTCGGGTCAATATACAGGGGCATCAGACGCGACCGCGCCATCCCCGCCTCTTGATCCTCTCCGCCCCTTCGTCCATAAGCACGCCGTCGCAAGACTCGCCGCGCGTGGTTTCCAGCCGCGTGATTGGCTCCGAAAAGTCTGCAACTTTTCGGAATCACGCTTATACGGCCCTCCACAAGCCATGAGGAACCCATGACCGCCTTCAAACAGCTCGTCTTTTCCGGGGTACAGCCGACCGGCAATCTGCATCTCGGCAACTATCTCGGCGCCATCAAGAAATTCGTCGCCCTGCAGGAAACGTCCGACTGCATCTATTGCGTCGTCGACCTGCATTCGCTGACGGCACAACTCGTCCATGACGACCTCGCCGACCAGACCCGCTCGATCACCGCGGCCTTCCTTGCCTCCGGCATCGACCCGAAGAAGCACATCGTCTTCAACCAGTCGCGGGTGATGCAGCATGCCGAGCTTGCCTGGATCTTCAACTGCGTGGCGCGCATCGGCTGGATGAACAAGATGACGCAGTTCAAGGACAAGGCCGGCAAGGACCGCGAGAACGCCTCGCTGGGCCTGCTTGCGTATCCCTCGCTGATGGCGGCCGACATCCTGCTCTACCGCGCGACCCATGTGCCGGTGGGCGAGGACCAAAAGCAGCATCTGGAGCTGACCCGCGACATCGCGCAAAAGTTCAATAATGATTTTTCGAGCCGCATCGCCAGTCTTGGCGTCGGCGTCGAGATGCAGGTCGGCGAAGAGACGGTAAACGGGTTCTTCCCGATAACCGAACCGGTGATCGGCGGGCCGGCGGCGCGCATCATGAGCCTGCGCGACGGTTCGAAGAAAATGTCGAAGTCGGACCCGTCCGACCTGTCGCGCATCAATTTGACCGACGATGCCGACACCATCTCGAAGAAGATCCGCAAGGCCAAGACCGACCCGGAAGCGTTGCCAAGCGAAGTCGACGGCCTGGAAAGCCGCCCGGAAGCGGAAAACCTGGTCGGCATCTATGCAGGGCTGGCCGAGATGTCGAAGGCGGACGTGCTGAAGGAATTCGGCGGCCAGCAGTTTTCCGTGTTCAAGCCGGCGCTCGCCGACCTTGCCGTGGAAAAACTGGCGCCGATCGCCGGCGAGATGCGCCGTATCGAGGGCGACCGCGCCTATGTCGACGCGGTGCTGAGAGACGGCGGCGAACGCGCCGGCGCGCTGGCTGAGACCACCATGAAGACGGTACGCGACATTATCGGCCTGTTGCAGGGCTGATCCTACCGTCAGTGCACCGCACCATTCTGGCCCAAGGCCGGCGGCTTGCCGCCGGTCTGTCGCGGTGGCAGATTGCGGTCGAAAACATCGAGTAGATAGACATGGTCTCCAAACGCCTCAGTCGCGAAGCCGGCCATCGCAGGAAATTCCTGACGATCATCGACGACACGCCGGAGTGCGAGCGCGCCGTCGCCTACGCCTCCAAGCGGGCGCAGAGCACCAGCGGCACGCTGGTGCTGCTCTACATCATCACACCGGACGACTTTCAGCACTGGCTGGGCGTCGAGAAGATCATGCGCGAGGAAGCCAACGCCACGGCGCGCGCGGCACTCGACGGCTACGCCAACAAGGTGCGCCAGAAGCTCGGCATCGAGCCCGAGATGGTGGTGCGCGAAGGCAAGCCGACCGAAGAGATCCACAAGCTGATCGAGGAAGACCAGGACATCGCCATCCTAGTGCTGGCGGCAGGTGCCGGCAAGGAAGGACCCGGGCCGCTGGTCGGGGCTGTTGCCGGCAAGGGCGCCGCCTTCCCTATTCCCGTCACAGTGGTGCCGCAGAACCTTTCCGACGAGGAGATTGACAGCCTCGCATAGAGAGTGATGCGGGAAAGTGTGAAGCGGTTCGGATAACATCACGATCCTGGATTTATAGCCCGCGCGGGATTCCTTCCCAGCCAGCAAAAACATTCCGCCAGCCAGCCATTTTGAGCGATGCGTTTCGCTTGAATGTACAGCCGATTGAGCCTATTTAGAACTATTCCAAACTAGCTGCCCGACTGGGGCACGGAGACGGCCATGTTCATCCAGACCGAATCGACGCCGAACCCGGCAACGCTGAAGTTCCTGCCCGGCAAGGAAGTGCTTGTCGAAGGCACCGCCGATTTCCGCGACGCCGACAGTGCAGCCAACGCCTCGCCGCTGGCCGGCCGCCTGTTCGAGATCCCCGGCGTGACCGGCGTCTTCTTCGGCTATGACTTCATCACCGTGACCAAGGACGGCCCGGACTGGCAGCACCTGAAGCCGGCCATCCTCGGCGCCATCATGGAGCATTTCATGTCGGGCGCGCCCGTCATGGTCAATGCCGGCCCCGCCGCCGAGACCAGCCAGACCGGCGAATTCTACGACAAGGCCGATGAGCAACTGGTCATCACCATCAAGGAACTGCTCGACACCAGGGTGCGCCCGGCGGTTGCCCAGGATGGCGGCGACATCACCTTCCGCGGCTTCGAGAACGGCACCGTGTTCCTGCACATGAAGGGCGCCTGCGCCGGCTGCCCGTCCTCGACGGCGACGCTGAAGCACGGCATCCAGAACCTGCTCCGCCACTTCGTGCCGGAAGTACAGCAGGTCGAGCAGGTCTCCTAAGACCCCTTCACGCATTCGAGCGAGCAACAAAAAACCGGGCCAGATTGCCCGGTTTTCTGTTTTGGACGTCCGTTGTTGCCTAGACGGTCCGCGTACGAAGGGTAACGCCTATTTTGACCATGGTCTTCCCGAAAACCGGTTCCACTTTTCGCTTTCGTGGACCTCGGTTCCGGATCATGGTCCTACATCACGATGACCTTGGCGCCGACCGACGTTCGGTCGTAGAGGTCGATGATGTCCTGGTTCATCAGCCGGATGCAGCCTGACGACATCGCCTTGCCGATCGAATTCCATTCCGGACTGCCGTGCAGGCGGTAGCCCATGTCGCCGCCCTTGTTGAACAGATACATGGCGCGCGCGCCGAGCGGGTTCTTCAAGCCCGGCTCCATGCCGCTCGCGAACTTCGCTAGCTCCGGCTGGCGCTGGATCATCTGCCGCGGCGGCGTCCAGGTCGGCCATTCGCGCTTCAGCGCGATATGGGCGGTGCCGTGCCATTCAAAGCCTTCGCGGCCGACGCCGATGCCGTAGCGGATCGCCCGGCCGTCGCCTTCGACGAAGTAGAGAAACTTGTTCTGGGTATCGACGACGATGGTGCCCGGCTTTTCCGAGGTGTCGTAGTTCACCTCTTGCCGGTGGTACTTCAGCGGCACCCTCTCGATCGGGATGCGCGGCAGTTGGTAGCCTGCATCGTTCACCGAACCGTAGTTGTTGGTGAACAGTTGCGAGCCGATCGTGCTGCAACCCGAGATCGCGGCCGACAACGCAAGTGCGGCGACGATTGCAAATGACTTCATGCGCATGAAATGGTCCGATGCCCCGCCAAGATGTCGCGACACGTTACGGCCGCTTTTCCTGAAACCATTCATGCTGGCATTTGCTTTGCTTGCCAAGCGCGCGATGCCTATATGCAGGAGCTTACGTGCCGGTAAGCCGTCAACTATGGCATTTCGGCAACAGGACTCACGGGATTGTGAAGGAAAAACAATGGTCGGTCCTGTCGGATAGCCTAGAATCAGGGAACCACATCGAGGAATCACAATGAATGTAGGCGACGCCGCGGCGCGGTCCGGCCTGCCGGCCAAGACCATCCGCTACTATGAAGAGATCGGCCTGATCGCCCCGGCGCGCGCCGGCAATGGCTATCGCGATTATTCCAGCGACGACATCCATCGGCTAGCCTTCCTGCGCCGCGCCCGCAACCTCGGCTTTTCAATCGACGATTGCCGCCAGCTGATGGCGCTCTACCGGGACCGCAGCCGCGCCAGCCACGATGTGCGCGAGATTGCCGCCGCCCATGTCAGCGCCATCGAGGAAAAGGTGCGCGAGCTGCAGTCGATGCGCACGACCTTGCAGACGCTGATCCAGGCCTGCCATGGTGACGACCGGCCGGATTGCCCGATTTTGGATGACATTGCGGGGGCTGCGCTACTCGAGAACAGGCCGGCTTCGGCCATATAGGTAGTATCTCGACTGACTAAAATACGGGAACGTCCAAGGGACAAGAACGGAACCAAAGCGGTTACATCAGACCTTTGCGTTCACGGCGCAAGACTTTAGTCCGGCCGCCTTATAGCTAAGAACGGAAGTTGATCGGCGGACGCAGGGGCGTTCCGGAGCAATACCGGACCGCGCCGATACAGATATGGTGCGATCGCGGAAGGCGCTCGGATCAAGTCGCAGCCTCAGTTCTGTCAACCGTATAATCGCCGCCATTCCCCTACGGCTGGGTAGCGCTCGTGAGCAGTGGGTCATCTAGCTCTGCCTTTGTCTTCAGGACGGCATCAACGAGGGAACCGAACTCCTCGACGCTGAATGTGCAACTATCCTGGACCGCTCCCATATGGCTGAGGCGGAAGCGTACGAATTTCCGGTTTTCGGCTGGGATGCGCTTCACCAGAAACATGAATGAATAGGGACCCGCGATCGCTGAGTACCGGCGCAACTCTTCGGTCGCGGGGAAAAGCCGGTTGATGAATCCCAAAAACCCCATGGTGTCTCCCCTCGTGCCAAGGACCGTGCTTCTTATCATTGCGAGAGAAAATTCGCCTATGGTTTGTCAATCATACATCGCCATGGCACAGGCGATTATCCGGTTGACAAACCCAAAGTGATTACGTGGGGTAAGGGCATAGGAGATTTCCATGTCCGTTCTGTCCCGCCCCGAGTTCCACGACGAAGCCAAGGCTTTCGAGCATGTGGAAGGCATCCTTTGGCCGAATGGTCCGGTCTGCCCAAAGTGCGGCTCTGTTGATCGCCACTACTCGTTGAAGGGCGTTCGCACCAAGCCCTCCAAGAAGAACCCCAATGGTGTCGAGCGTCACGGCCTGTACAAGTGCAGCGCTTGCCGCTCGCAGTTCACCGTCCGCATGGGTTCGATCTTTGAGGAAAGCCATATGCCACTGACCAAGTGGCTTCAGGCTATCCACCTTATGTGTGCCTCTAAGAAGGGCATCAGCGCCCACCAGATGCACCGCATACTCGAATGCAAGTATGAGACCGCTTGGTTCCTGTGCCACCGCATTCGTCTTGCGATGGCGTCTGGCGACTTCTCCCCGCTTGGCGGCAACGGCAAGACCGTAGAAGTTGACGAGACCTACATTGGCCGTCTCGCTAACGCTCCCGTCAAGCGTGCGGTGGCGCCCACAAGAACACGGTCGTTACGCTGGTTGAGCGTGGTGGCCGCGCCCGTTCCTTCCACGTCGGTACCGCCCGCATGGGCAACGTCATGCCGATGGTTCGAGCCAACATCGCTAGGGAAACTGCTCTCATGACCGACGAGAGCGGCATCTATCGCCGCGCGGGCCAGGAATTCGCCTCTCACGATGTCGTCACGCATTCCAAGGACGAGTATCTCCGCTACGAAGGCGCAAAGACCATCCACACAAACACCGTGGAAGGCTTCTATTCGATCTTCAAGCGCGGCATGAAGGGCGTCTATCAGCATTGCGGTGAGCAGCACTTGCACCGCTATCTGGCAGAGTTCGACTTCCGTTATGGCAACCGCATTGCCTTGGGAGTTGATGACGGAACCCGCGCTTTTATCGCGCTCGTAGGTGCAAAAGGTAAGCGTTTAATGTATCGTCAGGAGGCATGAGATAACCTATCTAACAGTAGGTTCGCCTCATGGTTAGTACGAAGGCGTACGCGAGCAATGGCAGACAGGCCTTATGACAGAGAGCGCCTAAAGCACCTATTTCACTATGTGATATGGGGCGCTGGTGCTCGCGCTGGATTTGGCGCCACCAAGCTGTACAAGGTCGCGTGGTTCTCAGATGCCCGCAGTTTCGTGTTGACCGGCCAATCAATTACAGGCGCACCCTATATCCGCGAAAAGCACGGTCCTATCCCGCGCGATGGAATGTACGTGCGCAATGAACTGGTGGCGTTGCGCTTGGTAGAGCAGTGGCGAGGCACTGGTGATGAGTGGGTCTTCAAGGGCCTTGTGCCGCCCCCGCGCAATGTCTTCCACCCCGCCGAAACCAAGGAAATTGATTACTGGATTAAAGAGATTGACGGAAAGCACACGGCAAAATCAGTGAGCGAATATTCTCACGATTACGGGTGGGAAATCGCGAAGATGAAAGAGCCATTGCCGTTCCACTCTATCTTGGCTGGACGTGGCCGTGAGCCTAACGACGCTGAGACAACTCGGTTGCGCGCACGCGCTAGGGAACTGGGTTTGATGTAAATGAAGGATTGCCGCGAGGAAGACCGCGTGCGCCTCGCGAGAGATTTGGCCGAAGAAAAATGGTCAAGGGCTTTCGACGCTTGGGAAGACGTGACTTGGACCATTGTGCGTGACGAGAATTGCGGCAGTCCATTGAACGATACCGGCTCCATTCGAGGCTATGTGTTCGACGGAGCCCGCTCAATCGATATGCCTTCAATCGAAGTGATTTATGAGATCCACCCCAATCTAATCATCATCCACTATGCGGATTTTCGAGATGCCCCATACGGACAAGCCGGAAGAGCCTAAGCAGCAAATCGACAAATTCCGAGATGCCGCTCGGAAGCTAAAGGGCGATCCATCCGACGCCACTTTTGAAGCTGCCGTGGGAAAGGTAGCCCGCGCTCCGAAGCTCTCAGCGGAGCAAATAAAGGCACTGGTTCGGAGACACCGTGAAAAGCCGAAAAAGATTGGCGCCTAGCCTCCTTGTCGCAAAGTTCGACGCTTTTCCTTAAATTTCTCAAACTGGCGTTCGGCGTGAGCCTGTGCCTTCTCACGTTTGACGCTTCCAAGGTGCGTTAGAAGCGGACGATTGTTGAACTTAATAAACCCGTTCATTCTCTCTTCTGCTTCAGCCATCATGACAAGCCGTCCGATGTCTACCTGATCCTCGAAATAGTCGAGAAGCATTGTTGTCAGCCGGTTTTTCTCCCTGATCTCCGCGCCAGCTAGAAAATTGTTAGCGATCCAAACATCATTTTTCCGGATGTTTTCATTTGCCCAGGTTGTAAGGCCCATCTTTTCCGCATCGGCATTGGCCCGCTCCAAAATCAACTCCGGGCCGGTCTTAGACGCGACCGCCGACAAGAGCTTGTTCTGCATCCCCGCATAGAAGTTTCGCCACTCCTCGGATTGCGGGTCATAGTCTTGGCACATTGCGCAGATGCTACGAACTTCCCGATATAGGTTTGCCTCCGAAGATCGGACGTCTCGTATGGTCTCCTTTAGCTCTTTTAGATGGTCGCGGCTCTCTGGGTTCTTCATCCTAGCGACGTCAATGGACCATCCTTTCAAGAGGATTTCCTTTAAACGCTCGGTCGCCCATATCCTGAATTGAGTGGCCTGTTTCGAATTAACGCGGTAGCCAACCGAGATGATGACATCGAGGCTGTAGAGAGCGACCGGTTTGGTGGCACCAGCAATTTGCGTTTTCTGCAAATTGCCCTCTTCAACCAATTCACCCTCTTCAAAAACGTTCGTGATATGGCGCGATATGGTCGAGACCGTCTTCCCGAATAACTGACCTATTTGGGCCTGTGTCATCCAAAGTGTTTCGCCCGCATATCGAATATCGATCTTGATGCCCTTGTCGGTCCCATAGACAAGCAACCTGTCTTCAGTGGTTTCGCTGCCGCTCAATTGTGCTAGCCGCTCTAGTTCTCGTTCAAATCCGTCTTCGCGCTTAATGGGCATTAGCCGCTCCGATTCGCTGATTCATACAATTAGCATGCACTGATACCAGTGCGCGAATACGGCTTGCGATGATCCCACAGTGATTATTTCGTGATCTTGGAAGGGGAGCCATTCCCCTACGGCTGGGTAGCTTTCGGAAATTGCGCACGGTATGTTTCGCGTTCCATAGATTCTTTGAGGCGCTCCGTGCCACTTCCGATGTTTCTTTTTGCTGCAACGCCAGTCATGATATTTATATATTTCAGTCTTTTAGATAACAGAGCAAATAGGTGGAAAAAGACCGATAGTAAACCCCTGCTATACGTCTATATAGCACTTCATCTCGCCGTAATTATTGGAATAATTGTATCCTTTTTTGAGTTATATATTAAAGATTGATAGCAGGGCGGCCTGAATTCTCCTCTGCGCCGGCCTGTCAGGCATATAATCCTATTTCACTTTGGGTTTGTCAACCGGATAATCGCCTGGTCACACAGGGTTCAAACCGTGAACAAAATCTGGCATGGTGGCTGCCATGCCGATCATCTCCTCGATTCTCCTCAATCCCCTGATCGATGGCCGCCAGTCGGAACGCGCCATGCTGGTGCGGCGTGGCGTGCAGCGGCTGCTTATGCAAATGGGCACGCATGTGCTGCCCGAACTGTCGCTGGCCACCGGGCGGCGCGCCGACCTTGTGGCGCTGACCAGGCAGGGCGACATCTGGATCATCGAGATCAAATCCTCGATCGAGGATTTTCGCGTCGACCGCAAATGGCCTGATTACCGGCTGCACTCCGACCGCTTCTTCTTCGCCACCCATCCGGGCGTGCCCTCGGATATTTTTCCGGAGGAATGCGGCTTCATCCTCTCCGACGGCTACGGCGCCGAGATTCTGCGCGATGCGCCCGAGCACCGGATGGCGGCGGCAACGCGCAAGGCGCTGATGCTGCGCATCGCACGGGCGGGTGCGGCGCGGCTGCTGGCGGCGGAACTGGCGGGTGTGGCGGTGCCGGCGCTGGCGGGAGAGAGCGAGTAGACGAAGCTCAAGTTCCTCGCCCCGCTTTGCGGGGGCGAGGAACCCAAGAACACCTACTCCACCACCTCCTCCACCCCTGCCGCCGGCGCCATCAGCAGCACGGCGGCACCCAGCAGCGCTGCAACGAAGGACCCCGCCAGGATGCCGACCTTGACGGCGTCCTGCAGCGCCATGTCGTTGGCGAAGGCGAGCAGGCCGATGAACAGGCTCATGGTGAAGCCGATGCCGCAGAGCAGCGAAATGCCGATCATGTGCAGCCAGCCGGCGTTGACCGGAAGGTCGGCGAAGCCGAGACGGATGGCAAGCGCCGACGAGCCGAAGACGCCGACCAGTTTGCCCAGCACCAGGCCTGCGGCGACTCCGAGCGTCAGCGGTTCGACCAAAGCGGCGGCGCTCAGGCCAGCCAGCGACACGCCGGCATTGGCAAAGCCGAAGATCGGGATGACGAAGAACGGCACGATCTTGTGCAGGCCGTGTTCGAGCCGGTGCAACGGCGAATGGTCGAGATCGTGGCCGCTGCCGGCAGAGATTTTCAGCGGAATGGTGAGCGCCAGCGCGACGCCGGCCAGCGTGGCATGCACGCCCGATTTCAGAACCAGCACCCACAGCACGGCGCCGAGCACTAGGTAGGGCGTCAGCCTCGTCACCCGCATGCGGTTGAGCATGATGAGCACCGCGATGACGGCGAAGGCCGCACCGAGATAGGCCAGCGACAGGCCGCTTGTGTAGAAGATGGCGATGATGATGACGGCGCCGAGATCGTCGATGATGGCGAGCGCGGTGAGAAAGATCTTGAGCGACGCCGGCACGCGGTTGCCGAGCAGCGACAGTACGCCGAGCGCAAAGGCGATGTCGGTGGCGGTCGGGATCGCCCAGCCGGAGAGCGCGGCGGCGTTGTTGCGGTTGATGGCGACATAGACGAGTGCGGGAACCAGCATGCCGCCGGCGGCGGCGACGCCCGGCAGCACGCGGCGCGGCCAGGTCGAGAGCTGACCGTCGAGCATCTCGCGCTTGATCTCGAGGCCGACCAGCAGGAAGAACACCGCCATCAGCCCATCATTGATCCAGTGCGACACGCTGAGCGGGCCGAGATAGGCGTGGAGAGCGACGAAATAGGTTTCGGCCAATGGTGAATTGGCGACGATCAGCGCAAGGGCTGCCGCAACCATCAGGATGATGCCGCCCGCCGCCTCGCCGTCGAGGAATTCGCGAAGGATGGATTTCGGCTGCTTGTCGCGCATCTGTGCTCCGTTGCCGGGTTTTCCGGCGGCGTTATTGCCGATGATGGGCAAAGGTCGATGGCACGGCAAGCGCAACTGTTTCCAGCGTTGGCGCCGCCCCAACCAATCCGCTTGGCGCTGCGGCGGACAAGCTTCATGTGCCGTGTGTCGATGATGCCGAGCGGGTGGGCATGGAATGAGAGTGTCCATTGTCCGTCTTCGGTCTCCAACGCAGCGACCGGTTCGCCCGCCAGCGCTTGCGAGACATATATGAAGCCGCCATTCCATCGGATCTCGCCATTGTGGCGCACGCGGCGGACCGAGGCCTCGGCCGGATAGACGGGCTCGGGTGGTGTCCTGGGCATGGCGCGCTGTGAGGACCGGTAGTGCTGGGCGGGCGTATCCATGCCCAGCGCCTCATGGGGACGTTCCTCATTGTAGCTGTGGCGGAAGGTCTCGAAGGCCTGGCCCTGTG